>JADGNR010000013.1 GCA_017883415.1 Bryobacteraceae bacterium | reverse complement strand
GGGGGTATCATCGCCCGCCGCACGGCTGCGGAGCGGCGTTCACCCTGCCGCCGCGCGCTGCTTCTTCACCCGCGTGGTGGTGATCACCACTACGCTGATGAGAACAGACGCAGTGCCCCCAATCGTGCGCAGGCCCAGAGCTTCGCCGCCCAGGAAATATCCAACCAGCACGGCCACGATCGGATTCACGTACGCATAGGTCCCCACTTTGGTCGGCGATTCATGATGAATCAGCCAGACGTAGGCGGTAAACCCGACGATCGAGCCCGCCACAATCAAGTAGAGCAACGCGAGCCAGGCTCCGCGTGAGACGGTCCCCGGGTGAAAATTACGAAATTCGCCGAGCGCGGCCGCGGTGAGAGCCAGAAACACTCCGCCGGCGAGCATCTGCGCTCCCGAGCTCATGACTTTGGAAGGCGGCAGGGGCAGCTTGCGCGTAAGGGCCGACGCTACCGACCAGCTCATCGATGCGACGATCAGCGCCATGGCGCCCGCCCTGTCGATGGGCTCCCCGCCGAGGTTCAACGAGCGGCTGGTCAGCAGGGCCACTCCCCCAAGCCCGATCGCGAGCGCCAGGACCAGGCGGACGGTGAGCCGCTGGGTTCGCAGGATCGTGATTTCCGACAGCGCCATAAACGCGGGGATGGTGGCCAGCATGACTGCGGCGATGCCCGAAGGCACCCGCTGCTCCGCCCAGAACACCAGGCCGTAGTCGATGACGAAGATCAAGACCGCGAGGAAAGAGACCGACCTCCATTGGCGCCTGGTCGGGGAGGGCTCGCCGTGCGCAATCATCCAGCCATAAAGAACCAGTCCGGCCACCAGGAAACGCATCGCCGCCAAAAGGAACGGCGGCACTTCGCGGACGCCCACACGAATGGCTAGAAACGTGGAGCCCCACACGAAGTAGATGATCGCGAAAGCCAACAGGGTCTTCCACGTGGGGCGATGGGGGGTGGCTTCCATAGCGGATTCCTACCACAATCTACCAATTCCCCGCGGATCGCCCATGCCTGTCGCGCAACCGAATGCGTTGGTTGGCGGACGCTGGGGCCGATCTTTCGGTGCGGGGAACCGGTGCGAAGAGCCGTGGCACTTCGTCGTGCCCGGCGATGAGGGCCAAGCGCTCAACCCGCCTCACTTAGCACCACTGGAAAGAGGTTGTTGTGATAGAGTGAGGATAGCAGGAGGGAATCCCATGCCGCAGGTGCTTACAGCCACCGGGCTAACCACCGGTCATGCGCCGTTCGTGGAGGAGGCTCGCCACCGCGGCGAACTCTACATCCGGCAGGCTTACGAGCTGTATTCGGAGGAGAACCAGGAAGCCTGGCGGCGTCTTTACCAGCGCATCCGTCCGCGCTGGGAGCGGTACGCCAACGACCATTTCCTCAAGGGAATCGAAGCCCTCGACCTGCCGCCGGACCGCATCCCGCGCCTCTCGGAGATCAACCAGAAGCTGCAACCGCTGACCGGCTTTCAAGCCAAGGCGGTCAGCGGGTACGTGCCCGGTTTCCTGTTTTTCGACTGTCTGCAACGCCGCGAATTCCCCACCACCATCACCATCCGTCCCGCGGACCGCATGGACTATCTGCCCGAGCCGGACATCTTTCACGACGTGGCGGGGCACGTGCCCATGCATACCGAGAAGGCCTTCGCCGATGTCCTGGTGCGGTTCGGCGACTGCGCCCACACGGCGGTGCGGCTGACCGCGGACCTACGCGATCAGGCCGAGCGGACGCGCCGGCTGACGAACATCATCAAGGCCCTGTCGCGCTTCTTCTGGTTCACGGTGGAGTTCGGGCTGATGCGCGGCGCGCGCGGCACGTGCGCTTACGGCAGCGGGTTACTGAGCTCGTATGGGGAACTGGAGCACGCCATCGAATCGGACGAAGTGCAGCGCTACCCGGCGCAGTTGGAGTGGCTGATCAACCAGGGGGCGGAGATCGACCACTATCAGCCGGTCCTTTTTATCGTGGATTCGTTCGACCACCTCTTCGAAATGGTGGACCGGCTGGAACGCTGGATGCGCGACGGCAAGTTGAACAATGTGGCGCCGGGACTGCCGGAGATCAACGAAAGCGACCTGCGCAGCTTCATGGACGCGGCCGGCGCGGTCTAGAGCCCGGCGTGCGGGTACCGCGCCCTCATCCACTCCACGAATTTGTCGGGCGCGGCCATGGTCGACAGCCTTCCCTGCCGCACCAGCGCCCAATCGTCGAATTCTCTCGACTGCTTGATTTCCGCGAGCGTAGTGGGCGGGTCCAGGCGCCCGGAGAACGCGAGATCGACCACCGCCGATTTGGGGTTCTTGGGGTCGTCGCGCGGCTCGGAGCGCACGGTGGCCAGGCCCACGATGCCCGAAACGCCTCCGCTGTGATAGAGGAACACGCGGTCGCCCGGCCGCATCGCGCGGATGGCGCGAACCGCCTGCGGGTTCGTCACGCCGTCCCACACCGTGCTCTTCTCGCGCTCCAGATCGTCGACGGAGTAAGTCTCGGGGTCGGTCTTAGCCAGGAAGTATGGCATAGAGTCAGTTGGTATAGTTTTGCACGTAGGTATCGCGCGGCAGCTCGCGGGAGCGCGCTTTCCGTTGCAGGCTGACGGCTTCGTCGCGCGTCATGCGGCCGCCCAGCGCCACCAGGTACATGCCGGGACGGGATTTCGGAGTGAAGACCTCGGCGTGAAACCCGGGCCATTTCTGGTTGATCCTCTGCGCTTTTTTCTCCGCCGCGGTGTGTCCGGAGTACGTGTAGGCGATGACCCGCCACATGCGGCTGCCCGATACTTCGCGATCGGCGCTCGCGGCCACGGGCGCGGCCGGAGCCGCAACCACCGGGGGAGGCGGCACCACGGCGGCCTCGGGCGCCGGCTGGGCTGGTGGCGGCTGGGCTGGCGCCGGTCGCGAGGCGGAAACGGAAACGGGCGGCGTCGAAGATGCGGGAACCGACCGGTTGTGGTTGACCAGCAGGATGCCGCCGACCACGATCGCGGCATAGACGGCATAGATCCATTTCGGAAACGATACCCGTCGCGGCCGGGGAGTGGCGCCGGCCCGGGCCAGCGGGCGAACCGCTGGAGGAACCTCCACGGGAACCGGGAGGACGATGGGCGCCGGCTCGGGGATGGGTGCGGCGGGAGCGGGTGCGGCGGGCTCAGGCGCGGCGGGAACCGGCTGGGGCGCGGACGCGGCGGGCGCCGGCTCGGCGTGGAGCGCGATGACGATTTCCGCTACCGTCCAGCGCAGGGCGGGATCGGGCTCCACGGTATGTCGAATGGTCGTGCGGAGCGGATCGTCGATTTCCGACAGGTCCGGAGCCTCGTCGCCCGCCAGGCGATGCCTGGTCAGCAATTCGTAGAGCATCGCGCCCAACGAGCGGACGTCATCGGCATGCGTGGCGCCGCGGCCGGATTCGCGCAGCGTTTCGCTGGAGAGTTTGATGCGGTCGCCCACGGCCACCACATGGGCGGGGTCGACGGCGGTATGCACCAGTCCCTGGGCGTGGATGTAGCGCAACGCGCCGAGCACCGCGATCAGCACCTCGCGCACTTCCGTGGGGGAGAGCGCGCGATGCTCCAGCGCGGCGGCCAGGGTGTCATCGGGGTATTCGAAAACGGCGTACAGAACCGGTTCGCCCGCGGCCTGGGAGCGCCCGCAATCGAGCAGCGGCAGAAGATGGGCGTGCCCCAGTTGTATCGCCCGGTGCCATTGCGCCAATTGTTCTTCGGCCGTGGAGGGTACCTCGGGAATGAGTTTCACCATGGCGCGGCGCGCATCAGGCCCGAATGAGGTAAGGAAAGAAACGCCGGCCTCGTCCCCTCCCAACCACATCTGCAATCCATATTCTTCGGCCAAGCACACACCTTCCAGTCGATCCCGTAGATGGGTCATAGAAAGATCCTGCAAATATTGATTTGCAATTCCCGTAGCGCGCTTTCTCCCATAGTAAAGCAACTTAGGAAAAATGCGCACGTAAAAGTTACGCGCCGACGGGCGACGAAAAAATCTGTCCGTCGTGAAACGTTGCGGCTACAGGCGCTTTCGGGTGTGGAACTCCGAGTGCAGCGTAGATCGCCTTTTCCCATGGATACGAACAAAGGAGAACGGCACGTGTGGAATAAACGCAACGAAGAGGGGAACGCATACCAGCCACAGGCGGGGCCGGTCCGGACGGCGCAGGCGGGCGCCACGCCAAGTCAGGAAAACGCTGCGCCGCGCGGCGGCCCCGTTTCCATGAGCGCACCCGAGCCGGCGATACCCAAGCATACGGCGGCCATCGGAGCTTCCATGCACATCAAGGGGGAGATCCGGACGCGGGAACAGTTGCTGGTGGATGGCGAAGTGGAGGGCACGCTGGAATCGCAGAGCCTGGTGACTGTGGGGCCGAATGGCAAAGTGCAGGCCAACATCAAAGCGCGCGAGGTGGTGATCTACGGATCGCTGCGGGGGAACGTGGAGGTCACCGAAAAAATCGCGATCCGCGAGCAAGGGAGCCTGGTGGGGGACATCAAAGCAGCCGGGATCAGCATCGACGACGGCGCGTACTTTAAGGGGAGCATCGATATTATCCGGCCCGAGCCCAAGGTGACCACCAGGCCTGTCCATACCGAAGCAAAGACCCAGGCCATGGCGGGATAGGGCCTCGGTTGGCCGGCGAAAGCGCCTGCTCCACAAGAGCGCGAGCCCTGCGCCCGTGGGACAGACGCTTTCGTCCGTGACCCCGGCAATCGCAGGCGGCACCGCCTGCGCCACCAAGACAAAGCCGTGTTGCAGTAGTGGGGCAGCGATTTCCTCAACGCCCCCGAGGCCTTCCCTCCAGCTTGACGGGGACGGGACCGCCTGGCGGCCGCCGAATTCGATCACCAGGCCTGCGCCCCCCCAGGCGCACTGCGCCGCGCCCGCGGTTCCAGCCAGGGCCACGAGCGCGAGAGCCCACACGCGGACCAGGCGCACCGCGCCAAAGACGATTCATTTTGCCGCGGCCCGCCGGCGCGCTACCCTGAAGAACGATCCTGGGGCGGCACTCCATCTGTGCGAAAGGAAACCAGTAGATGCCCGACTACATCGGCGCCATCGATCAGGGCACGACCAGCACCCGGTTCCTGATTTTCGACCGGTCGGGGAGACCCGCCGCCTGCGCGCAGAAGGAGCACCGGCAGATCTATCCGCAGCCGGGGTGGGTGGAACACGATCCCGAGGAGATCTGGCGGCGCACCCAGGAAGTCATCGTGGAGGCGATGGAGCAGCGCGCGCTGCGGCCCGCGGACCTGGCGGCGCTGGGCATCACCAACCAGCGCGAGACCACCGTGCTGTGGAATCGCAAGACCGGCCGGCCGGTGGCCCATGCGCTGGTGTGGCAGGACACGCGGGTGGCCGACTACATTCCCGAGTTGTCTCGAACCGGCGGCGCCGACCGGTTTCGCGAAAAGACCGGCCTGCCTCTGTCGACCTATTTCAGCAGCCTCAAAATACGCTGGGTGCTCGACCATGTTCCCGGTGTACGCGAACAGGCGCAGGCGGGCGACGTGCTGTTCGGCACCGTCGACACGTACCTGGTGTGGCAGCTCACCGGCGGGATTCACGGGGGGTTGCACATTACCGACTGCACCAACGCCAGCCGCACGCAATTGATGGACCTGCGTACGCTCGACTGGGACGCCGATCTGCTGCGCGCGTTCGATATCCCGCGGGCCATCCTGCCCAAAATCTGTTCGAGCAGCGAGATATATGGGGAGGCCGCGTGGGAACCGGTGCAGGGCGTGCCGATCGCCGGGATTCTGGGGGATCAGCAGGCCGCCCTCGCCGGGCAGGCGTGTTTCCAGGCCGGCGAAGCCAAAAACACATATGGCACGGGATGTTTTCTGCTGATGAACACCGGCGGCGAGATCGTGCCCTCGAAATGCGGCCTGCTCACCACCGTGGCCTTCCAAACGAAGGGGCAGCCGGCCCGCTACGCGCTCGAAGGCAGCGTGGCCATCACCGGCGCCCTGGTGCAATGGATCCGCGACAATTTCGGACTCATCGGCCAGAGTGCTGAAATCGAATCGCTGGCCCGGACGGTGGAGGACAACGGCGGGGTATACTTCGTCCCGGCCTTCTCGGGACTCTATGCGCCCTATTGGAAGCACAACGCGCGCGGCATCATCGCCGGCCTCACGCGCTACACCAACAAGGGACACCTGGCGCGCGCGGTGCTGGAAGCGACGGCCTTCCAAACGCGCGAGGTAGTGGAAGCCATGGAGCAGGATGCGGGGGTTCCGGTGGCGGTTCTCCGCGCCGACGGGGGCATGGTGGAGAACGATCTGCTGATGCAGTTTCAGGCCGATATCCTGGACCGCGTGGTGGTGCGCCCGGCGGTGAAAGAGACCACCGCGCTCGGGGCGGCGTACGCGGCCGGACTGGCGGTGGGCTTCTTCCAGGATCTCGACGAGTTGCGCTCGCGCTGGGCCGTGGATCGTACCTGGAAGCCCGCTATGGACCCGCGCCGGCGCGAGCGCATGTACGGCTTCTGGAAGAAAGCGGTTACGCGCTCGTTCGACTGGCTGGAGACCGGGGAGTGAACCATGAATCAGGGAATGTTCGGTGAGTTCATGGGGACGCTGGTGCTGATCCTCATGGGAAACGGCGTGGTGGCGAACGTCCTGCTGAAAAAGTCCAAGGCGGAGGATGCCGGCTGGATGGTGATCGCCACCGGCTGGGCTTTGGCCGTGATGTCGGGCGTGTTCACCGCCATCGCGTGCGGCAGCAGCGACGCCCATTTGAACCCGGCGGTGACCCTCGGCTTCGCCTTGCGGTCCGGCGATTTCAGCCGGGTGGCCACCAACATTGCGGGGCAGATGGCCGGCGCGCTGGCGGGCGCCGCGCTGGTCTGGCTGCACTTTTTTCCGCACTGGCGCGAGACCGCCGATGCGGATCGCCAGCGCGCCTGCTTCTGCACCTCACCGGCGATTCGCCATCCGGCGGCGAACCTGCTCAGCGAGATCATCGGAACGTTCGTGCTGGTGCTGGTGGCCGGAGCGATTTTTTCGAAAGCGGTGTCCGCGGCGGGACCCGCGGCGGGACTGGGGCCCTACCTGGTGGCGAGCCTGGTGTGGGGTATCGGGTTGAGCCTGGGCGGGACCACTGGCTATGCCATCAACCCGGCGCGCGACCTGGGCCCGCGCATCGCCTACACCATTCTGCCCATCGCGAAGAAAGGCGGCGCCGACTGGGGCTACGCGGCGATACCGGTACTCGGCCCGCTCATCGGCGGCGCCCTGGCCGGCGTGTTCATCCGCGTGGCGGGATTCTGACCCGTCACCTTTACCATGCGGCTGGTATTCCGTCAGAACAACGTTCTAAAAAGGGAACAGACGCATTTATTGCACGCGCGGACGCGCGGCGGACGGAGAAGATGCGTCTGTCACTTCAGAAAAGAACGCACGCGTCCCGACGCGGAGGCAGTCGCGAGGTGATCTTGATCCTCGCGGTTGATCATCCGGGCTTCCGAGGCGGTCAGTACGTTCACATGTCTGGATCTCAATCCGAAGACGAGCGATCTGCGCATGGCGTCCTCGTCGAGGTAAAGGCGGGCTTGGCTCATCCCCGTTTCGGATGGGTTGCCAACTGCCCTTCCCAATGCGCGGCCGACGGCTCCTCCTGAGCGATATCGGCTTCAATCTCTTCTTGGTTGGCGTGATAGTATGTCAACGCGGCGTGCACTTGGGCGAGGTTCAAATGCGGATATTCGAGGGCAATTTCCTCGGGGGACAGGCCCATCTTGTACCAGCCTACCACTCGCCGTACAGTCAGGCCCGTACCAGCGATCTTCGGGCGCCCACCACGTATTGCAGGATCGCGGTCAATCAGCGTTCCGATTTCTACACCAGACGCCATGAGTATAGTTTAGCGCGGCCGCTCATTGCTCCGTGCTGGTTTGCTCCGATCACTGCAGCAGGTAATTGCGGGCGGTCTCGCTAAAGGAAGCTACTTGCCGGGCGGCCTACTTACTGCCGCGGTCGAACTCGCGCGCCATCAGGGCGGCCACCGCCGGCGCCATTTCGATGGCCCCCTTGCATTCAGAAACAGCGCGCGCGTGCGGCGCGCCAGGACGTCCTCCACCGTTTGCGCCATCTCTGCGCGGACGGCCCACACCACCTCGGCGCCGGTATAGGGCAGTGCGGGGTAAGGGGAAAAAGGGGACAAACGCATTTATTCCACTCGCCGGGCGCGGAGAAAATGCGTCTGTCCCCTTTTTAGAGGTAGTTCCTGGCCGTCTCGCTGAAAACGCGGACCTGCTCCGTCATCCAGTTTCTGCCACGGTTCAGTTCGCGCGCCATCAGGCTAGCCACGGCGGGCGCCATTTCGATGGCCGCCTTTGCATTCAGAAACAACGCGCGCGTGCGGCGCGCCAGGACGTCCTCCACCGTTTGCGCCATCTCCGCGCGCACGGCCCACACCACCTCGGCGCCGGTATAAGGCAGCTCAGGGTGGAGCGGTGCCGCCAGCAACGGCTCACCTTCAGCGAGCGCGCGCACGGCGGGCGCGTCTGCGCCGTAGACCGACAGAGGGCCGAATTCCGCGGCGTTGGGGTGATAGCCGTGAATGCGAAGGCTGCCGGTTACGCACGGCCGTGCGGGCAGGCGCGCCAGCGCGGCGGCCTGGTTGACGCAATCCTCCGCCATGTGGCGATACGTGGTCCACTTGCCTCCGCACACGGTGACCATGCCGGACGGCTCGATGCGAATGGTGTGGCCGCGCGACAGGGCCGCGGTATTCCCGGCATCGCCCGACCGCACCAGCGGACGAATCCCCGCAAAGACGCTGAGAACGTCGGCGCGGGCCGGCTTCTTTTCGAGGTAGAGCGCTGCGGTTTGCAGAATGAATTCCACCTCCTGCTCCTGCGCGACGGGCTCCAGCGTTGCCTCGGAAACCGGTGTGTCGGTGGTGCCGACCAGCGTGTGTCCGTGCCACGGGATGGCGAACATGACGCGCCCGTCGCTGGTGTGCGGGACCATGATGGCGCTATCGCCGGCCAGAAACGACCCGGGGAATACCAGATGGATGCCCTGGCTAGGCGCAATGATCGGCTGCGCCGCGGGATCGTCCGTCAGGCGCAGGTGGTCGCAGAAGGGGCCGGTCGCGTTGATCACGGCCTTGCCACTGGCGTGATGCTCCCCGCCCGTTTCCGCATCCTGGAAAACAACGCCGTGGACCGCGCCGCCAGCGTCTTTGGTCAACCCCGTAACGCGCGCATAATTCAGCAACGTGGCGCCCTGTTCGCAGGCGGTCGCCACCAGGTTGATGAGCAGGCGCGAGTCGTCGAACTGGCCGTCGAAGTAGATTACCCCGCCGCGCAGCCCTTCGGTCCGGATGGTGGGCAGCCGCTCCAGCGTTTCTTCTTTGGACAGAATGCGCGAAGCTCCGAAGCCGTACTTGCCGGCCAGCAGGTTATAGAGCTTGAGACCGACGCCATAGAAGGGCGCTTCCCACCAATCGTAGTTCGGCACCACGAACGGGAGATTGCGCACCAGGTGGGGCGCGTTTTCGAGCAGCAGGCCGCGTTCTTTCAGGGCCTCCAGCACGAGGGAGACATTGCCCTGCTCCAGGTAGCGCACGCCGCCGTGGACCAACTTGGTGCTGCGGCTGGAAGTGCCCTTGCCGAAGTCGCTCTGCTCGAGCAGCAGGACGCCGTATCCGCGAGAGGCCGCATCGACGGCCACGCCCGCGCCCGTGGCGCCGCCGCCCACCACGATCAGGTCCCATGGATCCGCCTGGGCGTGCAAGCGGCGATACATTTCCGGCCGGTTCATGGGCGCGGGTAAGGCTACGGATTCTCGGTCGCCGCCGCCGGCGTGGCATCCTTCTTGATGCGCTTCAATTCCTTCTCGCGGTCCAGCACGGTCACGCCTTTCACAATCCAATCCGGGGCCGGATCGCCCTTCAGGTAGTAGCCGAACCAGTCGAGGATGCGGCGATGGTAATCCATCTGGTTGGCCTTCACGGCGAGCGAATGATTTTCGCCGGGATAGACCAGCATCACGCACTGCTTGCCGGCGCGCCGCGCCAGATTGTACATTTCGATGTCCTGGTGCCAGTCCGAAGCGCCGTCCTTATCGCCCACCGAGAGCAGCAGCGCGCCCTTCATCTTGTTCACGTGGAACACGGCCGAGTTGCGGATGTAGGACTGCGGGTCCTCATAGAGCGGGACCTCGAGGCGCTCCTGCCCGACCTCGGCATGGTTGGTCTCGGGAATGCCGTTATTCCAATAGATCTCGCCGTAGCTGGACACCAGGTTGGTCAGCGGGCCGCCGGCCACGCCCGCGGCGAACAGGTCCGTCTGCGTCATCACGAACACGGTTCCGAACCCGCCCCAGGAGTGCCCCACCAGGCCGATGCGTCTGGCGTCGATCATGCCGCTGGCAATCACTTTCCTGGTGGCCGCGGTGACGCACTCCAGCACGGACATGCCCGGATCGCGCGCGCGGAAAACGATATCGGGCATGAGCACAAAGTAGCCGCGCGCCGTCCAGGCAGCCTCGGAGTAGGGCGACCGCTCGGAAGGGGGAAAGTAACGGTGCAGGAAATCGCTCTCGCGCTCGTAGATGTGCACGATGAGCGGATACTGCTTGCCCTTCTCGTAATTGGCGGGATAGAAGAGCGCGCCCTGCAGCCGCTCGCCGCGCGGGTTCTGGTAATCGATCAGCTCCGCGCGGCCCCATGCGTACTGGCCGGCGAAGGGATTGGTCTGGGTCACCTGCCGCGGATTGTGCAAGTCCGGCCCGGCCGCGAAATAGTCCGGGGAGACATCGAAGGCCTCGGCGACGTAGGCCAACGTGTCCGCATCTTTGGCCTTGACCAGCCGGCTGACGCCGCGATCGAGCCACACGGCGCGGTCCACTGTGCCCTCGGCCAGCCGCGCATAGCCGCTGCGCTTGGTCCAGACGCCGTTGACGCTCAGGTAGACGGGCTTGGACAGGTCGATGCCCTCTTCGTCGCCACCGCGGCCGCCGCGCCCGCCGCGTCCCGCCTGGGCAGCCTCGACATTCACGTAGCGGTGGCGCACCTGGCCGGCCGCTCCATCGGTGAGGCGGCGCGGCTTGGCGCCATCGGGGAACAACTCCCATAGGTCGAACTCGTCATACACGATGACACTGGCATCGTTCCTGGTCCATCCGGCCACGCCCCACGAGGGCTTGTTTTTCACCGGGTAATCGTATTCCTTATTGACGAAGGAAACGCCCGCGGCCGCGCTCACGTTGCGCGTGGCGCCGGTCTCCAGGTCGTACACCTGGAACTCGCCGTCCTTGAAATGCAGCATGTACTTCCCGCCGGGGCTGGGCCAGACCGGAGGAACAATCTTGCCGGCCACTTTGGCCCGCTCGCCGCTCGAGAGATCGACCTTGTAGACGTCGGCGAAGTGGCGGCCGAACATGCCGTCGGTTTCGTACGGCGTCTCGTCGAGCGCGATGGCGCGCTTGCCGGTACGGGGCAATTGCACGGTCTCCTTGGGATTGGCGCTCAACGGCGCGATGCGTCCGGTCTCGACCGACCACGCCGCCAGCGCGTTGCGATCGCGGTCGCGCGCCAGGCGCAGCTTCTGCTCGGAGATGACGTTGAAGTCGCGGGCATGCCACACCTCCACGTTGGAAGGCTCCTCGTCGCTCTTCTTCGCCTCGATCTTTTTGTCCCAGTCCGCCAGGCCGACATAAACCAGGGCGCCGTCTTCGGACCACTGCGGCGGCCGCGTGGACACTACCCGCTGGGGCGCCGCCACTTCGCCGGAACGCTTCTCGCCGAGGTTCTTCCAGGCAAGCGCGGTATAGGATTCGCCCTCGTAGGCAGGGTCCTTCTTGGAGCGCAGGGCGGCCAGGTCGCTGGAGTTTTTGCGCCAGGCCAGCGCGGTGAATACCGCCGGTCCGGAGTCAAGCACTTTCAGTTCTCCACGCGCCGGATCGAATAGCTGCAAGGCGTTGCCGGCGCGGCCTTCGACGCCGATGGTCATGGCGAGGTGGGTGCCCTTGTCCTGCCAGGCGAACCCGGTGACGCTGCCGAACGTGGTGTCGACGCCGGTCCGGAGATCGCGCACGGTGAGCGCCGCGCCCACCGGTTCGACGGGCGGAGCATCGGGCGCAGGCGGGGATTTCGGCGCCGGCGGATAGCGGCGGAATGCCAGGTAGGAGGCCTGATCGGAGAAGGCGAACGAGACCACGTCGTCCACCGAAGCCACCGCGTCCGAGCCCAGGTCCATGACGCCCAGTTTGAGCTGGACGGGCTTTTTCGCCTTCTTGAGTTTCTGCTCTTCGGCATCGGACACGCCGATGGCGTAGGCCACCCAGCGGGAGTCGGCGGAGAATTGGGCGTCGGTGCCGAAGGCTGCTGTTTTCGTCTTGCCGCCGGCAGTCGGAGAGACGCGCAGCTCAAAGGTGCCGTCGGCGCGACGGATGGCGTGCGCGAGCCATTTTCCGTCGGGCGAGAGGGTGCCTGGTCCGAGCGTTTCCCACTTGCCGTAATCGGCCGGCGTAACGGCTGGCTTGGGTTGGGCGAACGACAACGCCGCCCAGGCGAACGAGATGACCACGACGAGCTTCTTCACGGCAGACTCCTATTCGGGCCTATTCTCGCACGCGGCGCTAATTCGGTGGCAGGCTTCGAAATCCCCCGCAGTTTAGGGGTTTCGTAGCCTGTCACCGAATTAGAATGGTCATTGGTATGCCGCCGGTCACTCTTCTCCCGCTCACGCCGGAGGACTGGAGCGCCGTTCGCGGCATTTACCTGGAAGGCATGGCCACGGGCAACGCCACCTTCGAAACGTCCGCGCCCGATTGGGACCACTGGAATGCCGCGCATCTCCCGTTCTGCCGCCTGCTGGCCCGGTCGGACTGCGACACCCTCGGCTGGGCGGCCTTGAGCCCGGTCTCCGGGCGATGCGTCTACGGCGGCGTGGCCGAAGTCAGCGTCTATGTCGCGGAGCGCGCGCGCGGCCGGGGCATCGGCTTCCTCCTGTTATCCGCCCTGGTGGCGGCTTCCGAACAGAACGCCATCTGGATGTTGCAGGCCGGCATCTTTCCCGAGAACGAAGCCAGCATCGCCATCCACCAGAAGGCCGGCTTCCGCGTGGTCGGAGTCCGTGAGCGGCTGGGGGCCCTCCGCGGGCGATGGCGGGATGTCGTCCTGCTGGAACGCCGCAGCGCGGTGGTGGGTGTTTAGGCGGGCGCCAGCGCCACGGGCGTAACCAGGCGAAGCAACTGGACGGCCTCGCGGATATCGCGCAGCCGCTCTTCGGGGTTTTCGGCTTCCCGCTCCACGTTCAGCGGGCCGCGAAAACCAATCTCCGCCAGCACACGGATAAACCGCGCGACCCCGACCGACCCTTCGCCGAGCCGCCGTTCCTCACCGAGGGCACCCAGCGGCTTCACGGTCGGCCAATCGCCGTCCTTGCAGTGCACCGACGCAACCAGCGGCGCCAGCGTGCGCAGCGCCGGTATGGGTTCTCCGGTGCCGTATAGAATCATATTCGCCGGATCGAAGTTGATGCGCAGATTGGGGCGGTCCACCTCCTCGATGAAGCGCAGCAGCACCGGCGCGGTCTCCTGGCCGGTTTCGAGGGCGAAGGTCTGGCGGTGGTGCGCGGCGCGATCGCAAACCCGGCGCACCATGTCGCGCACGGCGATGCGATCGGCGTTGGCCGGATCGCCGGGCACGAATCCGATATGGCAGGCAATGCTCCGCACGCCCAGGCGCGCCGCGAAATCGCTCACCTCGATGGTGCGCCGTTCGCGCTCTTCCCGCGTCTCTCTTGGGATGAACCCCACCGTGCGCCGCACCGTGGGTATATCCGCGTAACTCTCGCCCTGGAAGGCCGCAAAGACGGTGACCAGAGTGAAGCGTTCCCGAGCGAGCTCGGCTTTCCAGCGTGCCACCGCGCCGCCGGTCAACTCCGCATCGCTCCCCAGGCCCAGTTGGCCGCATCGCACCCCGAGCGCACGGATTCCCGCGAGGCTGTCCCGCCCCGCCCAGAACATCACGCCCGGTTCCAACGGCTTCAGACTCGGCATACCAGTCTCTGTCCATTCCGTTCGCGCGATTCCTGCATGAGCAGCATCAGCCTCACCGCCTCGGCCGATTCCCGCGGCGGACACAGCGCGGGCGCGGCGCCCGTGCGGCAGCACTCGATAAAGTAGGCGATCTCGGCGGCATAAGGATCGCAGTCCGCCAACTCCAGAGCCTGCGCGGCTCCATCGGCCGGGTACAACATGGGCGGTCGGTCGCCGCCGCCATATTCGATGGTTCCGCCCTCGAGCGAAACAGTGTACTCCATGGAAAACGGGTAGGCGCCCGGATGGTGCCAGCCCCCGGTGATGAGCACCACCGACCCGTCGGGATAGGAGAGTTGCGCATGCATGCAGTCGATTCCCGCCCCCTCGTCGCGATAGCCGGTAGCGGAGAGGACCTCCGGCTTGCCGAACAGGTGCAGACACATATCGGCGTCGTGGATCAGCAGATCGAACGCGCCGCCGCCGCTCAGCACGGGGTCGCGCAACCATCCGCCCCAACCGGGGGCCGCGCACCGCCTGCGGAACACCGCCGAGCGCATGGCGCCCCATCGCCCCTGCTGGATGGCCCGGCGCAGCGCCACGTAGGCCGGCCAAAACCGCAGCACGTGCGCCACCATGAGAAGGCGGCCATGCTTCGCGGCGTGGCTCAGCATGCGGCCGGCGGCCCAGTTATCGAGGGCCATCGGCTTTTCCACCAGCACATGCTTGCCGGCGCGCAGGGCCCCGATGGCCGCTTCTTCGTGCAGGTAGGTTGGAAGACAGATGTCGACCGCGTCGATCTTCGGGTCGGCCAGCACTGCTTCCACTTCGCGATACTTCCGGACGCCGGCGAAGTCCACCATTTTGCCGGGAGCCCCGAGGTTGCCGCGGACGCCGGTGAGATCGCCCGCGAGCTTCTTCTCGTCCCGGCTGAAGACCGCCGCAAGTTGCACACCGGGGATGTCGCCGAGCGCTTGCGCGTGCGTGCTGCCCATGAATCCGAGCCCGAGAATGGCGAGCTTCATCGGTCCACCCGCAACGCTTCATCCAGCCGCTCGAGCAGCAAATCGGCGTCGGCGCGCGAAAAGACCAGCGGGGGTTTGATTTTGATCACATTATGGAGGGGGCCGTCGGTGCTCAACAGGACGCCCAGCTCTTTCATGCGTTCGACCAGTTCGGACGCCGCTTCCGCCGCCGGCTCCCGCGTCTCGCGGTCGCGCACCAGCTCGATGCCGAGAAAGAGGCCCACGCCGCGCACATCGCCGATCGCCGCGTGACGCCCGGCCAACCCCGCAAGGCCGCGCAGCAGATAGCCGCCCGTGTCGCGCGCATTGGCCTGCAGGCCCTCGCCGCGGATCGCGTCCAGAACCGCCAGGCCCACGGCGCACGACACCGGATTTCCGCCGCAGGTGTTGAAGTACTCCATTCCGTTGGCGAAGGACCGGGCGATCTCCGGGGTGGTGACCACCGCGCCCATGGGGTGGCCATTTCCAATCGGCTTGCCCATGGTGACGATGTCGGGAACCACGCCCTGCGTCTGGAACATCCAGAAGTGCGAACCGGCGCGGCCGAAGCCGGTCTGCACTTCGTCGGCCACCGCCACGCCGCCGGCGCCACGCACCGCGGCGAACGCCTCGCGCAGGTATCCGGAGGGCAGAATCACCTGCCCGCCGCAGCCCAACGCCGATTCGCAGAAGAACGCGGCCAGCCCGTCGGACCGCCGCGCCGCCTCCGCCACCGCGGCGGCATAACGCACGCCGGCATCGGGCCCGCGGTGCGGCCCGCGATAGACGTCGGGCATAGCGACTACCTGCACGTGCTCCGGCTGGCCGCGCCCTCCCGGGCCATTGAACTTGTACGGGCTGAGATCGATGAGTGCGTTGCTGTTGCCGTGGTAGGCGGCATCGACCACAATCGCCTGGTTTCGCCCGGTATGGGCGCGCGCCAGGCGCCACGCCAGTTCGTTCGCTTCGCTGCCGCTGCACACCAGGTACACCACGCGCAACGGTTCCGGCAGCGTGGCGGCGAGGCGCTCGATGTAGGCGGCCAGATGCTCGTCCAGATACCGGGTATTGGTATTGAGCAGCGCCATCTGCTCGCCGGCGGCGCGTACCACGCGCGGATGCGAGTGGCCCACGTGCGCCACGTTGTTCACGCAATCGAGGTAAGCGCGGCCAGCGGCATCGTAGAGGTATGCCCCGCGGCCGCGAATCAAGTGCAGCGGCTCGCGGTACGACAGGCTCAACGAGGGGCCCAGGTGCGCCCGGCGCCGGGCGCCCAGGTCCGCGGCCGTGCGGGAAACGGAACCGGGCAGGCACGCGCGTCGAAACACCTCGTCGGCCCAGCCCGCCGGCATCGCCGCCAGCCTCTCAAGCAGGGCCCACGCCGGCGCCTCCGAAATATGCAGGTACGGATTGTCCGGCGCCCGCCGCGCCTGGTACGCCGAGTAGCACACGCTGAGGCACAGCCGCGCCACCGCCAGGGTGTAGAGCGCGTCGATCTCGGGCGCGGTGAGCGAGCGCGTCGCATGGTACGCCGCCACCACTTGCGCGGCGACCGCGACCGGCTGCCGCTCCTCGAGCATCACGTAGGCGAGCGCGACGGCCAGGTCGCAGACCGTAGCCGAGTGCACCATGTCGCCGAAATCGAGGAACGACACGACACGCTCCCCGGCGCCATCGACCAGGATGTTGTGGTCGTTAGCATCGCCGTAAATCACGCTGGAGCGAAGTTCGTTCCAATCGAGCCGTTGGCACGCATCGAGGAAAGGCTCGACGATACGCCGCCCGGCGGCCGGCAACAGCGCCAGGTAGGGACGCGCCATGGCCGCCTGGCGCAGGTCCCAGTGAAACTGGCGATGCGCGGCCGGATGGACGAACTGCTCGAGCGCGGCATCCACGCGGGCGAGCGAGCCGCCGAGCGAAGACAGCAGTTGCGCTGAGCGCGGACGGATGTGGGCGATGCAGTCGCCCTCCACCCAGGTGAGCAGACGGACGAAGTGGCCGGCCACCGGCACCATCGATTCGTCCGAGCGCGCCGCGATCACCCGCGGCCAGGCGAGCCCGGTATCGCTCCCGGCGAGAAACTGGAGTGCCTGGTTTTGCAGTTCCAGCACTTCGCGAGCTTCCCCGGAGTTGGCGATCTTGAGGACGAACTGCGCTCCTTCGGCGTCGCGGAGGCGAAAGTTTTGATCGCGTTCGCTCTCGAGCGCCTCGGCGGTTACTTGCAGACCGTAGAGTTCCGCGGCCAGGCGAGTGGCGTCGTCCTTAGAGAAGCGGGGCGCTTTTTCAACCACGGTGATCATGAGATGCCGGCTGCATGGAATATCGTACCGCGGCTGCGACTGGCACACGTAGAAACCGCCGAGGCGCCGAGAAATCGACATCGCGGGGTGCGGCCATCCAATCCTCGGCGTCTCGGTGTCTCGGCGGTGAGATAGAATTTGACTCATATGCAAAGCACGCTGCGGGTGTGCCAGGCGCGGAAGGGATGAACCTGCCCGTCGCCGTGGCGCTCTTCCGGTTGGGGCTGGTGGTGTACCTGGCCGGCGCGGCCGCGGCGCTGCTGGCGTGGCGCCGGCCGCGTGCGGCGCGCCTGGCGGCTTTCGGAGCACCGGTATTGGGCGGGCTGGTGCAACTGGCCGCGTCGGCCGCCGCCCTCTCGCGCGCCAGCGCCGCCGTGTGGACCCTGCCCTGGGGGACGGCTCTGTTTCCATGGACCGTGCGCCTCGATCCGCTATCCTCCTACTTCAACCTGGCGCTCGCGTTCCTGACGGTCGCGGTTTCCCTCTACTCGCTCGACTACCTGCGAGACATGGAGGAGAACTGGAACCTGGGAGCCCTGGGGTTCTTCTACAATCTCCTGCTCCTCAGTCTCACGCTGGTCTTCACGGCGGCGAATGCATTCTTCTTCCTGATCGCGTGGGAAGTGATGGCGCTGGCGGCGTTCTGCCTGGTGGCTTTCGAGCACCAGAAAGAAGAAGCGCGCAGCGCCGGAGTGCTTTTCCTGATCATGTCGCACGCCGGCACCGGGATGCTGCTAGCGGCGTTTCTGATGCTGGCGACGGCGGCCGGCAACCTGAATTTCGCGAGCTTCCACCGGTTGGCCTCGCGGCTCTCACCAGTCGAGCAGGGCGTCGTTTTCCTGCTGTTTTTTCTCGGGTTCGGCGTCAAAGCGGGGGTGGTGCCTCTGCACATCTGGCTGCCCGATGCGCATCCCGTCGCGCCCAGCAACATCTCCGCGCTGATGTCGGGCATCGTCATCAAGACCGGCATTTACGGCATGGCGCGCGTGTTCTTCGATTTTTACGGAGCGCCTCCTTTATGGGCCGGCACCCTGGTGCTGGCGGCGGGCGTGGTCACGGCGCTGGTGGGGGTTCTGTACGCTCTGATGGAGCACGATCTCAAGCGCCTGCTGGCCTATCACAGCATCGAGAACATCGGCATCATCCTGATCGGGTTCGGCGCGGCGCTCCTGTTTCGCGCGCTGGGTCATGCCAACCTGGCGGCGCTCGCCCTGGTGGCCGGCCTGTACCATACGCTGAACCACGCCATGTTCAAGGGCCTCCTGTTCCTGGGGGCGGGCTCGGTGCTGCACTCGACCGGGACCAGAAACATGGAACAGATGGGCGGGCTGATCCGGCGCATGCCGGCCACGGCGCTGTTCTTCCTCATCGGCGCGGTGGCCATATCCGGGCTGCCGCCGCTGAACGGCTTCGTGAGCGAATGGCTCACCTACCAGGCGCTGCTCGCCGGGTTCGGGACCACCGAGAGCCTCACGCGGCTGGTGTTCCCCATCGCCGGATCGTTGCTGGCGCTCACCGCCGCGCTGGCCGCGGCGTGTTTCGTCAAGGCGTTCGCCATTCCCTTCCTGGCGCTGCCGCGCAGCGACGCCGCGCGGTCGGCCGAAGAAGCGCCGCTGGCCATGCAGGCGGCCATGGGCATTCTGGCCGCCGCGTGCATTGCGCTGGGCCTCGGCGCCAGTTGGTTTGTGAAGGTGTTCGACCCGATTACCGAACAGGCGCTGGGGATCCGGATCAGCGCGTCGCTCCAGGCCGGGCGCGGCTTTGCGCTCTCGGCCGGTGCGCCGCACAGCGGCACCGTTTCCACCGCGGGCATCGCTCTGTTCCTGGTGTCGCTCGGAGCGGCGGCCGCGTACCTGGTGTCGCGTTTCGCGCGCTCCCAACGCCGCTCCACGGGTCCGGTGTGGGATTGCGGCCTCCCCGGCCTCACCGCGGAAAACGAATACACCGCCACGGCCTTTTCCAAGCCGCTGCGCATGATTTTCTCCGTGCTGTACCGGCCGCGACGCGAGATTCAGGCGGAATACGAGGTCTCGCCGTACTACCCCAAAGCGATTCGTTTCGAGAGCGAGATCGAGCCCACCTTCGAGAAGCACGTCTACGGTCCCTTGAAGGACTGGATTCTCGGTGTGGCGAAGCGCATGCGAGCCATACAGGCGGGCAGCGTGCACGCCTATCTCGCCTATATCTTCGTCACCCTCATTCTGCTGTTGCTGTTCGAGGTGCGCGGATGATCGCCCTGCTGCAATTCGTCCTGGTGCTGTCCCTGGCTCCGCTAGTGAGCGGCCTGATCAAGACGCTCAAAGCGCGCCTGCAGACGCGGCGCGGTCCGGGAATTCTCCAGCCGTACTACGACCTGCACAAGCTGTTCCAAAAGGGGATGGTGCTGCCCGACACCGCGTCCTGGATCTTCACGGCGACGCCCTACGTAGTGTTCGCCACCACTGCCCTGGCGGGTTTGATGATCCCGATGGTATCCGCCGACGCGCCGCTGGGCCTCTTCGGCGGCGTGCTGGCGATCGTGTACCTGCTCGGGCTGGGCCGGTTTTTTCTGGCGCTGGGCGGATTGGATACGGGCAGTTCGTTCGGCGGATTGGGCAGCAGCCGGGAGATGACCATTGCCGCGCTGGCGGAGCCGGCCATGATGCTGGCCGTCTTCACGGTGGCCATCGGCGCCAACTCGACGGCGCTTTCCCAGGTGGCGCGCACGGCCATCGCGCAGAACTGGCGATTCCTCGCGCCGGCCCAGATCCTGGCTCTCGCCGCGCTGTTCGTGGTGCTCATCGCCGAGACCGGCCGGATTCCGGTAGACAACCCGGCCACGCACCTGGAGCTGACCATGATTCACGAAGCCATGGTGCTGGAGTATTCCGGGCCGTACCTGGCACTGATCGAGTGGGGGGCGTCGATCAAGCAACTGGTGCTGATGACCCTGCTGATCAACAGCTTTTGGCCCTTCGGCCTGCAACTGGAGTGGTCCGCGGCGGGCGCCCTGGTCAGCCTCGGCTGGCTGCTGGTGAAACTGGCGGCGCTGGCCGGCTGCATCGTGCTGGTGGAAACCACCAATGCCAAGATGCGCTTCTTCCGCGTGCCCGACTTGCTGGCCGTGGCTTTTACGTTGGGGGCGCTGGCGCTGATATCGACATTTTTGTTCTGACGTTCATGCACACTTTTCAAGATCCGCAATTCGGCGACAAGGTAGTCACCCTGATGGCCGCGCTGGTGCTGGTGCTGCAGATCGCCATGGCCGGGCAGGGGTGGATCGTCACCAACATTCGCATCTTCGCCGCGCAATCGCTGCTGCTGGCGGCCATGGCCGGCACCATTGCGTGGTTTAACCACGCGACGCACCTTTATATCGCGGCGGCGCTCACCCTCCTGGTGAAAGTCATCCTGGTGCCGATTCTGCTGGAACGGCTGGTGGAGCGGATCGACATCCGGCGGGAAATCGAACCGATCGTCAACGTGCCGCTCTCCGTGCTGATCTCGGGCGGGCTGACCCTGGTGGGCTACATCATCGCCGAATCGTTCCAACGACCGCAAGGGGCGGGCCCCGCGGCCCTGGGGCACAACGCCCTGGCGGTGGCCATCTCGCTTTTCCTGATTGGTTTCTTCATGACCATCAACCGGCGCAAGGCGCTGACGCAAGTGTTGGCGCTGCTGTGCCTGGAGAACGGGCTGTTCCTGGCCGCCATTTCGCTGACCTACGGCATGCCCCTGATTGTGGAGTTGGGCGTGCTGTTCGACGTGCTGGTGGCGGTGCTGGTGCTGGGCATCCTGGTATACCGCATCCGCGAGACGTTCGAATCCATGGACGTGAGCCGGCTGCGAAGGCTGCGGGGTTAACGCCATGATCCTGGCCGCACTACTGTTTTTCCCGCTCGCCGCCGCGGCTCTCTCCGCCATGGTTCGCAGACGGGCTTGGATGGAAGCGGCCAACCTGGCGGGCTTCGCCATCACCTTCGTGCTGGCACTGGCACTCGCCGGCGAAGTGCTGCGCCGGGGCACGGTATCGCTGTGGGGCGACTTCCTCTATGCCGACCACCTGAGCGCGCTGGTGGCTTTGCTGACCGCGTCCATCGCGCTGGTGTGCGCGGTCTATGCCGTGGGCTACCTGCGCGACGACGAACGAAGCGGAGCCTTCGAAGACGAGCCGGCCGCGAAGCTCCGCAAATATTACACGCTGACGCCGCTGTTCGTCTTCTCCATGCTGCTGGTGGTGCTGGCCAACAACCTGGGGGTGATGTGGGCGGCCATCGAGGCCACCACGCTGGCCTCGGTTTTTCTGGTGACGTTTTACGGCAAAGTCACGTCGCTCGAAGCGGCGTGGAAATACGCCATCATCGGCGGCGTGGGCCTTTCCATGGCGCTGTTCGGCACCATCGTGGCGTACTACTCGGCCCAACACCTGCCCGGATCGGGCGAACTCTCCTCGCTGAACTGGTCGGTGCTGGCGGGCCGCGCCGCGTACCTCGACAAGCCCGCCATGCGGCTGGCATTCGTCCTGGTGCTGATGGGCTACGGAACCAAGGCCGGCCTGGCGCCGATGCACACCTGGAAGCCGGATGCCTACAGCGAAGCGCCGGTTCCCTCGGCGGCCATCCTCTCTTCGGTGATGCTGAACTGCGCGCTCTACGGGCTGGTGCGCTTCTATGTGTTGACCAGCCGCTGCCTGGGAACCGAATATCCCGGCCGCCTGCTGCTGCTGTTCGGCATGCTCTCGATGGGCATCTCGGTGCCCTTCGTGCTGATCCAGAAAAACTTCCGCCGCCTGCTGGCATACCACACCATCGATCATGCCGGCATTATGGTGACGGCGCTGGGCATCGGCGGAAAACTGGCGTGTCTGGGGCTCATGCTGCACATGACGTTTCACACCGTGGCCAAATCGCTGCTGTTCCTTTGTGCGGGCAACGTCTACCAATATTTCCGGACGGACCTGTTCCACAAAATCAAAGGCGGTGTGCTGCGCGTCATGCCGCTCACCGGAGCGGTCTTCCTAATGGCCATTCTGGCGATCATCGGGATGCCGCCGTTCAGTCTGTTCCAGAGCGAATTCGTGATTGTGCGCGCCGCTTTTGCGGGCGGCCACGCATGGGCGGGAGGCTTGTTCATCCTGTTCGGCACGGGCGTATTCGCCGGCGCGCTGCTGCACGTGGGCAGCCTGGTGCTGGGCCCCGCCAGTGCGCCCGTGGCCCCGCGGCGGCCGTGGCGCGACAATTCGCTGGTGGTGCTGGCCGCGGTGCTCATCGCCATCGGGTTCTGGCTTCCAGCGCCGCTGCTCGATCTGATCCGCGGCGCGGCGCGGATTGTAACGGGAGATTAAGTAAGTGCTGTCGAGTAAGGGCTGTCAAAGGATACATTCGCTTCAGTGGGGTAGGCCTCCCGGCCTGCCCTCGCGCCGAAGGCGCGCTTCGCGCGCCGGGCAGGCCAGGAGGCTTACCCCACTCAAAGCCGGGTTGACAGATGGTTTTTGTGGGGCAGGCGCTTTCGCCTGCCAGCCTTTTGCACGGCGTCTGACGGAGCGTTTGGCATGATGAATTCCCTGCTGCGCGAGTTGCGCGAGAAGTTGGGGGAGCACGTGGCGCCGGTCGCCACCGAATCCAGCGCCGAGGCCTGCTTCCAGATCGCGCCAGGGGATATCCCGAGCGCGGTGGAATACATGCGGGATCGCTACCAGGCGCGGGTGGCAACTGTGTTCGCCGAGGATCGTACTCCGGCGGAGGGCGTGTTCTACAACTACTATGTGTTCGAGCAGGCCGGGAATCCGGGCTACCTGATTCTGCGGGCGGCTATTCCAGCCGGCGAGCCGCGGTTCCCATCGATCGCCGCGCAACTGCCGGCGGTGAACTGGCAGGAGCGCGAGATTCAGGACTGGTTCGGACTGGAGGCCACGGGGCACCCCAATCCCCGCCGCGTCGCGCTGCACGACAACTGGCCGGACGTGCATCCGCTGCGCAAGGAATTCGCGCTCGACCAGGCGCTGGCGCCTTTCGCGGGCGAGCAGCACGTGTACCGGCCCACCTTGGGCGAGGGCGTGTTCCAGATTCCCGTGGGACCGGTGCACGCCGGCATCATCGAGCCCGGCCATTTCAATTTCGCCGTGGCCGGGGAGCCGATCCTGTATCTGCAATTGCGCATGTTCTATACCCACAAGGGCACGGAGAAGCTGTTCGAATCGCTCCCCATTCCCCGCGCCGTTTTCCTGGCGGAAAGCATCTCGGGCGACTCGGCGTTTTCCCATGGGACCGCCTTCTGCCAGGCCATCGAACGGGCCGCGCACATCGAACCGCCGGCGCGCGCGGAGGCGATGCGCGTGGTGCTGCTGGAACTGGAGCGGCTCTACAACCACATCGCCGATATCGGCGCGATCGCGAACGACGTGGGTTTCGCGATCGCCAACGCACACGCCGGGCGCGTCCGGGAGATGGCGGTCGGTTTGAACGAAGCGTTGACCGGCAGCAGGCTGCTGCGCGGCATGGTATGCGTGGGAGGGGTGCGCGAAGACTGGTCGGGCGCGCAACTCGCCCGGCTGGGCGGCGCCCTGGACGAGGTGGAGCGCGAGTTCGGGGAGATGGTGGCGTTGGTGAAATCGTCCGATTCCACGCGCGACCGGCTGGAGAAGACGGGCATCCTGCGGCCGGAGAAAGCGGAGGCGCTGGGCGTGGTGGGCGTGGGCGGCCGGGCATCGGGGGTGGATCGGGACGTGCGCCGCGATCATCCCTATGCGGCGTACGCCCTTTTCCCTTTCCGCGTGCCGGTGTACCGCGAAGGGGATGTGTGGCACCGCGTGCAGGTGCGCATCGACGAGGCGGGCGAATCCTTCGGCATCGTCCGGCGGGCGGCGGCGGGGCTGCCCGGCGGTCCTCATTGCGCGCCGCACCAGCCCATTCCCGCGGACCGGTGCGCGCTCTCCGCGGTGGAAGGATGGCGCGGAGAGATCGTCCACTGGGTGCGCACCGGACGCGGCAACCGGCTGGAGCGGTGCAAGGTGAAAGATCCCTCGATCAATAACTGGCCGGCCCTGGTGGAAGCGGTGGAAGGCAACATCATCGCGGATTTCCCGGTGATCAACAAGAGTTTCAATCTCTCCTACTCGGGTACGGACCGCTAGTGTTATGCCCGTTCTAATTTCCGACAAGTCCGGTTGGTCCGATGTGGGGCAGCCTATTCAGGCTGCGAACCCGCTTTCCAAGCCCAGCCGGCTGAAAGCCGGCTGCGGGCAGGATTGCCCGCCCCACGGGACGGTTCACTAACCATGTTCAAGATTCTGCAGAAGACGCTTTCGACCGGCATCGCGACCAACCCCTATCCGCAAACGGCGGCGCTGGTTTCGGAGCAGTTCCGGGGCCGGCCGGCATTCGATTTCCCGGCGTGGCAGGATGCGCGTCCGGCCGCGGAGGCATGCCCTACCGGCGCCATTGCGGTGCGCGACAGCGGACTCACCCGGGAAGTGGCCATCGATTACGGGCTGTGCGTGTTCTGCGGGGAATGTGCCCGCGTCTCCTACGCGGGCGGCGTGCGCATGACGCGGGAATTCGAGCTCGCCACCCGGAGCCGCGAAGGCCTGCGGATCACCGCGCAGTACGAACTCTATGCCGACGGCACGCACAAACAACTGATCTCGACCGACGAGGCCGGCGCGGTGACGGCGGTGACCGCGGAAATGCTGGGCCGGGAGGTGGAGCGAACGGTGCGCCAGGCGCTGGGGCGATCGCTCGCCATACGGGAAGTGGATGCCGGCTCGTGCAACGGCTGCGAACTGGAGATCGTCGCGCTCAACAACCCGGTGCACGATATCGAGCGGTTCGGCATTCACTTTGTCGCCTCACCGCGCCACGCGGACATGCTGCTGGTGACGGGACCGGTCACCAGAAACATGGAGATGGCGCTACGCAAGACGTACGACGCCACGCCGCATCCGAAAGTAGTCGTTGCGGTGGGCGCCTGCGGCATCAGCGGCGGGATCTTCGGCTCGAGCTATGCTTCGATCGGGGCGGTGGACCGGGTGATTCCGGTGGACGTGTACATCCCGGGATGCCCGCCGCGGCCGGAAGCGCTATTGCACGGCATCCTGCTGGCAGTCTACCGGCTCGCGAGGGCATGAGTGCGGGCGAGGCGCGTAGTTGATATCGAGGATCTGGCGCACATAGAGCGGGGCCACGGTATGGCGGAAGCGAGCGCCCGATCCGGCCAGAGCCTCGCGGGTGAGGCGCGCCATCTCCGGGGCGGTGTAGGATCGGCGAATGGAAACCTGGGCGTCGGAGACCACGATGGGGCAGACAAAGGGCGCCACAAAGCCGCGGAACAGCGCCAGCGGCAACGCATGGCGAACCAGATCGAGCAGGATGAAGCGCCGGCAGAATTGCCCCACGTTGCGGATCAGCCCCACCAGGTCGGATTCCGGCAAGTGATGGCCCAGGTACATGGAGAAGGCCACATCCGCCTCGGGGAGCGGATCGCGCACGGCATCGGCGGAGACGATGGCAAACGGCAGATCCGGCGTTTTGGGAGGCTTGATGTCGACGCCGATGGCTTGCACGCCGAGCTTGCGCCGGATCTCCAGCAGCACGCCGCCGGCCGCGCACCCGACGTCCAGGACGCGGCGCACGGGAAGCGGATCGCGGCGCAGCGCGGCAATCACCGATGCCGTATCGCCCAGGAAGCGATGGATCCGCGTGAGGTCGCGATACGCCCGGGCCACGAGATGCTCAGCGACATCGGGCCGTTCCAGGATCTCTTTTTCGAGTGTGCGGGTCATCGACGTTAGAAAGTGGGCAGTCTCCTTTTTGTAACGCATTCGGCCGGCGCCGCGGCGGGACCGGCGTGAAATTTACACGGAATCGAGTCTCGCCGGGTGTTTCCAGACACCGCACTTTCACGCGATCGGGGAGAATGGTACCGGGAGCGACCGCCCGACAGCGATTCGCGATGCACGAAATTCAAATTCTCGGAGCCGGGCCGGCGGGGTCGGCGGCGGCCATCGCGGCCCTCTCCGCGTCGGTCCCCGCGCGCATTTTCGAGAGGTCCAGCGGGCGGCGGCACAAAGTCTGCGGCGAATTCATCACGCCGGAAGCCTGCGGCGTCCTCGCCGATCTGGGAGTGTGGGACGAGTTCCTGGCTCTCCGGCCGGCGCGGATTCGCCGGTGCATGCTCCATTTCGGGAGAACCACCAAGACCTGGAAATTGCCCGAGTGTGCTTTTGGGCTCAGCCGCTACGAGTTGGACGGGCTGCTGCTGCGGCGCGCGGAAACGTTGGGCGCGCTCGTGGTCCGCGGCGAAGGCGACGCTCCCAACGAGGCCGGGAAGCCCGTGGTGGTGGCCAGCGGGCGATCGACGCCGGCGCCCAAAGGAAACCGGATATTCGGCTTCAAGACGCACTATACGGGGCCCACCGACGACCACGTCGAACTCTTCTTTTTTCGCGGTGGATACATCGGCGTCAGCGCGGCGGAAAACGGCATTACGAATGTCTGCGGGTTGGCGCCGGAGGGCGCTCTTCGGGCCTGCGGGTTCCGGCTGGACGAGTTTGTAGCCCGCCAGGAGCCGGTGGCCGAACGCCTGCGTCCGCTCGCGCGCGCGATGGAGTGGCTCACCGTGGGTCCGCTGGTTTTTTCCAATCGGATCGGCCCGCCGGCGGCGCCCGATATCTACCCCGCCGGCGATGCGCTCGGGTTCATCGACCCGTTCACGGGATCGGGAATCCTGAACGCCATGCTCACCGGGCGGATGGCCGGCTCCGCCGCTGCCCGCCGGATCCCCAGCCAAGAATATGTAGCGCGCTGCCGCGGTCTGTTGGAGAAGCCCTATCGCGCCTCGGTGCTGATTCGCGCCGCGCTCAAGTTCGATGGCGTGGGCTATCTGGCTGCGCTGGTGCCGGGGCGATGGCTCTTCCGGTCCACGCGAATCGGCCGTTGGGCGATCTGAAGGGACGCCGGCTTACATTTCCGCCAACGCCGCTCGGCCGCTTTCGATGGCTTTGGCCTGATCCCGGCGGCGAATGGCGCTCGCCATCAAGCGGACATGGGGTATCGCCCGGTTGACTTTTTCGGGATCCGTAACCTGCGACCCTCTGTCCGTTTTGTAGGCTTTGTACAGTCGTCCGGACATCTGGTGCATTTCGTAAAGACACGCCTTACTCGACTCGACGTGATCGTCCCATGCCGTCTGATCGGCACGCTCCAAGGATTGAAGGATGGTTCGCAATAGCGTCTTTGTGCTGTCGTATAACACGATGACGGGGCTCCCTGGTTCGAAGATTCACTCTCGTGGCTCTCCGCATGTCAAGACATGCGCCGCGCGGCAGCTGCGCGAGCGGCCGTCCTCGATTTCCGATGTGAGGACGGGAGAAGAATCACCCGGCATAGTCCGGGAAATCTGGACGATGGTTGCAAAGGATCAATTACCTATGATAGCAGGTTTTGGCGGGATTCGGTATGTTTCGTTTCACGATGGATAGGTGCCGGCGATATAGGTGTGTAAATGGTCGATGGTATCGGCTTGCTCGGAGATGATCGATCTTACCAGGTCGCCGATGGACACGATTCCCACCACGCCATCGGCCTCCAGCACGGGAAGGTGACGAATGCGGTGTTGGGTCATGATGCGCATGCACTCGTCGACGGTATGCTGCGGCGTGACGGCGATCACGGAGCGGGTCATGATCTCCTGCACCGCCGTCTCTTTGGAGGACCTTCCCTGCAGGATCACTTTGCGGGCATAGTCCCGTTCCGACATGATGCCCACCAGTTGTCCCGCGGAAAGAATCACCACGGCCCCGACGCCTTTTTCGGCCATCAGGGCGATCGCATCGTACACCGTGGCACTGGGAGCGACGGACCAGATTCCGGCGTTCTTGCATTTCAGAATCGAAGCGATGGTTTCGGCCACGCGATGCCTCCCTTCGTCCTTGGGACTGTACTAATTGTGCACGGTATCAGCCAAATTTTCCAATGTTAAAAACCAAGACGTACGGAACATTACATTCGGCAGACGGGCGGCGTGCGGAAAACCTACTCGATTTCACGGATCGTTGGTGGAATCCAAACTGCAAGGTGCTTGGCTACCCATGTGGGGTTGGAAAGAACCAGCAGGAGGACATCCATGGTCAAAGGCAACAAAAAGACGATCCTGATCACCGGCGCCACCGGGCAGCAAGGCGGCGCGGTGCTACGGCGGCTGCGCGAAAGGGGCTTCCCCATTCGAGCCCTGACGCGCGATCCGGACAAGCCTGCCGCCAGAGCGTTGGTGGGGCATGGCACGGAAGTCGTGCGCGGGGACCTCAAC
>JADGNR010000406.1 GCA_017883415.1 Bryobacteraceae bacterium | reverse complement strand
AGTGAGCGGGCTGTGAGGCCGGGGCGGGAATGACCGCGAAACGGGGATTCGGCGATAAACGCACACGCGTCGTAGATCGCCTGCTCCACGCGGTCGGCGGCATCCTCGCTGTCATCCGCAATGTAAGACCAGATGTCGAAAACATCCGCTCTGGCCAGAGGCGTGAGAGCGTGAACGCTCGCGGCGCCAGGGGTCCTTCATCTCCTGGATTTCATTGCGGGCCTGAGCGCCGTCAACCAGTTCTCCCCGCTCGGCCTGCAGGTAACCTTCCTCGATATGGGACGACAACGCCCGGCGCTCCTCGTCGGTCCAGTCTTCTTCGGCGTCCTGCGCTTCCAGAGCGCGGCGCAACACAATCGTCAACACTCGTATAGGCGCCACTAGAAATCCGCTTGTTGATTAAGGTCTCAAGGTCGGGAGGAACGTTTCATTGCAAGGCCGATTCTCCATTCTCTCTTTTATCGTAGCGTTTTGCCTTGGCGCGCGGCCAGGCCCCCGCGCCGGACACCTGTGTTATGGTCGGAAACGTAAAGGCGGTATCCCATCATGATAAAACCAATTGGTCTGCTGGCCCTGGCGGTGCTCCCCCTTTTCGCCCAGGAGGGCGAAATCTCGGCGGAGCGCATCCGCGAGCATACGAAGTTCCTGTCGCTCGACCTGCTGGAGGGCCGCGGCGTCGGCCAGCGCGGCGGGCAGCTTGCCACCGAGTACATCGCCACGCAGTTCGCCCTGGCGGGGGCGAAGCCGGCGGGCGACGATGGCACCTGGTTTCAGAAAGTGCCGCTGGTGGGGATTGAAACGCAGCCGGACTCGCAGCTTTCGGCCGCGGTGTGGGGCAAGAGCGCGGAGTTCCAGTGGCTCGACGAATTCGTGGGCGTGAGCCAGACGCAGCAGGCGCAGACCCGATTTGAGGGCGAGGCCATCTTTGTGGGCCACGGCATCACCGCGCCCGAATTCAACTGGGACGACTTCAAGGGCGTGGACGTCGCGGGCAAAGTGCTGGTGCTGTTCACCAACGAGCCCCCTTCCGACGATCCCAAGTTCTTCGAGGGCCGGGCCCTCACCTACTACGGACGCTGGGTCTACAAGTACGAAGAGGCCCTGCGGCGCGGGGCCCGGGGCGCCATCATCATTCACACCACGCCGACGGCAGGCTATAGCTGGGAGGTGGTGCGCAATTCGTGGGGCCGCGAGACGCCGGAAGTGAAGCTGGCCGCGGGCGCCAAGGCCCTGTCCTTCCAGGGCTGGATGACGCGCGAAGCGGGCGAAAAGCTGCTGGCGCTGGCGGGGAAGTCGGTGGACGATCTGCTCGCGGCTTCCAACCAGCGCGCCTTCAAGCCCATCCCGCTGGGAATCCAGATCCGCGGCAAAATGACGTCCAAGATCCGCGAGCTGGATACGCGCAACGTGGCGGCGATGGTAGCGGGCAGCGATCCCCAGCTGAAGGACGAAGTGGTGGTCTACAGCGCGCATTGGGACCATTTGGGAATTGGCACGCCGGTCGCGGGCGACAGCATTTATAACGGCGCCATCGACAACGGCACGGGCTGCGCCATTCTCCTGGAGATGGCGCGCGCGTGGGCGGCCTTGCCGCAGAAGCCGAAGCGTTCGGCGCTATTTCTGGCGGTGACGGCGGAAGAGGGCGGGCTGAAGGGATCGGCGTATTATGCGACGCATCCGCTGGTGCCGGCGGCCAAAACGGCGATCGACTTGAACTACGATGCGCTGTATCCCTGGGGGCGGGCCAAGGACGTGGTGATCACCGGCGCCGAGCGGACCACGGTGTGGCCGCTCGCCCAGCAGATCGCCGCGCGGCTTCGCCTGGCGATTGCGCCCGACGCGACGCCGGAACAGGGGCACTACTTCCGGTCCGACCACTTTTCGTTCGCGCACGCCGGGATTCCGGCATTTTCCATCGGCCACGCCACCGAGTTTGCCGGCAAGCCGGAGGGTTTCGGGCTGAAAGCGTACGAAGAGTTCAACAGCAAGCACTACCACCAGCCCTCGGACGAGTTCCACCCGGATTGGGATTTTACCGCGCTCCAGCAGGCGGCGGAATACGGGTTCCTCTTGGGGAGGGACATCGCCAACCAGGAGAAGCTGCCGGACTGGCGGCCGGGGGACCAGTTCCATCGGTAGGAGAAAGCATGGTGGACGGATTGCCTCCCGTGGTACGCTCTCAAGCAAGGAAGGAAGGCACCATTGAAACCGAAGATCTTGACACTGGTTCTGGCGGTAGCAGCCGCGTTCGCGCTGGCGGCGCAGGATAGCAAGGAAACCAAGAAAGAAGCCCCGCAGGCGCCGGCCAAGTCCGCCGTTCTGCACCCGGAAATGAAAGTGGAGAACGGGTCGTACGAACACCCCATGGCCACCATCGGGACCAAACCGAGCGAGGCTTGGACCGCGACCACGATGGAGGCGGCGGTGAACAAGAAGCCCGAGCCGGGACACCCGGTGACTCGCGTGGGCGAAATCGTGGACTTCTCCTGTTACCTGCAAGTCGGCAAACACGGCGAGGCGCACCGCTCCTGCGGGCAGAAGTGCGTGCAGAACGGGCAGCCCATCGGGCTGCTGACGCAGGATGGAACGCTCTACATGCTGATGCCGGAAGAGCACCACCCGCGGCGCGACGGCGGCGTGGACGCCAAGGCCGTGGCGTCGGAGCACATGGGGCACATCGTGGAAGTGAACGGCACGGAGGCCATGCACGGCGGGTATCGGGCAATTTACGTGCAGGGATTGACGAAGTAGAAGAAAAGCCATCAGCTTTCAGCGGTCAGCTTTCAGCTTTGTCGGAGTATGCGCGAGGCATCAGCGTTCAGCCCGGGCAAGCTGACAGCTGAAAGCTGCCCCCTACGGAAAGCGCACGACGGTGTAGTGGCTCAGCGTGAGCGTGTCGCCGGCTTGCGCGAGCTTTCCTTTGAAATCGACGGTGAGGCCGGTGTCGTAGGAGCCGGTGGCGCTGGACACCGTGGCGGCGAAGGGGAGAACGCTGCCCCACGATTGCGCGTTCGATTGCGCGCCCGCGGTGAGGATGGCGGCATCCGCGCGCCCGCTCACGAGTGCATCCGAGACGCCGGCATCGCGGCGGGCGAGCAAAGCCGGCCCCCAATCGATTTCGAACGTGAAACCCGAGAGGGCGCCCTGATGCGCGAAATCGAAGCGGATTTCGACGCGGTCGCCCGGGGCCAATAGTCCGGCGGGAATGGCGCAGGTCGCAAGGCTGACGAGCGGGGCCCCCGTGGTGGACGCGCCCGTGCCGCTGCACAGCACTTGCGGGCTGGAGAAGAGTGGCGACGCGCTGGGAGCGGCCTCCGAGAGGCGGTAAGAAGCGAGCAACGTATCGCCGGGCTGCGGGGTGGCGGCGGCGACGAATTGCACGGTGTTGCCGCTGAGGGTGAAGTCCTGGCCGATCTTCTGGAGCATGCCGTTGCGATAGACCGCCAGGCTGGAAATGGGAACGGGGGCCGCGGAGAGCGTGAACCAGGGGTTAGCGCCGTCCACGATGCCGGTGGGTGACTCGCCGTCGACGAACGAAGGCGGCTGGGCGCCGCAGGGGCCGGAGGAGCCGTCCACGCGCACGCAATCGGACGGGCTGCCGTTCGCGGATTCGAGGGCGCCCACCGGGCTGACGACGGCCACGCGGCCGGCCGCGAAGCCGGGCCCTTTGAGCGGCCGCGCGACCAGATCGGCGACCAGGCCGACGACGCCGGCTTCCGGCACGGGAACGCCGGTATCCGCCGCGGTCAGGTTGTCCACCATGCGGACGTCCCGCACGCGGAGCGGCTGCGCACTCGCGGGAACGGCCCAGCTCTCCTGGAACTGGATGCGCCCATCGCTGTTGTAGGTCACCGCGTAGTAGACCGGCGTGGCGCTTGTGGTGGTGGGAACAAGCTGCACGCGCAGGTTGCCGTCGACTACCTTCACGGTGGCGATTTGGGTGACGATGGGGGAACTGTCGGTGGCTTCGAAACTGTTCCAACTGATGGTCAGTGTGCCGTTAAAGCGAGTGCCATCGGCTTTGTAAAGCACATCCTGGATGATGGTGAGCGGTGGACCGGCCAGCGCGGACCAGGCCAACAACGTTACGGCGAGAAACGATCGGGGAAACATGATACCTCCGGAAAAAGTGAAGCCCGCGCCGGGACGGGCGCGGGCCAGAGGGGAACTCTCCTGTCGCCTTTAGTTTAGCTGGAGGTCAGGAGGGAAAAGGCCGCTCTGGTGGGGACACGCACAGGTAAGTCATAGCGGAAGCGGGGGTTGTGCCGCGCGAAAATTATGATGAAGCGTTGTGACCGGCTTTGCGCCGGGCCTGCTGGGCCTATTGGAGGGGGAGTTCGAAGTACAGTAACTCTTTGCCCGTGGCGGCTTCCGACAGGCCGCTGAGGTACAGCGTGGCGCCTCGTTGCAAGCCGGTCTGAAAGTAATAGAAGCCGCTGGCGGTCTGTCCCGCCGGCAGCATTTGGGCGGACATGGCCCGGCCCTCGATCTCCCATGCTTCCAGCGGATTCTTTTTGCCCTTGAGGACCTTCACCTGTCCCCCCGGCCCGGGGATCATCCTGGGCCGGTTGGGACCTTCCAGATAGCGGACTTCTTTGGCGGGGGTGGCTTCCACACGATCGTTATTGGGTCCCACGTAGACGGCTTTCAATTGATCGAGCCGGATGGTCTTGCCGCTATCGTTCTGGATCACCACCAGCACGGGCAGCACGCCGTACTGGTAGGGGTCCAGCTTGCCGAAGGCGGTTTTGACCTTCTCTCCGGAGATGTAGGCATCGGCCCCGATCGTGATCTGGGAGTTGGTCTGGTGGTTGGTGAGGCTGCTGGCCGCGGGGGCCTTGAACAGAGCGGTCTCCTTGTCGGCCGCAAGCAGTGCGGCTATACTCATAAAAAGAGCCAAACGTTTGAAAACAAAAGGCATCTATTTCCTCTACCGAATTCTCCAGGCCTTTGGGCTACCGGTGCTGTTATTGTATTTCCTGGCGCGCGGCCTGCGAAACCGCGGTTACTGGCGCTCTTTGCCACAGCGTTTCGGATTCCTCCCCCACTCTCTTAGACAGACCGGCCCAGGGGCGATCTGGTTGCACGCAGTTTCGGTGGGAGAGGTGTTGGCGTCGGTAGCGTTCCTGCGCCGTCTGCGGGAGGAGTCTCCCCATACCTGCCTGTTCGTCTCCACGGCGACGTTGGCCGGGCGCGCGACGGCGGATGAAAAGCTGCGTGGGCTGGCCGACGGCGTGTTCTTCGCGCCGGTGGATTACGTGTTCGCGGTACGGCGGGTGCTGCGCCCGCTGCGGCCCTCGGTAGTGGTGGTGGTGGAAACGGAGATCTGGCCCAATCTGTTTCGGGAGGGAAAACGAACCGCG
>JADGNR010000405.1 GCA_017883415.1 Bryobacteraceae bacterium | reverse complement strand
GCCGCGCGCATTGCCGAAATCGAAAACGAGGTGAAGCACGACGTCATCGCCTTCACCACCGCGGTAGCCGAAACCATGGCCCGGGCCGGGCACGCCGAGGCATCGCGCTGGCTGCACTACGGGCTCACCTCGAACGATGTGGTGGATACCGCCCAGGCGCTGGTGCTGCAGCAGGCGTCGGCCATTCTGCTGCGCGGACTGGAGGAGTTGCGCGCCGTATTGCAGCGTCGCGCGCGGGAGTTCCAGCACACCGTCGAGATCGGCCGCACCCACGGCGTGCACGCCGAGCCCATCACTTTCGGGTTGAAGCTGGCCATTTGGTACGAAGAGGCCGGACGCAACCTGACACGCCTCCACGCGGCGGCCGAAGACTTGCGCGTGGGCAAGACCTCGGGCGCGGTGGGCACGTGCGCCCATATCGGACCGGAAGTGGAGGAACGCATTTGCGCCCGCCTGCATTTGAAGCCGGCCGCGGTGGCCTCGCAGGTGATTCAACGCGACCGGCACGCCGCCTTTGTGGCCGCGCTCGCGCTGGTGGCGGCGCTGTGCGAGAAGATCGCGCTCGAGGTGCGCCACTTGCAAAGGACCGAGGTGCGCGAGGCCGAAGAGCACTTCGCGCGCGGCCAGAAGGGCAGCTCGGCCATGCCCCACAAACGCAACCCGGTCGCGAGCGAGCAGATCTGCGGCCTGGCGCGCGTGGTGCGGGCCAACGCGCAAGCGGCCTTCGAGAACGTCGCCCTGTGGCACGAGCGCGACATCTCGCACTCCTCGGTGGAGCGCGTCATTCTCCCGGATTCCAGCATTCTCGCCGACTACCTCCTGGACCGGACTAAGCGGCTGGTCGATACCCTGCTGGTCTATCCCGAGCGCATGCGCCGCAACCTGGAAATGACGCGCGGCCTGGTCTTCTCCGGCCAGGTGCTGCTCGACCTGGCCGCCTCCGGCATGCTGCGCGAGCAGGCCTACCGCCTGGTCCAGGCTCACGCCATGCGAGCGTGGGAAGAGGAGGGCGATTTCCGCGCCGCGATCGAAGCCGATCCTGAGATTCGTTCGGTGATGAACCCCGGGCAGATCGCCGAGGCCTTCTCGCTCGAGCGGCAACTGCGCAACGTGGACAAAATCTTCGAGCGGGTCTTCGGTTCGGTAGGGTAGGCCTCCCGGCCTGCCCAGCGCGCGGTGCGCGCCTTCGGCGCGGGGGCAGGCCGGGAGGCCTACCCCACTCGGGCGCGGGCTCGCGCCTTGGCGGCCTCCGCTTCCCGATTCTTCGGCTCTGCGTTGGTTTCGAGCGATCGCAGCAGGCGAGCCGAGACGGCGGCGACCTCATCGACCGCGGCCAGGAACGGAACTTCGTTGGTCTTCGACGGCTTGGTAAAGCCGCTGATCTTTCTTACGAACTGGAGCGAAGCGGCGCGAATCTCTTCGCCGGTGACCGGCGGATCGAAGTTGAAAAGGGTCTTAATATTCCTGCACATCGGCCTGGACCTCAAGACTTAAAGCTAACAGAATGGCCCCGCGCGGGCGTACAATAAGGCCATGGAGTGTACTCCCTCCACCTCGCGCCCGGGCCTGTTCGGCTCCGACTAGTTCCACGCCGCTCTCCATGCGGCGCGTAACCGCTTGTGCGGTGCGCGGGTCGTTAACCCACAAAGCAGAAAGAGGAGTTTACTATGAACAAGACTATGGAACTAGTGCGTCCGGATCTTCCCCACCTGGCCGGCCCGATGCCGGGCCCAAAGGCGCGCGCCATCATCGAACGCGACAGCCGTGTGGTGTCGTCGTCGTACACGCGGGGCTACCCCCTGGTGGCGGAGCGGGGCGAGGGGGCCATCGTGCAGGATGTGGATGGCAACCGTTTTCTCGATTTCAACGCGGGCATCGCGGTGGTGGCCACCGGCCACTGTCATCCGCGCGTGGTGGAGGCCATCCAGAAGCAGGCCGCGCGGCTGATCCACATGTCCGGCACCGATTTCTATTACGAAGAGATGGTGACGCTGGCCGAGAAGCTGGCGGAAATCGCACCGGGCGCCGTCGAGCGGTGTGTCTCGTTCGGCAACTCGGGGGCCGAGGCCGTCGAAGGCTGCATCAAGCTGGCCCGCTACGCGACCGGCCGCGAGAAGATCATCGCCTTCTTCGGCAGCTTCCACGGGCGCACCATGGGCGCGCTCTCGCTCACCGCGCGCAAGGCCGTGCAGCGCGCCGGCTTCGGGCCGCTCATCCCCGGCGTGGTGCACGCGCCCTATCCCAACTGCTACCGCTGTCCGTTCGGCAAGGAGCCGGAGAGCTGCGCCACCGAGTGCGTGAAGTTCATCGAGGACACGCTGCTGAAGACCATTGCGCCGGCCAACGAAACCGCCGCCATCGTGGTGGAACCGGTGCAGGGCGAGGGCGGATATATCGTGCCGCCCCGGAAATTCATGGATGAGCTGGCGCGCCTGGCCAAACAGAACGGCATTCTTCTGGTATTCGACGAAGTGCAGTGCGGCATGGGCCGCACCGGCAAGATGTGGGCGGCGGACCATTTCGACGCCGTGCCCGATATCATGGCCGTGGCCAAGGGCATTGCCAGCGGGATGCCGCTGGGCGCCACCGTGGCGCGCGCTACCTTGATGACCTGGCCGCCGGGAGCGCATGCCTCGACGTTCGGGGGCAACCCGGTCGCCTGCGCGGCCGCGCTGGCCACCATCGCGCTGCTCGAGGAAGGCCTGGTGGAGAACGCGGCGCGTATGGGCGCCCACCTGCGGGAGCGGATGCTGGACTGGCCCACGCGGTTTCCCATGGTGGGCGACGTGCGTGGGCTGGGGCTCATGATCGGCATCGAGCTGGTGCGCGACCAGGGCACCAAAGAGAAGGCCCCGGAGATTCGCGACCGCGTGGTGAACCTGGCCTTCGAGCGCGGGCTGCTGGTGCTCGGCGCCGGCGATAATACCATCCGCCTGTGCCCGCCGCTGGTGATTACGCGGGATCAGTGCGACTTCGCCATTGATACTCTGGAGCAGTGCCTGCAAACCGTAATGGCCCACGGATGAGAATCCTCGACGTCGGCTGCGGGATTCACAAGCAGCCCGGTTCCATCGGAATCGACCGGAATCCCGCCAGCCGCGCCGATGTGCTCGCGGACCTGGACCGCTTTCCCTACCCGTTTGCCGACGCTGCGTTCGACCGCCTGACGGCCATCCACGTCATCGAGCACCTGGCCGACGTCATCCGCGCCATGGAGGAGTTCCACCGCCTGGTGCGCGCCGGCGGCACGGTGCGCATCGAGACGCCGCACTACACCGATTTCAGCTCGTTTTGCGACCCCACCCACAAAAGCCACCTCACCAGCTTCAGCTTCCGCTACTTCGGCCCCGATCACGGCGGTTTCGGCTACTATTCGCCGGTAAAATTCCGCGAGATTTCCGTGCGCGTCAAGCTACTCTCTTTCTGGAGGTGGCTCGGCTTCGAATTCCTGGTCAACCGGTTTCCCCGCTACCGGCGCTTTTGGGAATACTACCTCTGCTATGTGGTGCGGGGGAAGGCCATGGAGTTCGAGTTCGAAGTGTTGAAATGATCGGACTGATTTACCGTGCCGCCGACGCCCTGCGGCGCCGCTCGCTGGCGGACGACCACGGCCGCCTGGGCGAAGATCTGGCGCACCGCTACCTGCGCCGCCGCGGCTGCACCATCGTGGCGCGCAATTATCGCCCGCGCTTCGGAGCGGGCGAACTCGACCTGGTGGCGTGGCATGGCCCATCGCTCGTGTTCGTCGAGGTCAAGACGCGGGCCACTGCCGAATTCGGAGAGCCGGACCGCGCCGTGGATGCCGCCAAGCGCCGCCACCTGCACGATGCCGCGCGCGACTACGCCCGCCGCGCCGGCGTGGATTGGGAGAAGGTGCGCTTCGATATCGTCAGCGTCGTGCTCGCCCGGCCGGTGCGCATCGCGTGGCTGCGAGACGCGTTTTCCTCCGGCGACGGCCCCCGCCGCCTTCCGCTTCCGTAACGGCCGCTCCAGCAGCACGCTATAATCTTCTCTTGCTTATTTCCGCTATTCATACCGGAGGCATAGTCCCAGTTGCCCGAATTACGTAAGGACCCCATCACGGGCCGATGGGTCATCATTTCCACCGATCGCGCCAAACGACCCAGCGACTTCATACGGAAATCGGTGCCGCTTCCCACCAATGGCATATGCCCGTTTGACTACGGCAACGAACATAAGACTCCGCCGGAGATTCTCGCCTACCGCACGAGCGGGGACCGCGACCAGCCTGGCTGGCGCGTGCGCGTCGTGCCCAATAAGTTCCCGGTGCTCGGCATCGAAGGCGAGTTGAACCGCCAGGGGGAAGGGATGTACGACAAGATGAGCGGCATCGGTGCGCACGAGGTGATTATTGAAACGCCCGACCATGCCGCCACCTTCGCCGAGATGCCCGAGCGCCAGATCGAGGAGGTGCTGTGGGCCTTCAAGGAGCGGGTCAACGACCTGAAAAAGGACCACCGGTTCCGCTATATCATCCTCTTCAAGAACCACGGCGAGGCGGCGGGCGCCTCGCTCGAGCATCCGCACTGCCAGCTCATCGCCCTGCCGGTGATTCCCAAGCGCGTCAAGGAGCAGGTCGACGCCGGCAAGGCCTTCTACGACCTCAAGGAACGCTGCATCTTCTGCGACATCATCCGCCACGAAAGCGCCGCCGGGGTCCGCCTGGTCATGGAGACCGACCGCCTTACCGTGCTCGAACCCTACGCGCCCCGTTTTCCCTTCGAGACCTGGATTCTCCCCAAACGTCATGAATCGCATTTCGAGGAGGCCGGCGCTCCCACCCTGCAGGACCTGGCCTGGATGCTGCGCTCCACCCTGCGCAAGATCGACAAGGTGCTGGAGCGGCCGGCCTACAACTTCATCGTGCACAGCGCGCCCGTGCAGGAACCGCCCCTCCCGTATTATCACTGGCACATCGAGATCATTCCCAAACTGACGAAAGTGGCCGGGTTCGAGTGGGGCACCGGGTTCTATATCAATCCCACCCCTCCGGAGGAATCCGCCCGGTTCCTGCGGGAGGCCGGGCTGGCGTGAACGGCGGAGTTCGAACCGGCTGCGCGCGTTGACAACCGGCCGCGCACGGTTGCGCGGACGCTTCCCGGTCTGCTATAAACGCTTATCGTTCTGCGCGCGGACTGGGCTGGCTGTCATGGGCGAGAAAAAGAAGGCTTACGGTTCCAAGAAAACCGAAAGACGCGTGACCAAACCACCGGCATCCAAGTCGGCCAAGCTTCCCGCGGCGGTGCGCCTGATCCGGTCCTCGCATGCCACCGCAGTGGTCGCGGGGCAGCCCCCCAGCGCCCAAAACCAGCTCAACAGCTTTGAAGCCGCCATGAAGCTGT
>JADGNR010000113.1 GCA_017883415.1 Bryobacteraceae bacterium | reverse complement strand
TCCCCGTCGCCAGCGGCCGCGGCGGGCGCGAATAGTCGGGGTGCGATGGCGGGTTCACCACGATTACGTCGGTCACCGTCGGCGGATAGATCCCATCCGGCGGCGGCGGTGGCGGCGGCGCCGGATCCACCGGCGGGTCCGTGATCACCACCACCGGCCTCGGCTCGCCCGCCGGCGCCGCCGCGTCCGTCGTGTCCTGAAATGTGACTCCCCTCACCACCGGCGTCACCCGCGTGCTGCCCGCGCGCAGCGCCGGCCGCGTGGCATCCAATTGCCATGCCGCTAAGGCCGGTGAGCGAAGCGCCGCCCGGAACGCCGCCTCCAGCAGCGGCTCCGCCGGACGCGCCGCGAATCCCGCCGGATCGATCACCGGCGCGTCCTGCGGGAACGCGGCGTAGGTGGTGTAGGCGTTGGCAAACTGCTGCGGTGCAGCGTCCGCTTGCTCGGTGGGCGCCCACTGCTCGCCCGGAGCCAGCGGCCCCCATCCCGCCAGCTTGGCCCCCTCGAGCCAGTACACTTCGCCCGGCTTGAACACCGCGCTGACCGACGGCGCCCACACCCATCCCACCTTTTCTTTGGGCGTCCAGCGCCCGTAGTGATACGGCAGCCAGCCCCACGCCTCATCGCTCACCCAGGTGTAGCCCAGCGTGCCATACCATCGCCAGCGGCCCTTCTGAAACGGCGCCCAGCCCTCCGCCACCTTCGGTTTCCATACCGTGCCCAGATCGTCGGTCTGGATCCACTCGCCGCCCGCGTCCAGGTCCACCACCCCGTAGCGCTCCATCACGTGCGCCGCCGAGGTCGGATTGGCCTGCACCTTGTCGCGCTCTTCGCTCCAGCGGTCCAGCGCCATCGCCGCGATTTCCGGATACAGGAAGAAGCGCGCCGCATTGGCCGGCTCCACGCGCGTGCTCTGTCCTTCGCGCAGATCCAATTCGGCCGCCGGCGAGGAAAAACGCACCGCGCCCTCGATCACCGAGATCAGGCTCCAAGCCGCTTGCGCCACCACCCGCACCCGCGCCCCGCGCGTTAAGGTTACCTGCGCCCCCGGCGCCACCAGCATTAATACGTCCTTGCCGGTGGGCTCGCCGGTGAAGTACGCCAGGCCGTGATCGAGCGAAAGCAGCGTCAGGCGCTGGCCCGTGGAGAGCCGCGCATAATCGGAAAGCTCGCCTTGCGATTCCGGCCCCAACCGCCACGCGCTGCCATCGTCCAGCTCGATTTCCACGCGCGACGACGGCCCCGTCCGCACCCACGCCAATTCCGGCATTACCAGGTTGCGTTCGGCCGGCATCCAGGCGTCGGAGGCGCGGAGCTGAACTTCAACCTTCCCTTCGAACTCGCCCAAACGGGCATAGCGGGCCTGCCCCGAAAACAGGGCGGCAGGAAACAGCACGAGCGTAAGCCACTTCATGAGACCTCCGCTGAAAGTTCCAAAATGTTGACGCCCCAGGTTACCTCCGCGTTGCTAGTAAAATCGGGCTATGACGGATGCGGCCCTCATCGAACACATCTCCAGCCTGCCGCATGCCCGCGCCAATTTCAAGCAGCTGGTGCGCGAATACGGCGCCAAAGGCACCGAGCGGTCGGAATTGGAAGCCGCCCTCGCCCGCCTTACCGCGCGCGGCGACCTGCTCGAGCTGCGCTCCGGCCACTATGCCGTTACCGCCCGCAGCCGGGAATTTGCCGTCGGCCGCTTGCACATGCATAAAGACGGTTACGGCTTCCTCATCTCCGAGCGCCCGGTGCAGGGGATTACCGGAGACGTCTTCATCCCGCCCGAGTCCGCCGAACGGGCCATGCATGGCGACCGCGTCGTGGTGCGCATCGCGCGCATCGAAGCCGATGGCCGCGCCGATGGCGAAATCGTCAAGGTGCTCAAGCGCGCTCATCCCACCGTGGTCGGCGAATTCCGCGTCGGCCGCCGCGGCTGCTATGTCGTGCCGCACGACGAGCGCATCCGCCAGTGGATCGATATCCCCGAGGGGATGGAATTCCCGCCCGCCGGTACCCCGGTCGATCGCATCGGCGTGACGCCTCCCGCCGTCTCGTCCCTCGAAGAACTGGCCGGCATGGTGGTCAACGTCGAGCTGCTCGAATACCCCGAACCGGGCACTGCCCCGGCCGGCCGCGTCATCGAGATCCTGGGCCGCCCCGGCGATTTCGGCGTCGACGTGGAAATCGTGATCCGCAAGCACCACCTGCCGCACCAGTTCCCGCCCGAAGTCGTGGAGCAGGCCGAGGCCATCCCCGGCGCTATCGGCGCGCGCGAAGTCGCCGGCCGACGCGACTTCCGCGCTCTGGACATCGTCACCATCGACGGCGAGACGGCCCGCGATTTCGACGACGCCGTCTGGGTCGACCGCCTCGCCAACGGCCACTACGCGCTCCACGTCCACATCGCCGATGTCAGCCACTACGTGCTGCCCGGCACCCCCATCGATGCCGAGGCCCGGCTCCGCGGCACCAGCGTCTACTTCCCCGATCGCGCGGTTCCCATGCTCCCCTTCGCGCTCTCCACCGGCATCTGCTCGCTCAATCCGCAGGTCGACCGCCTGGTGCTTTCCGCTCTGCTGGAAATCGACCACCAGGGAGAAGTCGTCTCCCAAACGTTTACCCCCGGCGTCATTCGCAGCGTCGAGCGCATGACTTACACCGCCGTCCACGGGCTGCTCGAAGGCGATGCCGGCCTGCGCGACCGCTACCGCCCGCTGGTCGAGCGCTTTGCGTTGATGCAGGAACTGTCGCTCATCCTCAACCGCAAGCGCGTGCGCCGCGGCTCCATCGATTTCGACCTCCCCGAGCCGCTCATCGAATTCGACCAGTTTGGCGCCATGACCGGCGTCACGCGCGCTCCGCGCAACATCGCCCATCGCCTCATCGAGGAATTCATGCTGGCGGCCAACGAGGCCGTGGCCGCGCACCTGGAGAACTCGGGGAACGCCTCCATTTACCGCATCCACGAAAAGCCCGACGCCAAACGCGTCATCGAGTTCGAAGAGGTGGCCGCGCATTTCGGCTATTCCCTCGGCGTGGGCGCCATTCCCGTGCAACGGTTCGGCCTCACCGACCGCCGCCGCGACGGAACCAAGCGCCACCGCAACATCGAACTGGCGGGCTCGGACCTCAACATCTCCTCGCGCCACTACCAGCGGCTGGTGGCGAAACTCGAAGGCAAGCCCGAAGAGCGCATCCTCAACTACCTCATGCTCCGCTCGCTCAAACAGGCGCGGTACAGCACGGAGAACGCCGGCCACTTCGCGCTCGCGGCCAAAACGTACACCCACTTCACCTCGCCCATCCGCCGCTACCCCGATCTCATGATCCACCGCCTGTTGCGCGGGCTGTTGGAATCCAGGGCCATGCCCGCGGAGAGCGAGTTGAGCCCCATCGCGGGCGAGTGCTCGCAATCGGAGCGCCGCGCCGCCGAGGCCGAGCGCGAGCTGGTCGAATGGAAAAAAGTGCAATTCATGGCCGGGCGCGTGGGCGAGGATTTCGACGCCCTCGTCATCTCTACCGCGAAGTACGGCCTCTTCGTGGAACTCTCCGAGCTGTTCATCGAAGGGCTGGTCCCCATCGACACGCTCCCCGGCGACCAGTACACTTATCAGGAGAACGTCCGCAAGATCGTAGGCCGGCGCACGCGCCGCGAGTTTTCCATCGGCGACCGCGTGCGCGTGCTCCTCGACCGCGTGGACGCCGTCGAACGCAAGCTGCAGTTTTCGATCCTGGAAGATGAGCGCGATTCATCTCGAGCCAAACGACCTGCTGCCCATTCCCGGCGGCGAATTCCTCATGGGCCAGGAAAACGGCCGCGATGAAGAGCGCCCCGTGCACCGCGTCATCGTCGCCCCCTTCCGCCTGTGCCGCTTCCAGGTGACCAACGAGCACTATTCCCTGTTGCACCAGCTTCCCATCCAACCAAGCGCCAACCTCTCCGTCGCCCAGTGGGGTAGGCCTCCTGGCCTGCCCCCCGAATCCGGCCGCGAGGCCGGATCGGCAACCCTCCCCGCAACCTCCGTCAACTGGTTCGACGCCCTCGACTATTGCCGCCGCCTCTCCCGCGAATGGAACCAGCCCATCCGCCTGCCCACCGAAGCCGAATGGGAATTCGCCGCGCGCGGCGGTCTGGAGCAGAAGCTCTACCCCTGGGGCGACGCGCCCCCCGAATCGCGCCCCGACTACGCCGCGCGCTGGCGCAGCGGCCCCGAACCAGTTGCCACCTCCGAGCCCAACGGTTACGGTCTCTACGACATGTGCGAGAACGTGCACGAATGGTGCAGCGACTGGTTCGACCCGGCATATTACGCCGCCTCGCCCGCGGAGAATCCGCCAGGCCCCGTCTCCGGCACGCGCCGCGCCTCCCGCGGCGGCGCCTGGCGCCACCACATCAAAATCGCCCGCTGCGCCGCGAGAAGCAGCATCCCCCCCGAATTCCGCTACGCCGACTACGGCTTCCGCATCGCGGCGGACGCGTGAGCCCACAGGGAGCGCTGGATTCCGGGATAATGCATATTGGAGAGGATATGACACTGGCCTCGGGCATCCAGGTGCCGATCGACCGCATTCGAGACGTGTGCCGGCGCTATGGGGTCAAAGAACTGTCGGTGTTTGGCTCGGCGGCGCGCGGAGACATGCAACCCGGCAGCGACATTGACCTCCTGGTGGAGTTCCAGTCCGACGCCCGGATTGGAATCCTTGCATTCGCGTCCCTGACCGAGGACCTCGAGACCCTGTTCGGCCGCAGCGTCGATCTAGTGACCAAACCCGGCCTCAAGCCGTGGCTACGTCCTCCTGTCCTCGAAGAGGCTCGAATTGTCTACGCCGCGTGACGCTTCGTTCCTCGTAGGTTGCTAAGCGGCCCGATGGACGGGTTCGTGGTGCAGCCGCATCAGACTTGGCCCCGGACCAGGCCCTCGTCGGGCAGACCCTCGAGCAATGTCACCACGGAAAGCATCGATAGGTCCGTCATGGTCCCCCCTACTTCAGCGACGCGCTGACCTTCTCCCGGTACTCCGCCGCCTTCAGCAGAATCTGCTTCTCGTCGAGGGTCAGGATGCGCGCGTCGCGCACTACCGGCTTGCCGTTCACCATCACGTCGCGCACGTCGCCGGCCTTGAGCGCGTAGACCATCTGCGAAATCGGGTCGTAAAGCGGCACGGCGTTCGGGCGGTCCAGGCGCACCATGATCAGGTCCGCGCGCTTGCCGTCTTCGAGCGACCCGATCTCCTTCTCCATACCCAGCGCGCGCGCGCCGCGGATGGTGGCCATTTCGAGCGCCGCCGCGGCGGGCAGCGCCTGCGGATTGAGGGTCGTCACCTTCTGTAGCTTCGCCGCCAGGTCCATCTCCTCGAACAGGTCGAAATCGTTATTGCTGCCCGCCGGGCCGTCGGGACCCAGGCCCACCGCCATGTCCAGCGCGAGCATGCGCACCACCGGCGCCACGCCGCTCCCCAGCTTCATATTGCTCGAGGGGCAGTGCGCCACCCCCACGCCGCGCTCCTTCAGGATCGCCAGGTCCGCTTCGTTCACCCACACGCAGTGCGCCGCCACGCTGCGGCCGTTCCACACGCCAAGCGAATCCAGCACCTTGGTGGGCGTCATGTGCCGCTTCTCCAGCGTGTCGTCGTTTTCCTTCTTGGTCTCGGAGAGATGAATGATCAGCGGCGCCTGGTACTTGTTGGCCAGCGCGCGCGAGGCCCTCAGGGTCTCGTCGGAGTTGGTATAGAGCGCGTGCGGCGCCACCGCGGCCACCACCAGCGGATCGCCGCGAAAGCGTATGAGGTACCGCTCGGTGAATTTGAGCGTGTCCGCGGGCGTTTTGGAATCGGCCACCGGGAACCCGATGATGGTCTCGCCCAGCACGCCGCGCATCCCCGCCTCCTTGGCCACTTCCGCCACTACGTCCTCGAAGTAATACATGTCCGTGAACGTGGTGGTGCCGCCCAGCAGCATTTCCAGGCACCCGAGGCGTGTGCCCCAGCGCACGAATTCCGCCGAGACGTTCTTCGCTTCCGCCGGGAAAATGAATTTCTCCAGCCAGTCCTGGAGCCGCAGATCGTCGGCAATTCCGCGGAACAGCGACATGGCGGCGTGGGTGTGGGTATTGATCAGCCCCGGCGCCAGGATCGCTTCGGGACGATCCAGCCGCTGCTTGGCCTGGAAGCGCGCGTCGATCTCGGCGCGTGTGCCCACCCCCACAATGCGCTCGCCGCGTATGGCCACGGCGCCGTTGAGGATCACCGGCCGCGCGGCGTTTTCCGTGATGACGTACCGCGCGCTCCAGATCCAATCCGCCGGTTCGGCGGCCAGCAGGCCGACAAAAATGAAAAAGCTACAAAAACGATGCATCGAAGGGCTTCGGAAAGAGGTCTTTTAAACGATAGGTTTCGGTCTTGCCGCGCGGGTTCACGAGCACGATCTCCACGTCCCCGCAGAATTCCCACAGGATCTGCCGGCAGGCCCCGCACGGCGGAGTGAGCGCGTCGGTATCGGCCGCCACCGCCACCCGGCGGAACTTGCGCGCGCCCTCGGAGATGGCCTTAAATACGGCCACGCGTTCGGCGCACACGGTGAGCCCGTAGGTCGCGTTTTCCACATTGCAGCCGGTGTGCACGCGCCCGTCAACCTCTTCCAGCGCCGCCCCGACTTTGAACTTGGAGTAGGGCGCGAAGGCATTCTCACGGGCGGCCAATGCGGCGGCGAGCAGGGCGTCGGCCACGCTACGCCTCCAGCCGCGGCAGCAGCGCCTTCAGAAAGCGCACCAGCGTATCGCGCACCATGACGCCGGCTTCGAGCACTTCCTCGTGATGGATCTTCTGCGGCAGAATCCCCGCCGCCATGTTGGTCACGCAGGAGATGCCCAGCACCTTCATGCCCAGGTGATTGGCCGCGATCGCTTCCAGCACGGTGGACATGCCCACCACGTCGGCGCCGATCGCGCGCAGATAGCGGATCTCGGCCGGCGTTTCGTAGCTTGGTCCGAGCATCGCTGCGTACACGCCCTCGGTGATCGGAATGAACAACTCCGCCGCCACCAGCTTGGCGATCTGGCGGTACGCGTGCGAGTAGGCGTCGGACATGTCCGGGAACCGCGGCCCCAGCGCATCGTCGTTGGGCCCCACCAGCGGGTTCACGCCTTGCAGGTTGATATGGTCTGCAATCAGCACCAGGCCGCCGCGCTCGAGCCTCAGGTTGATGCCCCCGGCGGCGTTGGTGTACACCATCGAGCGCACGCCCAGGGCGCCCAGCACGCGCGTGCCGAATACCACCTGCGCCGGCGTGTAGCCTTCATACAGGTGCGCGCGTCCGGCCATGGCCGCCACGGTGAGTTCGCCCAGCTTGCCGATCGCCAGCTTGCCCGCGTGTCCCACGGCGGTGGAAACCGGCCAGCCGGGAATCTGGACGTAAGGGATGTCCACGCGCTCCGCCAGTTCGTCGGCGAATGCGCCGAGCCCGCTGCCCAGCACCACGCCCACCTCCGGCCGCAGCGGCGTGAGGCCCTCGACGATACCCTTGGCTTCTTCGATCACACCAACATCCCCGCAATACAGGCTGACATAAAGTTGGCCATGGTTCCCGCCATCACGGCTCTCATTCCGAGACGCGCCAGGTCGCTTTTGCGCGAGGGCGCGAGCGCCCCGATTCCGCCCACCTGGATGGCGATCGAGCTGAAATTCGCGAATCCGCACAGCGCGTACGTGGCGATCGTAAAGGACCGCGGATCGAGCGCCGCCTTGATCTTGCCGAGATCGATGAACGCCACGAATTCGTTCAATACCAGTCGCGTGCCCAGCAGGTTGCCGATCGCGGAGGCGTCCTTCCAGGTCACCCCCAGCAGCCAGGCGACGGGGGCGAACAGGAACCCGAAGATCTGTTGCAGGGAAGCCGGCACCCAGCCCATGAACTTCATGCCGTGGATGCCTCCCAGAATCCCGTTCACCATCGCGATCAGCGCCAGAAACGCGATCAGCATGGCGGCTACGTTGAGCGCCAGGTGCATGCCGTCGCCCGCTCCCTGTCCGGCGGCATCGATCAGGTTCACGGCGGTGCTCTCGACCTTCACTTCCACCCTTCCGGCCGTGGCCGGCTTTTCCACCTCGGGAAAGAAGATCTTCGCCAGCATGATGGTGGCCGGCGCGGTCATGATCACGGCGGTCAGCAGATGCTGGATCGACACCCCTGCAATCAACACGTAGGCGGCCATCACGGATCCCGAAACGTGCGCCATGCCGCTGGTCATGATGGTGAAAAGCTCGGACTGCGTCATGCCGGCGATGAACGGACGAATGGTGAGTGGCGCTTCGGTCTGGCCCATGAAAATGCTGGCCGCCACGTTCAGCGATTCGGCGCCGCTGGCCCCCATCACCTTCTGCATCACGATGGCCATGCCCTTCACCACCCACTGCATCACGCCCAGGTAATACAAGATGGAAAAAAACGACGCAATAAAGATGATGATGGGCAGCACTTGAAAGGCGAAGATCACGCCGTACGGTCCTTCTTTCATGCCCAACGGTCCGAATAGAAATTTCGCGCCCTCCTGGGTGTAGCCGAGCATGGCGTTTACGCCCGCTCCGATGGCTTGGAAGACCTTGCCGAAACTCGTTTTCAGCACCAGGAGGGCGAAGGTGAACTGGAGGCCCAGGCCCCACAGGATGATTTGCAGCTTGACATCGCGCTTGTGCGCCGAGCAGAGCCAGGCGACCCCGAGGATAACAGCCAGCCCCAGGAATCCCGTGAACCGGCCCATCAGCCTACGACTTCCAGAATGAGTTCCCGCTCCTCGGGTTTTTGCGAGGAGATGCGGAACGCGTCCTCCACCATACCGGCCGCCTCTTCCACGCGGTCCTCCTTGGTGTAGTACAGGCGGCAGAGCACCGAGCCGGCATCCACCTTCTCCCCGGTCTTGACCTCCAGAATGATGCCCACGGCGGGGTCGATGGCGTCTTCCTTTTTATCGCGGCCGGCGCCGATCATGTTGGAGGCCGTTCCGATGTCCGCCGCGTTGATGGAGCTCACGTAGCCGGCGCGCGGGGAAGCGACTTCGCGCATGCCGGTGGCATTGGGCAGCAGCTCGAACTTGTCGAGCGCCTGCGGATTGCCGCCCTGCGCCGCCACCACCTGCTTGAACTTCTTGTACCCCGACCCGTCCACCAGGTGATGTTCCGCCATGTGGCGCGCTTCTTCGAGCGTCGCGGATTTTTTCCCCAGGAAGATCATGCGCGCGGCCAGCTCGATGGAAAGCTTGGTCAGGTCGGCCGGCCCGGCGTTTTGCAGGGTCTGCGAGGCCTCCATGATTTCCAGCGCGTTGCCCACCGCATAGCCCAGCGGCTGGTTCATGTCGGTGATGAGCGCTTGCACCTTCTTATCCATGCGCCGGCCGATGCCCACCATGGTCTGCGCCAGGCGCCGCGCGTCCACCTGCTTCTTCATGAAGGCGCCGCTGCCTACTTTGACATCCAGCACCAGGGCGTCCACGCCCTCGGCCAGCTTCTTGGACATGATCGAAGACGAAATCAGCGGGATCGACTCCACCGTCGCGGTGACGTCGCGCAGCGCGTACAGCTTGCGGTCGGCGGGCGCCAGGCGGTCCGTCTGGCCGATGAAACACAGGCCCAGCTCCGCCAGTTGCGTGGTGAATTCCTCGGCCGTCAGGTTGGTGCGGAAGCCGGGAATCGCTTCCAGCTTGTCCAGCGTGCCGCCGGTATGGCCCAGTGCGCGCCCCGACATCATGGGCACCACCACGCCCGCCGCGGCCGCCAGCGGCGCCGCGATGAAGCTGGTCTTGTCCCCCACGCCGCCGGTGGAATGCTTGTCCACCTTGACGCCGGCAATGGCCGACAGGTCGACCGTATCGCCCGATCGCAGCATGCATTCGGTGAGCCGGCTGACTTCCCGGTCCGACATCCCCGAGAAGAATACGGCCATCAAGAAGGCGGACATCTGGTAGTCGGGAATGTCGCCTGAGGTGTAGCCCTCGACCAGGAACTCGATCTCTTCAGGAGCGAGCTCTCCCCCGTCGCGTTTCCGCTGTATCAAGTCAACTGTACGCATTATCAGACACTTAGGCTAGCATTTCAAAGGGTTAGAAGTAAAGGACGAATTGTGCGCGGGCGCGCGCCACGGGATCACTTGCCGGCGGAGGGCTTGCGCGCCAGCTCCGTTTCGGCGCCGATGAAGCCCCAGGTGATCCATACGCGCCCCTTTAGAATGCGCTCAAAGTACTCCCGGGCCTTGGCCGCGTTTCCGTTATAGAGATGCCAGTTGCCGATGCCGTAGGCCACGGTATCGAACGGCAGCTCTACTTCGGTATCGGTGTTGCCCGCCGGCGGTTCGGGGGGCAGCGCCTCGGCTTCGGTCATCCTGCCCTGAAAGAAACGCACCAGGTTGAGATAGAACCTGGTGTGCGGCTCTTTATTGGTCATCTCCGGCGGAACGGCCTCCAGCGCTTTCGCCGCTGCTTCCATGTGCCCGGCGCGGCGCAACGCGGCATACAGCCAGTTGGTGGAGTTGATGCGCTCATCGGTGTTGGGCGCGGTCTCCACGGCATGGCGGAAGGCGCCGGCAGCCGCGTCGAATTCGCCCAGGAAATAGTGGGCCAGACCCAGATGGTAGTACGCCGCCATGTTCTTGGGGTCGAGCGCGGCGGCGCGGCTCAGGTCGGCGCGCGCCCGCTTGAACTCGCGCAAGGGAAGCTCGCGATGGCCGCGCTCGGTGTACAGGCCGGCATCCTGCGGCGCAACCGCCAGGGCGCGAGTCAAGGTAGCGACCGCTTCCTTGTCTTCCCACACGGAGACCTGCGCCTGCGCCAGCTTGCGCAGCAGGTCGGCGCTTTTCGGGCTCTCCGCCAGGTTCTTGCGAGCGGCGGCGACCGCCCCTTTTTCATCGGCCAGCGAGTAGAATTTGGCGCCGAGCCGGGAGGTAACTTCGAGTTTGGTTTGGGCGGGCGCGGCGGCGGCGAGCGCCAAGAGACAGAGAGCGTGCATGGGGGTCATAGCTGGGGAGATTATAGCTGGGTCCGCTCCGAGCCGCGACCGTGAGGGAGCTCACGCTCGCGGCTCGGCCCCACTACGCCAGGGGCGAGGAGCGTCGCACCGGGCTTTGCGTGTAGTAGTAGGGATCGGCGAATTTTTCCAGGAAGATGCGGTTCCAGCGCGCCGTCTCCAGACACTGCCGGCACCGCCCGCAATGACAGCACGCTCGCGCGCCTCTGGGGCGTTGCTTCCGCGCGGGTTTCGTCCGTTCTCCCAGGACTCCGGAGGCCAGAATATGCGCAATCGCTTCGGCACTCGACAGTTCCATACGGGAACGATACGCTCGTCGTGGGCAACGGAACATGGGCATTTTCGTTAGCGCCCGCCAGATCGCTTCGGATATGAACGTAAGGTACTGGACCCCCGGGCGCATCTCGGACAACGGCATCCTATTCTACGTGATAGCATAAGCGTTCTCCCTCGAAGGAACAGGCCATGACCACGGAACTGACACGCGAAGAAGCCGCCGTCCAATGGTGGCGCACCTCGATCATCGACATCGTCCCGGGCCGCATACGAGTGCGCGGGTATCCTATTGAAGAGTTGATCGGGCGGATCGCGTTTCCCGACATGATCTGGCTGATGCTGCGCGGCGAACTGCCTACTGCCGCACAGGGCCGGCTGCTCGAAGCCGCGCTGGTGGCCTCGGTGGACCACGGCCCGCAAGCGCCGGGCATCGCCATTGCGCGCATGTCCATCACCTGCGGCGTGGGCATCAACAACGCCATGGCGTCGGGCATCAACGCGCTGGGCGACGTGCATGGCGGCGCGGGCCAGCAGGCCATGGAGTTGTATGGCGCCATTGCGGCGCGCCAGGCGGAGGGCGCCGGCCTGGCGGAAGCCGCCGCCGCGGAGATCGGGGAGCGCCTGGCAAAGCGGGCGTCGATCCCCGGTTTCGGCCACCGTTTCCACCCCGTCGACCCGCGGGCCGGCCGCCTGCTGGAGCTGGTCGACGCGGCGTGCGCGGAAGGGGCCGTCTCGGGCCGGTTTGCCGCCATCGGGCGCGCCGTCGAAGACGCCCTGGCCGCCGCCAAGAAGAAGCGCCTGCCCATGAATATCGACGGCGTCACGGCGGTGGTCTTCCTGGAACTCGGCTTCCCGCCCGCGCTCGGCCGCGGCTTGTTTGTGCTCTCGCGTTCGGTGGGCATCCTGGCGCACGCCTGGGAACAGTCCTGCCAGGGCGGCCGCATCAAAGGCCCTATGCCGCCCTCCATTCCCTATACCTATGACGGGCCGGCATTGCGGCACCTCGAGGAGGAGTCCGGCCAATGAGCGATACCCCCACCTTGCCGCTCCGCGATCTGCGCGTGCTCGACCTGGGCCATACCGTGATGGGCCCATCCTGCGGCATGATCCTGGCCGACCTGGGCGCCGACGTGCTGAAGATCGAGCCGGCGCCGGCGGGCGACCCGACCCGCCGCCTGAAGGGATTCGGAGGCGGTTACTTCGGCTATTTCAATCGCAACAAGCGCTCCATCGCCATCGACTTGAAGACACCGGCGGGACAGGAGATCGCCCGCCGCCTGGTGGCGCGCTCCGACGTGCTGCTCGAGAATTTCGCGCCCGGAACCATGGAACGGCTGGGCCTGGCGTACGAGACGCTACGGGCGGTGAATCCGCGCCTGATTTACGCCAGCCTGAAGGGGTTCCTCAAGGGACCGTACGAGGAGCGCCTGGCGCTGGACGAAGTGGTGCAGATGATGTCCGGGCTGGCCTACATGACCGGGCCCACCGGCCGCCCGCTGCGCGCCGGCACTTCCATTGTGGATATCTCGGGCGGCATGTTCGCGGTGATTGCCATCCTGGCCGCGCTGCGCGAGCGCGACCGCACCGGGCTGGGCCAGCAGATCGAATCGGCCCTGTTTGAGACGGCGGTGTTCCTCATGGGGCAGCACCTCTGCTATGCGGCGCAATCCGCGACCCCGCTGCCGCCCATGCCCGAGCGCGTCTCCGCCTGGGCGGTCTACGAGCCGTTCGCGGTCTCGGGCGGCCGGCAGATTTTCGTGGGCATCACCTCCGACAACCACTGGCAGCGCTTCTGCGCGTCGCTCGGCCGGGAGGACCTGGCTCGAGACCCGGCCTACGCGACCAACAACGACCGCATCGCCCAACGGCCGCACCTGGTGCCGATTCTGCGCGAGCTGTTCGCCGGCATGACCATGGAGCAGGCCACCGCGGTGTGCGAGAAATCGCGCATCCCGTTTGCCGCCATCGCGCGCCCCGAGGACCTGTTCACCGATCCGCACCTGGCGGCCTCGGGCGGCCTCATGCCCACTACGCTGCCCAACGGCGTGCATACCAGGCTGCCGAAGCTCCCGGTGTCGCTGCACGATGTGGAATTCGCCGTCCGGCGCGACCCGCCCGCGGTCGGGCAGGATACGCTCGCCGTGCTCGGCGATCTGGGCTACGACGAGGCCGCAATCCGGGATCTGATCCGCCAGGGAATCGTCGCCGCCGAACCGGTCGGACAGCCGGAACCGGTAGCCGGCTGACCGCGCGCCCTACCAGCCGGCGATGACCACCCCCAGGCTGGCCGCGGCCTGGCGGATCTCGCACACCGCGGAAGCGAGCTCCACCTTTTGCCGGAGGTCGAGCGGGGCCGGAATGTCCTCCAGCATCTCGCGGATGGCCTGGCACCGCTTCATCGCGGCATCGAACGATACCGGCCGTGGGCCGCGCTGTTTGGGCTCGATGCGTTCGAGCAGGCCGGTGATGGCCGCGGACAACTTTTCGCTGTTTTCGGGCAGCAGCGCCACCACGTTGCCATCGGCGTTGACGCCTTCCGCGGTGACGTGGCGCGCGATGGTGCGGTAGTCCTTGGGGCTGATGTGGGTGAGCTGGGTGATGTGGAAGAAGGCCGGGCCGAACTCCTGCAAAAAGCCAATCGCGCGTTCGACGCTGCGGCGGCTGATCCTCAGATGGCGAGTGCAGAAGTCGTTCCAGTTGCGCGCGACAGGCTGATACAGCTTCTCGTCGCGGATACGGCGCAAGCTCTCCATTTCGGCGGCGGAACAACGCCCCGCGATCAGGCCGAAAGCTTCGCGGCGGCCCAACCACCGGCCCAGATCGACGGCGTTCGCGTCGGCTTCCTGGGGCACGGATTTGCTGGTTTCGATCAATTCGTACATGTGTGTTTTCTCCGGAGATTTGGGCAAAATGCCCAGACCATCCTTACAAATGATTGATAATAGAGGAGTTGTGGCGCGCCTTGGGCATTTTGCCCATAAACGGCCTGATCCTCCTGTTCTAAGCGTCCCACGGGGCTTCTGAAAAACGGGTGGAGCCGCCGCGCCGTTTCCCGCCAACCGGCTCGATCAAGAGGAGAAAACTTTCTTTTGAAGTGCCGTGA
>JADGNR010000112.1 GCA_017883415.1 Bryobacteraceae bacterium | reverse complement strand
GGCGGCGGCAGTTTTTTGACCCCCTCGCAAGCGTAATACAGAGCCAGCGGAGCGACCGGCAACATCATGCGTACTCCCTCATCGGAGGGCCAGAGGAGCAGCAGTCCTCCGTACACGAGGAAATACCATTCCACCAGCCCCATGCCATGGCGGCGCGCAGCGGCGATAAAGCCGAGCGCGACCAGGAGCCACGGGGCCCAGATCGCGGGCGATGCGGGTAGGGGAGCAGGTGGATTGACGGCGAAGATCAGCGCGTCGAACAGGGCCGCCTGCACCGGCATGGCGGTCCAGATTCGCCGCATGTAGTCCATGCCGTTGGCCATGCCGAGTTCGGGTCTGGCGGGGTACTTGAGCGTCAAGTAGAGCAGATAGCTGTCCCCGGGGACGGGGTGTGCGGCGACGTATAGGCTCCAAACCGCATACACTGCCACGGAAAGCAGCAGCGCCGGAAACAGAAGCCTCGGGGGTTTGGGCAGAGCGCGTTTCCGCACCACTTCCCAGGCAATCCACAACGCCAACGCGAGCACCAGGCTCAAACCGGCGGTGCGGATCATGAGTGCGGCGGGCAGCAGAAGAGCGAATAATGCAACCCGCAGCCAGGTGGGCCGTTCGCTCTGCGCGGCCAGCAGCAGGGCGGCGGTCGCGGCGCAGAAATAGGGAAGGTCGGAGCCGACCATCCGGGTGGCGATTTCGAACATTTGTGGCGATAGGACAATCGGCAGGGTACTGACTGCGGCGATGGTACGGCCGGCGCGGAGCCGGATCAGATGGTAGGCGGCAAGCGAGCCCAGAAACGCGAAGACCGGCATCAGGCGCAGCATCACAATGTAACGGTCGCCGAAAATGGCCGACGCCGCCGCGAGAATCACCGGCAGTCCCGGAGGAAAGTGCACATGCGGTGCGTAATTAAACGTGTAACTGCCGTGCTCCCGCAGGTTGCGTGCCAGTTCCAGGTAATATGCGGAATCCGACCAGGGAATTTCGATGCGGAGACAACTCCGGAGTTCGAGCGCCAGGGCACCGAGGGCCACCAGGTAAAACGGGATGTCCGGTAGCGAACTCCAGCCCGGGCGTGCGGGAGCTGGCGCGTCCACGTCACGCGAGCTCATGGGAGTCCGCAGCCGCGAACGCGCGCGCGACCACCTCCTGGGCCTCCTGCTGGATGCGCCGCAAGTGCTCCTCGCCGGCAAAGCTTTCGGCGTAGAGCTTGTATACGCTCTCGGTGCCGGAGGGCCGGGCCGCGAACCAGCCGCGCCGGGTCACCACCTTGAGACCGCCGAGGGGGGCGCCGTTGCCCGGCGCGTGGGTGACGATGGCCTCGATCGGATCGCCGGCCAGTTCCTTCGCGTTTACCTGCTGGGGCGAGAGGCGTTCGAGGATGGCCTTCTGCTCCGGGGTGGCGGGGGCGTCGACGCGCTCGTAGACCGGCGCGCCGTAGCGCTCGGTGAGCGAGGTGTACACTTCGCCGGGGTCCTTGCCGGTGCGCGCCAGAATCTCGGCGGCCAGCAGGCCGGGGACGATGCCGTCTTTATCGGTGGTCCAGACCGTGCCGTCGCGCCGCAGAAACGATGCACCCGCGCTTTCCTCGCCGGCGAATCCCAACGAACCGTCGAGCAGTCCTTCGACGAACCATTTGAAGCCGACCGGCACCTCCACCAGGTGGCGGCCCTGGTTGGTGGCCACGTGGTCGATCATGCTGCTCGAGACCAGCGTCTTCCCTACTCCGGCGTCGGCGCGCCATCCGGGACGCTGCGGAAAAAGGTACGAAATGGCCACGGCCAGGTAGTGATTGGGATTGAGCAGGCCGGCGCTGCGCGTGACGATGCCGTGGCGGTCGTGGTCCGTGTCGGCCGCGAAGGCGAGGTCGAATTTGTCCTTCAACGCGATGAGCCCGGCCATGGCGTAAGGCGACGAAGGGTCCATGCGGATCTTGCCGTCCCAATCGAGCGACATGAAGCGGAAGGTGGGGTCCACGTGGTTGTGCGCGACGGTGAGCGAAAGGCCGTAGCGCTCGGCGATGCGCGGCCAGTAGGCTACACCGGCTCCTCCCAGCGGGTCGGCGCCGAGCGACAGCCGCGCGTCGCGCACGGCCTCGAGATCGACCACCGAAGCCAGATCGTTCACATACGCCGAAATGTAGTCATGCCGGTGCGTGGTGGAGGCGGTCAACGCCCGCGCGTAAGCCCAGCGGCGCACGCCGGCGAGGCCCGCCTCAAGGAGTGCGTTGGCGCGGTCCTGAATCCACCCGGTAACGTCCGAGTCCGCGGGGCCGCCCGAGGGCGGGTTGTATTTGAAGCCGCCGTCCTCGGGAGGGTTGTGCGAGGGAGTGATGACGATGCCGTCGGCGAGGCCGGTCTTGCGCAACGCCCCCGCCGGCCGGTTATAGGTGAGAATCGCGTGCGAGAGAGCGGGCGTGGGGGTGTAGCCCAGCTCCTCATCGATCATCGCCTCGACGCCATTCGCCGCCAGCACTTCGAGCGCGCTGGCGAAGGCCGGCTCGGAAAGCGCGTGCGTATCCTTGGCCAGGTAGAGCGGTCCATCGATGCCGTTCTCGCCGCGGTACTGGCAGATCGCCTGCGCGATGGCCAGGATGTGGTCCTCATTGAACGAGGATTGGAACGACGATCCGCGGTGCCCGGAGGTGCCGAAAGCGACCCGCTGCCCGGGGACGGACGGGTCCGGCTTTTCCGTGTAGTAGGCGGTGATCAAGCGGGGAACGTCGACCAGGAAGGAAGGCGGAGGCGCCTGTCCCGCGAGCGGATGGAGTGCCATTGTCATCTAAACTACCACGCGAGTGGCGCACCCCTGGGCGCGCGTTGCTGGTTCTGCCGCAAGCATGTTAGCCTAGGAATTCAGGATCTTGTAGTATCATTCCCCGGAGTTCCAAGGAGAGAATCTATGCCATTAGTATCGATGCGGCAACTGCTGGATGAAGCGGCCCAGGGCGGCTACGGAGTGGGCGCATTCAACGTCAACAATATGGAACAGATCCAGGCGATCATGGAGGCGGCGCGGGAGACGCAATCGCCGGTCATCATCCAGGCCAGCCGCGGGGCGCGCGCCTATTCGCAGGACCGTTTCCTGTATCACCTGATGCTGGCGGCCACAGAGGTCTATCCGGAGATTCCGACGGTGCTGCACCTGGACCACGGCAACAGCGTGGAAACGTGCAAGAGCGCCATCGAGATGGGCTTCACCAGCGTGATGATGGACGGATCGCTGATGCCCGATGGCAAGACGCCCTCCAGCTTCGAGTACAACGTGGATGCGACGCGGCAGGTGGTGGAGATGGCCCATGCCAAAGGCATCACGGTGGAAGGGGAGATCGGCTGCCTGGGCGGCATCGAAGACGGGCACGGCGCGGGACTGGATGGGTTGAGCCACCTCACCGATCCGGCGCAGGCCGCGGAGTTCGTGAAGCTGACCGGCCTGGACGCGCTGGCCATCGCCATCGGCACCAGTCACGGCGCGTACAAATTCAGCAAGAAGCCCACCGGCGAAACGCTCAAAATGGAACGGCTGATCGACATCCACAAGCGGATGCCCAACGTCCACCTGGTGATGCACGGCTCCTCCAGCGTGCCCAAGGAACTGCAGGACATCATCAACCAGTACGGCGGCAAGCTGAAGCCGACATGGGGCGTGCCGGTGGAGGAGATCCAGCTCGGCATCCGCAACGGCGTGCGCAAGATCAACGTGGACACCGACAACCGCCTGGCCATCACCGGGGCCATCCGCAAGGTCCTCGCCGAATCGCCCGAGAAGTTCGATCCGCGCGACTACATGAAGCCGGCGCGCGACGCCATGAAGAAGGTGGTGGCCGAGCGTATGCGGCAGTTCGGCCAGGCTGGCCACGCCGGCGACTATCCGCCGGTTCCGCTGGCCGAGATGGCCAAGCGATACCAGGAACAATTGGCCACGGTGTGAGACTTTCTTTCTTATGACGCTCTACCGGCTGCGGCCTCCGAACATCCATGAGACGGAACAGTCCGTCTTCCTCACCTGGCGTCTGTCTTCGGATGGACCGGTCTGCCTTCGGCAACCGGCCGTGGCCGACATGATCGTGGAAGCCATCCAGTACAACGCTCACATTCTCGGGCACTATCTGTTGCATGCCTTCGTGGTCATGCCAGACCACGTTCATCTTCTGGCTACTCCCGCCGTGGCCTTGTCCAAACTGACGAAATCGTTGAAAGGCGTCACCGCGAATCGGGCCAACGCGATATTGCGATTGACCGGCCGCCCCTTTTGGCGGGAAGAGAGCGATGACCGCCTGGTGCGCCATGACCGGGAGTTCGAAAAGATCCGGAGCTTCATCGAAGGGAATCCTGTGCGGGCGGGTTTGGTCACCGACGCCGGCGAGTATCGATGGTCGAGCGCCGGATGGGCCAGGGCGGCCAGGGCCACCGCGAGCGCTCCATCACCGTTTTGTTAAACTAGGACTGATCCAACCCGGAGGAACAGCCTAACTTGAACTCTGCAATCCTCGCCCTGGAAGACGGCACGGTCTTCGAGGGCAGGAGTTTTGGTGCGCCCGCCGAGCGTTCGGGAGAGGTGGTCTTCAATACCGCGCTCACCGGCTATCAGGAAGTCTTCACGGACCCTTCGTATTCCGGCCAGATCGTCATTCTCACCAACCCGCAGATCGGGAATTACGGCACCAACGCGGCCGATAACGAGGCCGCCCATCCTTACATCGAAGGCCTGGTGGTGCGCGAATTCGCGACCGTAGCAAGCAACTGGCGTTCCGATACCGAAGCAAACGCGTTTCTGAGCCAGGCCGGCATCCCCGTGGTGGACGATCTCGATACGCGCGCGCTGGTGCGCCACCTGCGCACGCGGGGCGTGATGCGCGGCGTGCTTTCGGCGACCGAGAAGGACGCGGCCCGGCTGGTGGAGAAGGCTCGATCCATCCCGTCCATGACCGGGCTCGACCTGGCCAGCCGCGTTTCCACCGCCGGGCGCTACGAATGGACCAGGCCGCTGGACCGCTGTTCGCCTTCCGAACTGCTGCCGCCCGCGACCGAGGCGCGGTATCACGTGGTGGCTTACGATTTTGGCATCAAGCAAAACATCCTGCGGCGGCTGGTCCAGGTGGGCTGCCGCGTCACCGTGGTGCCGTCCCTTACCTCCGCCGAGGACGCGCTGGCGCTCCACCCCGACGGCATCTTCCTCTCCAACGGCCCCGGCGATCCCGAGCCGCTCCAGCAGCAGGTGGCGAACATCCGCCAGCTCATCGGCCGGAAGCCCGTTTTCGGCATCTGCCTGGGACACCAGTTGCTGGGTCTGGCCTGCGGCGGCAAAACGTACAAGCTGAAATTCGGGCACCGCGGCGCCAACCACCCGGTGCGCAACGAAACCACCGGGCGCGTCGAGATCACCTCGCACAATCACGGCTTCGCGGTGGACCCGGAATCGCTCAACCTGAACGATCTGGAGATCACGCACACCAATTTGAACGATGGCACGCTCGAAGGCTTCCGCCACCGCAGCCACGCCATGTTCGCGGTGCAATACCATCCCGAGGCGGCGCCCGGCCCGCACGATTCGCACTACCTGTTCGACGATTTCGTCAAGCTGATGAGCGGGAAATAATCCATGCCCCGGCGCAACGACCTCGAACGCATCCTGATCATCGGCTCCGGCCCGATCGTCATCGGCCAGGCCTGCGAGTTCGACTACTCGGGCACCCAGGCGGCCAAGGCCCTTCGGGCGGACGGCTACCGGGTAGTGCTGGTGAATTCCAATCCGGCCACCATCATGACCGATCCGGACCTGGCCGACCGCACGTACGTGGAGCCGCTGACGCTGCCCTATCTGGAGGAGATCATCCGGCGCGAGCGCCCCCATGCGCTGCTCTCGACGGTGGGCGGCCAGACCGGCTTGAATCTCTCCGTGGAGCTGGCCGAGGCCGGCGTGCTGGACCGATACGGCGTGGAGCTGATCGGGGCCCGGATCGACGCCATCAAGAAAGCCGAAGACCGCCTGCTGTTCAAGGACGCCATGCGGCGGATCGGGCTTGAGACGCCGCAATCGCAACTGGTGAAGAGCCCCCGGGACGGGCTGGATTTCGCGGAGCACATCGGGTACCCGTGCATTCTGCGCCCCAGCTTCACCCTCGGCGGCACCGGCGGCGGCATCGCGTACAACCGCGAAGAACTGGTGGAGATTCTGGAGCGCGGTTTGCCGCTTTCCCCGGTGCACGAAGTGCTGATCGAAGAGAGCGCGCTCGGATGGAAAGAATTCGAGCTGGAAGCCATGCGCGACCTGGCGGACAACTGCATCATCGTCTGCTCGATCGAGAATTTCGACCCCATGGGCGTGCACACGGGCGACTCCATCACCGTGGCGCCGGCGCAGACGCTCACCGACCGGGAATACCAGATGATGCGCGACGCGGCCCTGCGCTGCCTGCGCGAAATCGGCGTGGATACGGGCGGCTCCAACGTGCAGTTCGCCATCCACCCGCAGACCGGGCGCATGGTGATCATCGAAATGAACCCGCGCGTTTCGCGCAGCTCCGCGCTGGCGTCGAAGGCCACCGGCTTCCCCATCGCCAAGATCGCCGCGCGCCTGGCGGTGGGCTACCGCCTGGACGAGATCCGCAACGATATTACGCGCCAGACGCCGGCCTGCTTCGAGCCCACCATCGATTACGTGGTGGTGAAGATTCCCAAGTGGGCCTTCGAGAAATTCCCGGGCGCCGATCCGGCCCTGGGCACGCAAATGAAGTCGGTGGGCGAAGCGATGGCCATCGGCCGGACCTTCAAGGAGGCGCTCTCGAAAGGCATGCGCAGCCTGGAGACGGGCCGGGCGTTCGGATCGGAGAAGCTGGACAAGGAGCTGATCAACCAGAAGCTGATCACGCCTACGCCGGACCGCCTCAATTACATTCGATTCGCCCTGGCGTCGGGATACACGGTGGCCCAGGTCGGCGAGCTTACTTCCATCGACCGCTGGTTCCTGGAGCAGATCAAAGAGGTGGTGGATTTCGAGGCCTCGCTCGCCGGCCCGGCGGGCGCGCCGTCCCAGGAAACCTTGCGGCGCGCCAAGCGCTACGGAATCCCCGATGTGCAGCTCGCCAGAACGTGGGGCCTGGAGGAAATCGCGGTGCGCGAGCGGCGCAAAGAGCTGGGCGTGCGCGCGGTATTCAGCCGCGTGGATACCTGCGCCGCGGAGTTCGAAAGCTTCACGCCGTACCTGTACTCGTGCTATGAAAGCTGCTGCGAAGCGGCGCCCGGGACCGGCAAGAAAGTGATGATCCTGGGCAGCGGCCCCAACCGCATCGGACAGGGCATCGAGTTCGACTACTGCTGCTGCCACGCGTCGTTCGCGCTACAGGAGATGGGCGTGGAGTCGATCATGGTCAATTGCAACCCCGAGACCGTGTCGACGGACTACGATACCAGCGACCGCCTCTACTTCGAGCCGCTCACGCTGGAACACGTACTCAACATTTGCGACACGGAAAAGCCCGACGGCCTGATCGTGCAGTTCGGCGGGCAAACCCCGCTGAACCTGGCGCTGCCGCTGCAGCGCCTGGGCGTGCCCATCATCGGCACCGATCCCAAGAACATCGACCTGGCCGAAGACCGCCAGTTGTTCGGAAAACTGCTGGCGGAGCTCGGCATCCTGTGCCCGGCCAACGGGACCGCCACGAGCGTGGAGCAGGCGTGCGAAGTGGCGCGGCGCATCGGCTATCCGGTCCTGGTGCGGCCCAGCTACGTGCTGGGCGGGCGGGCCATGGTGATCGCCTATGACGAGGAGATGGTGCGCCAGTACATGCGCGAGGCGGTCAGCTTTTCGCAGGACCGTCCGGTGCTGGTGGACCGCTTCCTGGAAGACGCGACCGAAGTCGACGTGGACGCGCTCGCGGACGGCGACGACGTGCTGATCGCCGGCATCATGGAGCACATCGAAGAGGCGGGAGTGCATTCGGGCGACAGTTCCTGCGTGCTGCCGGCGCAATCGCTCTCCGAGAAAACCATGCGCGCCATCGAAGACCACACCGTGCGGCTGGCCCGGGCGCTGCATGTGGTGGGGCTGATGAACGTGCAGTATGCCATCCAGAACGGCACGCTGTACGTGCTGGAAGTGAATCCGCGCGCCTCGCGCACGGTGCCCTATGTGAGCAAAGCGACGGGCGTGCCGCTGCCCAAGATCGCCGTGGGGTTGATGTGGGGCCGCAAGCTGAAGGATTATACGCACCTCACCGGAGGGCGCGTTTCCGGGACGCTGGCGGTACCCCAATACTTCGTGAAATCGCCCGTATTCCCCTTCGACAAGTTTCCCGGCGTGGACCCGGTGCTCGGCCCCGAGATGCGCTCCACCGGCGAAGTGATGGGCGTGGGGATCAACTTCGGAGAAGCGTTCCTAAAGGCGCAAATTAGCGCCGGCAGCCCATTGCCCGATAAGGGCATGGTGTTCATCAGCGTGAACGATCGCCACAAGCAGGAGGCGGTGAAAGTGGCGCAGAGTTTCGCCGCGCTCGGTTTCCGCCTGGTGGCCACGCGCGGCACCGCGGCGGCACTGCGCAACGCCGGCCTCACGTGCAAGACCGTTTTCAAGGTGAACGAAGGGCGGCCCAACGCGGTGGACCTGTTGAAAGGCGGCGCCATCCAACTGGCTATCTACACCACCACCGGCGCCCCGGCGTTCCACGACGAGAAGGCCATCCGGCGCAGCGCGGTGATGTACCGGGTCCCGTGCGTCACCACCATGAGCGGGGCGCGCGCCGCCGCCGACGCCGTGGCGGCGAAACTGCGCGACCCCATACGGGTCTGGAGCCTGCAGGAGATCCACGCGCAGAAGACCGTGGCGTAGGTGGGGTAGGCCTCCAGGCCTGCATCCAGGCCCCTGCGGGTCACCAAAGGTGATGAAAGCCAATGGTCTACGTGTGGCCGAAGGTGCGCTTCGCACCCCGGGCATAAGAACCCCGGGGCAGGCCAGGAGGCCTACCCCACAAAAAACCCGGCGGGAGGTTTTGCCTGCCGCCGGGCCACGTCGTTCCAATTTGACCCTGTATTAGTAACTTCCTGGTCCCCTTCTCATCGGGGCTCGGGTCCATTCCACTATATCACTGAATCGTGGCTTTTTTGATGTAGTCGAGGCGCGGAAAGTGGTTCTCCAGGTACTCGTTGCCCTGCATCTGAATCTTCTGTGGATCGGGTCCTTGTCCGGTGGGCGGCATATCGCCGTAGAACGCGTACAGGCTGTCCGCCACGTCCATGCCGGAAGTCACCTGGCCGATGGGCGCGAAACCCTGCCGGTCGAGCGCCGTGTTGTTCTTGAGGTTGATGAACAACTGCGTGGTCCGCGTGCCGGGGCCGCGCATGGCGTAGGTGAGGGTGCCCCTGACGTTCTTCTGTTTCACCGGATCGTCCGGCAATGCGGTGGTCGCCCAGGAACGGTTGGTCCGCGGATCGCCGTTGATTCCGAACTGCGCCACGAACTTGCGAACCACGCGGAAGAAGCGGTCGCCGTCGTAGAAGCCCGTTTTGACCAGGCTGTAGAAATGCTCCGCCCCGACCGGCGCCCAAGCGCGATGCACTTCGATTACGATGGCCCCCCGGGAGGTATCCAGATTGACCTGGAAGATCTCGGGGGCGGACTCGCTCCTCGCCGCGGGAGGTTCTTCCTTCTTCGCCTGATTCGACGAAGAGCATCCGCCGAAGGCCAGGCACGCCAGCGCGCCGAGCGCCATGCCGGCTCTGCTTGGCATGGGTTTACGACGCCACGGCCATGGCCCGCGCGTGATTGCGCACGTAAGCGGACATCATACGGTCGGTGAGCCTGGTGTGGTCCTTGAGCCACCAGGAAAAGAACTCCAGCAGCAGGGGCGCAGCTTCGGGCTCGCCGCTCTCGATGCGCGGCAGGAATAGCCGCAACCTTTTGCGCACGGTGTCATGCTGCCGCTTGTGCCAATCGTAGATCGGGTAGTCGACCGAGCGCATGAGGCGTTCCTCATGCCGGAAGTGGCGTTCGAAGCTGGCGATCAGCCGCTTCAGGATCTCCTGCAACCGGGGCGCCGGAGCGCCCGCGAGCATCGCCTGGTGAAGCTCGCCCGCAAGCCGAAAAATGTCCTGGTGTTCGGCGTCGATGTCATCGATGAAAGTCGCTTCCGTCTTGCTCCATTTGAAGAGCCGCATACCTTGATCTTAGCAGTTTTGGGAATTTCGGGACTGAATTACTGCCTGAAAGCAGGCGCGGGCAAGCTAAAGCAAGCCCCACCACGTCAGGCGGACGGCACGGCCAGGGGGGCGGGCTGCTTGTGCTTGCACTCGGCGTTGGGGCATTGCCACACGGCCCCGGCCTTGAGCCACTTCTCCACCATGTAAGGGCTGCCGCATTCGGGGCACTTTTCGGCGACGGGCTTGCCCCAGGCGACGAACTTACAGTCGGGATACCGGTTGCAGCCGTAGAAAGTCTTGCCCTTCTTGGAACGGCGCTCGATGATCTCGCCTAAGGAGCACTCCGGGCACTTCACGCCGATGGTCTTCTGCTTCACGTATTTGCAGGTGGGGTAGTTGCTGCCTGCCGTGAATTCGCCGAAACGGCCGGTCTTCAGCACCAGGTGGCTGCCGCATTGCGGACACTTTTCCTCGAGCGCCTGGTCGGGCTTCTTCTGCGTTCCGCCGATCTGCTTGGTGGTCTTGCAATCGGGATACCCGGTGCAGGCCAGGAACGTTCCGAAACGGCCCTTCTTGAGCACCATGGGGCGGCCGCAGTTTTCGCAGTACTCCTCTTCGCCCTGCTCGGAGAGATCCACCTTGTCGATATCGGGCAGATCCACGGTCAGCTCGCGCGTGTACGTGCAATCGGGATAGCCGGTGCAGGCGATGAAGCTGCCGTGCTTGCCCCACTTGATCACCAGGGGCTTGCCGCACTTCTCGCAGATCAAGTCGGTGGGCTTCTCCATCCGCTTGATGTCGGTCATGTGCTCCTGGGCGTGCTTCAGGTCCTTATCGAAGCGCTCGTAGAACTCGGACATGGCGGTGCGCCAGTCGAGCTTGCCTTCCTCGATCTCGTCCAGCTCCTGTTCCATCCGCGCGGTGTACTTCACCTCGAAGATATCGTCGAAGCTTTCGAGCAGGAGGTCGATCACCACCATGCCCAACTCGGTGGGGGTGAAGCGGCCGCCTTCCTTCTTGACGTACTCGCGCTCCTGGATGGTCGACAGAATCGAAGCGTAGGTGGAGGGGCGGCCCACGCCGTCGGCTTCCAGGCGCTTCACCAGCGTGGCCTCGTTGTAGCGGGGCGGCGGCTCGGTGAAATGCTGTTCCGGGCGGAGGGCCTTGAACCGCAGGCGCTCGCCTTCGGCCACCGCCGGCAGGCGGTGCTTCAGCTCTTCGTCTTCCTCATCGTTCTGGTCCTTGCCCTCCTGGTAGACTTTCAGGAAGCCTTCGAACTTGAGCACCGAGCCGGTGGCGCGGAAAATGTAGTCCGCGCTGTTCTTTCCCGTGGCGGAGACGTCGATGGTGGTCTGGTCGTACAGGGCCGGCAACATCTGGCAGGCCACGAAGCGGTTCCAGATCAGCCGGTAGAGCTTCATCTCATCCTCGGCCAGGTAGTGCTCCACGATCTCCGGGGCGAACGCCATCGAGGTCGGGCGGATGGCTTCGTGCGCATCCTGCGCGCCCTTCTTCGATTTATACGCATTCGCGGAGTCGGGCACGAATTCCTTGCCGTAGCGCTCCGCGATGTAGTGCCGCACGTCGGCGACGGCGTCGTCCGAAAGCCGCGTGGAATCGGTGCGCATGTAGGTGATCAGGCCCACCGCGCCTTCCTTGCCCACCTCGATGCCTTCGTACAGGCGCTGCGCCAGCATCATGGTGCGCTTCACGCTGAAACGCAGCTTGCGCGCCGATTCCTGCTGTAGGGTGGAAGTGATGAACGGCGCCACCGGGTTGCGTTTCTTCTCGCGCGTGCCGACCGATTTGACGATGTAATCGGCGCCCTCGAGCTGCGCCAGGACGTCGTCGGAGGCCTGCTGGGAAGCGACCTCGGCCGCCTGATCGTTCACCCGCGCGAGGCGCGCCGTCAACAGCGGCGGCTTTTTGGCGTGCAGGTCGGCATCGATGGTCCAGTATTCCCGGGGCACGAAGGCGCGGATTTCGCGCTCGCGCTCCACGATCACCCGCAGCGCCACGGTCTGCACGCGGCCGGCGGAGAGGCCGCGCCGCACCTTGTCCCACAGCAGCGGCGAGATCTTGTAGCCGACCAGCCGGTCGAGCACGCGCCGCGCCTGCTGGGCGTCCACCAGGTTGAGATCCACCTGCCCCGGTTTTTCGAAGGCCTTCTCGATGGCCTTCTTGGTGATCTCGTTGAACATCACGCGGTAAATGTGCGGTCCGTTCTTCTTTCCGTCCTGCAACTCCTCCTGTAAGTGAAAACAGATGGCCTCGCCCTCGCGATCGGGGTCGGCCGCCAGGTACACGTCTTCCACTTTCCGGGCCAACTGTTTCAGCTCGGTGATCAGCTTCTTCTTTCCCTCGATGATTTCATAGCTCGGCTCGAACCCGTGATCGACATCCACGGCCAGGTCCCGCTTGGGTAGATCCTTGATATGACCGAGCGACGCTTTCACCACATATTGCTTGCCCAGATATTTATTAATCGTCTTCGCCTTGGCAGGCGATTCCACAATTACAAGAGCCTTTGGCATAGTGAACTTTCGGAATCGGGCGCCCTCCGCCCCAACGGCAGCACTGCTTGCGGGTTACCCAGTTGAACGTTACCACACTTTAACAAAATTCTTTCCGGGGAGTTGCTTCACCAGTCCCAGCATTTCCAGTTCAAAGAGCGCCGCAATCACTTCGGAAGGCGAGGTATCCTCCACTTTCTCAAGAAGATCGTCGAGATGTACGGCGGCATCCACACGCAGCGCTTCGAGGGCGCGGCGGGCCGTGACCCCCAGTTCTCCGGCGGCTTCGGGTAATAATAAGGATGCCTGGGCGCCTTCGCCGGTTGCGCCCCCTGCGCCGAGGATCTTTTCGCGGCCCCTGTCTATTAGATGCCGGCGGGATTCAGCGGGCAGATCGACGATCACGTCGTTCCAGTCCTGCACCAGCCGGGCGCCCTGTTTAATCAGCAGGTTAGGTCCCCAGCTCAGCTTGGAGGTAATGTTGCCGGGGACGGCGAACACCTCGCGCCCCTGGTCCATGGCCAGCTTCGCGGTGATGGCCGAGCCGCTGTACTGGGCGCCCTCGACCACCAGCACGCCCAGGCTGATTCCGCTGATAATGCGGTTGCGGATGGGGAAATTCTGCGGGAACGCAACGGCGCCCATGGGGAATTCGGAAACGATCAGGCCCTTCGCGGACAACTCCGCGGCGAGCTTGCGATTTTCCGAAGGGTACACCACGTCGACGCCGCAGCCGAGCACCGCGACGGTATCCCCGCCGGAGGAAAGCGCGCCCTTGTGCGCCGCGCTATCGATGCCGCGCGCCATCCCGCTGACGATGGTGAGACCGGCGTGCGCCAGATCGGCCGAGAGGCGCTCCGCCACGGCCAGGCCGTACGGCGTGGGCCGGCGCGTGCCCACCACGGCCAGCGCGAGCGACTGCAACAGTTCCACGCGGCCGCGCGCGAACAGCAGCAACGGCGGATCGAAGATCTCGCGCAACGCCTGGGGATAGCGCGGATCGCCCATGGCAACCAGCGTGGCGCCGGCTTCCGCCATCTTCTCCTGCTGCTGGGCGGCGTCTTCGAAGGTGCATCCGCTCGCGATCGACTGGGCCACACCGCCGCTAACGCCCGCCGCTTCCAGCTCCGAGCGCGACGCCCGGAAGACGCCCTGCGGAGTGCGAAAGCGATCGAGCAGTTTTCCCGAACTCCTGGCGCCCAGGCCCGGGACCAGTTTCATAGCCAGCCAGTGAAGTTCTTCTTCCCGGCTGAGAAAGGGTGAAAGCATGAGGCCGTGCTGCCGATTCCTACGCTAGCAGCAGGGCCCCGCGCGGCGCAAGCGGTGGGGTAGGCCTCCCGGCCTGCCAACGCGCCGAAGGCGCGCTTCGCGCGCTGGGCAGGCCGGGAGGCCTACCCTACTACCGGCCCTTGCCGTGCGAGTCCTCAGCCTCGGGCGCTCCAGCCACCAGGGCGTTCACCGCGATGAACGGCATGGCAGCCGACGGGCCCGTGGCCGTCTCGGCGATGCGCACCAGCACCGCGGGAGCGATGCAGGGCGAAGGGACCGTAATCGTGTCTTCGATTTGGGCATCGCCGGCCGTGCTCAAAGGCGCCTCTTTGGTGCTGGCGGCTACTACGTCCCCACAGACCAGGCTCGCTACTACCGCCGTTACCGGTCCGACCGTGCCCGCGGCGGCACCGGCGGCGGCGCCAAGTAACAGCCCGTTGACTCGGACTTCGATCTGGCCGCTGGCGGAGATCTCAACCTTACTGGCGGCGACC
>JADGNR010000404.1 GCA_017883415.1 Bryobacteraceae bacterium | reverse complement strand
ACCGGCGAAGACGGCTTCGAAATCTACGTGCCGCCCGCCGAAGCCCCGCGCCTGTGGCACGAGGTCATGCAGGCCGGCGCCGAGTTCGGCATCAAACCGTGCGGCCTCGGCGCGCGCAACACCCTCCGCCTGGAAGCCAAAATGGCCCTCTACGGCCATGAAATCGATGCCTCCATTTCCCCGCTCGAAGCCGATCTCGGCTGGATCGTCAAACTCGACAAGGGCGACTTCGTCGGCCGCGGCCCGCTCCTCAAACAGAAGGAGAGCGGCGTCAAGCGCCGGCTCACCGGCTTCGAAATGCTGGGCCGCGGCATCGCCCGTGAGGGCTACGAGGTGCTCCTCGAGGGCGCTCCCGCCGGATGGGTCACCAGCGGCTCGCCCTCTCCGACATTGAATAAGAACATCGGGCTCTGCTATCTGCCCACCGCGCATGCCCGCCCGGGCGTTGCCATCCAGATCGTCGTCCGCAACCAGCCCGTGGATGCGGTCACCGTGGAAACTCCGTTTTACAAACGAGCAAAATAAAAATGTACCCAGAAAACTTTCGCTACACGAAGGAACACGAGTGGGTCCTGGTCGAAGGGGACACCGGCACCGTCGGCATCACCGATCATGCCCAGCAGGAACTCGGCGACATCGTCTATGTGGACCTGCCCAAGCCCGGCGCGCGGCTCGAACAGGGAAAGTCGCTCGGCTCGGTCGAGTCCGTCAAGGCCGTCTCCGATGTCTACGCGCCGGTTTCGGGCGAGGTGCTCGAAATCAACCCCGCGCTCGCCGATGCGCCGGAAACTCTCAATAGCGATCCCCACGGCGCGGCCTGGCTGGTGAAGCTTCGCCTCAGCGCGCCCGCGGAAGTCGCCAACCTGATGTCGGCCGCCGATTACCAGGCGTACATAGGAGCCGAGAAGTAGTTGCGCTACCTTCCGAAGTCCGATTCCGAGCGCCGGCAAATGCTCGAAGTGTGCGGCGTGGCCTCCCCCGAAGAGCTCTTCTCGCACCTCCCCGAAGCCGTCCGCCTCGCCCGGCCGCTCAACTTGCCGCCGGGCATCTCCGAATACGAGATCGTCGATTACTTCCGCGCGCGCGCCGACGAAAACCTCGCCGGCTTCACCTCGTTTCTCGGCGCCGGCGTGTACCGCCATTTCCGTCCGGTCCTGGTCGATACCGTGGTGTCGCGCGGCGAGTTCCTCACCTCCTATACCCCGTACCAGGCCGAAATCGCGCAGGGTACCCTCACCACCATCTTCGAATTCCAGACCATGATCTGCCAGCTTACCGGCATGGACGTGGCCAATGCCTCCATGTACGACGGTTCCACGGCCGTCCCCGAGGCCGCCATGATGGCCGCGCGCGTCACCGGCAAGGGACGCGCCTTGATCGCCCGGAGCGCGCATCCCGAGTACCGCGAAGTGTTGCGCACCTACGCCCGCTACCAGGGCATGCCCGTCGAGGAGTTCGGCTACTTGTCCGAAACCGGAACCATCGACCTCGAAGATCTCGAACGGAAGATGGACTCGCTCACCGGCGCCGTCATCATTCAATCGCCCAACTTCTTCGGCATCGTCGACCAGGTGAAGGCCGCCGCCGAGATCGCACACCGCCGCGGCGCCCTGCTCGTCGTCGTGTTCACCGAAGCCGTGTCGCTCGGCATCCTCGAGCCGCCTGCCGAGGCCGATATCGTCGCCGGCGAGTTGCAGTCCTTCGCCATTTCGCCAAGCTACGGCGGACCCTACGCCGGCATCATCGCCACCAAAGAGAAGTTCATCCGCCAGATGCCCGGACGCCTGGTGGGTCAGACCGTCGATTCCCGCGGCAACCGCGCCTTCTGCCTCACCCTCGCCACCCGCGAGCAGCACATCCGCCGTGAGAAGGCCACATCCAATATCTGCACCAACCAGGCGCTCATTGCCCTCATGGCCGCCGTGTTTATGACCGTCTACGGTAAGCAGGGCCTGCGCGAGCTGGCCGAACAGAACCTCGCCAAAGCGCATTACCTCGCCGCGAAGTTCCCGCCCCGCTTCCAGGGAAAGTTCTTCAACGAATTCGTGGCGCGCGTGGAAGGCCGCACGCCCGAAGAGCTGAACCGCGCGCTGCTCAAGCACAAAATCATCGGCGGACTCCCCCTCGGCCGTTTCTACCCCGAGCTGGCCGATTCCATGCTGCTCTGCGCCACCGAAATGTCGCGGCGCACCGACATGGATGCGCTGGTGGCGCAGTCTGCCACCCTGCCCGCCGCCAAGGAGGTGCTGGCATGATCACCAAGGTCCGCAACCACCCTTCGCAGAATGAAGCGCTCCTGTTCGAGCGTAGCTCGCCCGGCAAAAAGGCCTACCAGCTTCCCGCGCTCGACGTGCCGCCCGTCGATGCCGCCGAGGCGCTGGGCGCGGCCAACGTCCGCGCCGGAATCGAAGGCTTCCCCGAAGTGAGCGAAGTGGAGGCCATCCGCCATTTCACGCGCCTCTCCACCTGGAACTACGCCATCGACCACGGCATGTATCCGCTCGGCTCCTGCACCATGAAGTACAACCCGCGGATCAATGAGCTGGTGGCCCGCATCGACGGCCTCGCGTGGTCCCATCCCTACCAGCCGGAGGCTCTGGCGCAAGGCTCCATGGAAGTGATGGCGCGCGTCGAAGCCGCCCTCGCCGAAATCACCGGCATGGACGCCGTCACGCTCCAGCCGGCCGCCGGCGCCCATGGCGAGCTCACCGGCATCCTGCTGATTCGCGCGCTGCTCGAAAAACGCGGCAATCCGCGCAAGAAGATTCTCATCCCCGATTCCGCCCACGGCACCAACCCCGCCACCGCCGCCATCGCCGGATACATGGTCCAGAACATCAAGTCGAGCGATACCGGCGTGCTCGATGTCAGCGCGCTCGACCAGATCGTCGACCGGGACGTGGCCGCCCTCATGGTGACCAACCCCAACACCCTCGGCGTCTTCGAGCACAACATCATCCAGGCCGCCGAGATCCTCCATAAGAAGGGCGCCATGCTGTATATGGATGGCGCCAACATGAACGCCCTGGTGGGCATCGCGCGGCCGGGCGATTTCGGCGTGGACGTGATGCACCTCAACCTCCACAAGACGTTCTCCACCCCGCACGGCGGCGGCGGCCCGGGCGCCGGCCCGGTGGCGGTAAAGAAGGCCTTCGAGCCGTTCCTGCCCGCGCCCCGCCTCAAGCGCTCCGCCAGGAAGTGGACCTGGGACTACAAACGCAAGCACTCCATCGGCCGCGTCAAGGCCTTCTACGGCAACTTCGGCGTGCTGGTGCGCGCGCTCGCCTACATCCTGGCGCACGGCGGCGAGGGACTGCGCAACGCTACCGTCGACGCCGTGCTCAACGCCGTCTACATCCGCAAGCAACTCGAGCCCTATTTCGACTTGCCCTACTCCTCGCCCAACATGCACGAGGTGGTGTTCAGCGACCACCGCCAGGCCGCGCTCGGCGTCCACACCGGCGATATCGCCAAGCGCCTCATCGACTACGGCTTCCATCCGTATACCGTCAGCTTCCCGCTCATCGTCCATGGCGCGCTCATGATCGAGCCCACCGAGACGGAAGGCAAACTGGAGCTCGATGAGTTCGTCGGAGCCATGATCTCGATTGCCAAGGAGGCCGAGACCGAACCGCAACTCGTCAAGAACGCGCCCTACGGGACCCGGACCAGCCGCGTCGACGAAGTCGCCGCCGCGCGCAAGCCGGTGTTGCGATGGAAGCCCTAAGTGGGGTAGGCCTCCTGGCCTGCCCCCCGCGCAACGCGCGGCTGGGTCTGAACGGCATTGGCCTCTGGCTCCTACTGGCCGTCGTTCTCCTTCTCCGCCTCCCCTTCCTCCACCAGGCCGTCCTGGGCGACGATCACATCTATCTCAGCGAGGCCGCGCACGCCCTCATCGATCCCCTGCATCCCGACAATACCTCGTACGTCTTTCAAGGCCGGGAAGTGGACCTGCGGGGCCAACCGCATCCGCCGCTCGACGCGTGGGTGCTCGCCGGCCTGATCGCCCTCTCCGGCGGCGTGAAAGAGGTCCCGTTCCATGCTGCGTATATCGTGTTTTCACTCATCGCCGTCGTCGCCATGTGGTCGCTCGCGCGCCGCTTTTCGCCGCACCCCATGTGGGCGGCGCTGCTGTTCCTCGCGGTCCCGGCCTTTGTGGTGAACGGCAACTCGCTTGAAACCGATCTGCCCTTCCTGGCCTTCTGGATGGCCGCCATCGCCCTGTTCTGCGGCGGCCGCCTGGCGCTTTCCGCCGCCGCCATGGCCTTGGCCGCCATGACCGCCTATCAAGCCGTATTCCTCACCCCGATCCTGGCCGTCTACGTGTGGCTCTATCACCGCCGCGACCGCGCCCGCGACCGCGCCCGCTGGCTCGCCCTCCTGGTTCCCCCCGCCACCATTGCCCTCTGGCAGATCTTCGAGCGCCTCTCCACCGGCGCGGCGCCGGCGGCCGCCGTCACCGGCTACTTTTCCATCTACCAGACGCTCGAAGCGAAGCTGTCCAACTTGCTGGCGCTCGCCATTCATTCCTGGTTCATCGTCTTCCCCGCCCTCGTGCCGGCGGCGTTGGTTCTCGCCTGGCGCAAACGGCGCGAGCCGGAGACGTTGTTCCTGCTCGCGTGGATCGCCCTCTTCTTCGCCGGCGCGGTCGCGGTGTTCTTCGCCGGATCGGCGCGCTACCTGCTGCCCATGGCGGCGCCGGTCGCGCTCCTGGCCTCGCGTCTGCGCCCGCGCTGGCTCGCGCTCGGTTTCGCCGCGCAGATGGCGCTCGGCGTGGGCCTCGCCGTGGTGAATTACCAGCATTGGGATGGCTACCGCCGGTTCGCCCGCTCGCTAGCCGTGCCCGCGGGCCATCGCCTCTGGATCGATGGCGAATGGGGCCTGCGCTACTATCTCGAAGCGCAAGGCGGCCTTCCCTTGCGCGCCACCGAACGCCTGCGCGCCGGCGATATCGTGGTCTCGAGCGCGCTCGGCCACTCCGTGGATGTCCACGCGCCGCTATCGCCCTTCGCCCCGGCCCTAGAGATCCGCCCCGCAATTCCCCTCCGAATCATTGGCCTCGAAACTCGTTCGGGATTCTCCAGCGCGTCGCTCGGTCACTTGGGTCCCTTCGGTATCTCCGCCGGCGTCATCGACCGCGTGAGCTCGAGCCTCGTAGTGGAACGGCATCCCGCGCTTTCTTATCTCCCCATGAACGCGCCCGAGGCGAAGGACCAGATCGTCAGCGGCATCTACGATCTGGAATCCGGCAGCTACCGCTGGATGTCGTCGAGCGCCGTGGTCGCGCTGAAGAGTCCCTCCGCCGCCATGCCGCTCACCGTGGCGTTCACCATCCCGGATCGCGCGCCCGCCCGCCGTGTGACCCTGCTGCTCGACG
>JADGNR010000111.1 GCA_017883415.1 Bryobacteraceae bacterium | reverse complement strand
TCCAATCGCGGTCTTCGCGCTCGTCTACCAGATCCGCTATTCCCTGGCGACAATCGAAGCCAGCCAGACATTTCTCTTCGTTCCATTTCTCGTCAAGCCCTTTACGAACGTCATCGACACGGTCACGATGGCGGCAAAGCAGGGCGAAGTCAGTGAGGGAATTGGAATTCGCCGTGGGGACGAACTGATAGCGATCAACGGTCGTCCCTTTGTCGGGCAAGCGGTGCTTTCGCAGGAGCTTCGGCGGGCTAGGCAGTACCTCGACTCGATCAATAAACTGCCGCCAATCCAGGCCAACGAGGCAATTCTTAGATGGCCTTTTTCAGTCACGGTTCGATCCGACGCAGGTGAACGCACCACGCCCGTGTACTTCGCGAATTGTACCTGCGGGAATCTCAACGTTCGGCAGGTAGTATGGTACTCCCTGCTCCCATCGGCATTTTGCGTTCTCATCGGACTTGTCGTAGCGGTTAAAGGTCCGCGCAGCCTCAAGACATGGGCTTTCCTTGGTCTGATGCTTTGTCTCTCGCAGGTCCAAGTAGCGCCCTTTTTGTTCGGCGAATGGAGTCTGGCAGCCGACCCAATGGAATGGCGGGACTGGTTCCGCGTGCCCGCACTTGTGTACCAATCATTTTTCAGCTTGTCCTGGCCCGCATGGTTGCTGCTCTACGCTTCCTATTCTTTTCCTCCCCTGAACAACCGGACAACAAAATGGGCCACCGCCGCAATCACTGCAGTATGCCTCTTTGAGACGGGCTTGATTCTGGGCTGGGCCGAGTCGTTCAGATCGGTCGCACCCGTCCATGCGGCGGCTGGCCCCATCTTGAGTTGGGTGCCCGCAGGAGCGTTTGTCATGACGGCAATCGTCGCCTCCCGACTTCCACGGTTCTGGGCGGTGGTGTGCGCGACACTCGCAGCCCTGGCCATAGCGGCTTTGTATTGGCCCACGACGCCGTACGCGATTGTGACGTATCCTGGCACCCTACAGGCTGGGGTGGAAACGATGCGGCCGCTTCACCTCTTTCGCACGCCTGAGGTCATTGGGGCTACGCTCGTGTTCCTGACGATCTGTGTTGCGGTCGCCGCGTGCTGGCGAGGCGGGAAGGCCGTTCAATTCGTTGGAATGCTCCTGTTGTTCATCCCGCTGCTATACCGCGCCGTTTCGACCGTGTGGGGTGTGTGGTGGATGCCTCTGCTACCTTCGTTCGCTTTAGCCTCGCTTTATGGGGGCGTTCTCCTGTCGACATGGCTCATGCTGCGGAGTGCCAAGGTGATTGCCCTTCATGTTCGTCGATCTTGAAAGGCCCAAAAGACGCGGTCCTTTCCGATAAGGTCCGAAAGACGGGGTCATCGGAAAGTGTGTTCGCGCGGTTCCCAGACTCTCCCGACCCGTTCAGCTCCATCAGAATGTATAAACGCCGACTCGCGGAAGTGCCGGCATCCGGTGCCGCCGGCCGATGCGGATAGCTCGATGCGCTACACGCCTGGCGGGCGGCGCTTGTGCCAGTCGGTCCGCGCTTGAAACTCGCGGCCGATGGCCAGTAGCGTATTTTCGGAAAACGGCACGCCCACCACCTGGAGGGCCACCCAGTCGGGATTTGTCGGTGCCGACACCTGCCGGCAACGCGCGTTACGGGTCCAAGTGAACTCCCCAGGTCTTCCGGGACCGGTAACCCCACTTTGCGACCACACATCCCGCTGGGCTGGCAGGCTCGCATCGAAATTCTGAATCGTCGCAGGCTTCGTGAGGCAGCAGGCATTGTTCTATGGTGCCGTATTCGGTACCATAGAATCGTGTCCAATGCCAAGAAGATCCTTGCGGGGATGCGAAGGACCTCCCGCAATTGGCGCATGGAGGATCTGGAAGTCGTCGCGCGTCGCTTCGGGGTAGACGTTGACAGTCAGGGCGGCACAAGCCATGTGACATTCCGGCACCCAAGGGCGGGCAGAACAACGGTGCCGAAGCACATTCCGATCAAGCCCTGGTACGTGCGTGACTTCGTAGAGTTTATTAGCAAGTTGGAGGATCCCGAGCATGACTGAGTTCGCTAATCTCGACCAGTATCCATTCACGATTCGCCCGCTTTCAGATGAAGACGGCGGTGGGTTCCTGATCGAATACCCTGACCTTCCGGGGTGCCACTCGGACGGTGCAACGCCCGAACAGGCCATAGTAAATGGCCGGGATGCCGTGCGTTCCTACCTTCTGAGTTGCCGCAAGCACGGCGATCCCATACCGAAGCCAAGCTCGCCTGCTGCGTCGAGCGGGCAATTCCGGTTACGGATGCCTAAAAGTCTCCACGCCCGATTGGCGGCCCAAGCTGAAAGGGAAGGCGTGAGCTTGAATATGCTGGTGGTCGCAGCCGCGGCCCAGGCTTTAGGGCAGCGTGAAACAACCGCGCCCAGGAAGAAGTCTCGTGGCCGACGCGCCGCGTAGCAGGTGCCGGCACTTGTCCAAGAACGCCACTTTCCGGCCTCAACGGGAAGCCGCTGGGGCTATTGTGCATCAGGCGGAACGGCCATATGCAAGCTAACGGTGGCATGCGCCTTAGGCTCGAGGACCGCTTTCTCGGCTTGCTTTTCGTAGTCTTTGAGGAAGTCGGGATCGTACCACTCGTTCGACCGCACGTCGTCCCAGGCAAACAGCTTGTAGCTGCCGGGCGCGAGCGCGGTGAACTCGAAGTGGCCGCGCTGATCGCTCGTCGTGTTCTTGAAGAGATCGAGGCGCGAGCGCTGGTCCGGCACGAGGAGAACGGTTGAACCGGCGACCGGCTGCTGGTCCTTGTCGACGACCACGCCGCTCAATTTGCTGCCGTCGGGTGAAATCACGACATCGAGAGGGACCGTGCCAGGCCCCGAGATCGCAAGACCATCCGCCAGAACGTCCGCCTCGCCGGAGCGTATGCTTTTGACATAGAAGCCATGGGGCGTGGTCGGGATTCCGACGTCATAGTGGTCCGGGCGCCAGTTTTCTATCGTGAACGTGCCGTCCGCGAGCGCGTTGCCCCTGGCTAGCCACTTCCCATCCTGGCTGATCTCAAAGGCAACGTCCTTGAGGCTCGGCTTTTCCTGGCCTTCGGCCTGCACGCGTCCTCGGATCTCGGCTCCAGGGGACAACGTCACTCGAATATCATTGACATCGACTGAGCCCACGTTGACCCGGACCCGCGCCGATAATGTATCGGCATAGGCTGAGAGCACGTACAAGCCCGGCGGCACGCGGCAGAACTGGAAATCGCCGGCGGCGTTCTTTACGGATGTGGATTCACGGTAAGTGCCAATTGGGGCGTTCGCCGTTTCGAGAGAAACGCTCCGGCGGCCTGACTGCGGCATAACGGCCACCCGGCCGCTCACGCAGACCACGCGAAGTCTCAGCAGCATCACGTCGATGCCGGCGATGCGCACGCCAGCTGAGACCTCAACGGGCGAGGCCGTCGCTGAATCGGGCGCGCCTGGGTAGAATGTCGCCACCGAGGCATCGGTAGGTCCCGTACTCGCCGAACCGTCCACCTGGCCAAACACCGACGATCTGTACACCGCACTGATGTAATACTTGCCCGAGGCCAAGCCGTGGAACCGATACTCTCCGCGATCATCAGTCATGGTATAGCCGGCACTCTCAAGACGGGGCCTGCCGCGGTTGCTGTAGACGATTTGGCCGAGCTCGACGCTGGCGTATTCGATCGGTTCGCCATCGCTATCGCGGATGGTCCCCGCAATGGCACCAGCGGGCGTCAACTTCAAGTTGAGATCGCTTAGCGCTTGTCCGGCTTCGAGCCGTGCAACTGTGCCGTTACCACCGGGCCGTCGGGCGCCGTAGAGCCCTTCAAGGTATCCGCTTCGACGCCCTCTGAGACGGTACGCGCCGGCACCGAGATCGACCAGCGCAAAATGCCCCTTGGCGTCGGATGTGGTGGTGACTAGCGTGGCCGCCTCACCGTTGAACGGTTCCAGCCACAACGCGACTTTGTTCAAAGGTTCGCCTGTGATGGAGTCGACCACCGTTCCTGAGAGCGAGCACTTTTCGGGAGGCTTGTCCTGCGGCTTTTCGGTAGGCTTGTCCTGGGTAAGGAGCAGGAGCGAGAGCACTATTAGGAGCGCCATTTGGTTCTCCGGAATCAGAATAGCGCATTGCTACTGCGATAGCTCGATGCGCTACACTCCCGGCGGGCGGCGCTTGTGCCAGTCGGTGCGCGCTTGAAACTCGCGGCCGATGGCCAGCAGGGCGTTCTCGGAAAACGGCACGCCCACCACCTGGAGGGCCACCGGCAGGTTCTCCGCGAAGCCGCAGGGCAGGACCAGCGCCGGCAGACCCGCCAGATTGCCGGCGGGAATGATGCCCTGGAATCGGGGGGCGCCCCCGGCGGGCCCAGCGGCGCCGCCCGCGTCCAGCCGCTGCGCCACTTTGGTTGCCGCTCCGGACCTGCCTGGGGCGAGCAGCACGTCCACTTCGCCAAACAGTTTCGAGAACTCTTCCTGGATCAGCCGCCGCACCCGCATGGCCTTCAGATAGTCCCTGGCGGCCACGTCCTGGCTCGCCTTCAGCCCGGCGATCTGCGCCTGGTCGGCCAGTTCGTCCACCTTCCCGCTCGCGATCAGCGGCTCGAAAATGGAACCCTGCTCCGCCGCCAGGATGACCGAGAGCACCGTGCCGTAGGGAAACTGCGGCAGCTTTGTCTCCACCAGTTGCGCGCCCGTGTCGCGCAACACCCGCAGCGCCTCCTGGAACGCGGCGCGCGCCGGGGCTTCGGCGCCTTCGGTGAAATCTCCGGACGCAAAGCCGATGCGCAGGTCCTTCATCGGCCGCGCATACTGGGGCGTGTAGTAGAAGCTCTTGCCGGCGCTGCCCGGGTCCTTGCCGTCCTTGCCGGCGATGGTTTCGAGGACGAGGCCGCAATCCTCGGCGCTGCGCGCGAACGGCCCCAGTTTATCCAACGTCCAGGACAGCGCCATGGCCCCATGCCGGCTGACCAGTCCGTAGGTCGGCCGCAGCGCCGTCACACCGCAGTAGGAGGCGGGCGTAACGATGGACCCCGAGGTCTCCGACCCAATGGCGAACGGCACCAGGCCCGCCGCCACCGCCGCCGCCGATCCGCTCGAAGACCCGCCCGACCAGCGTGCGCGGTCCCACGGATTCAACCCCGGGCCGGTCAGCGACGCCGCCGCATACCGGTAACCGCCGCCGCCCGCCAGTTCCACCATGGCCAGCTTCCCGGTGAGCACCGCGCCCACGCCGGCCAGCTTTTCGACGACCGTGGCATCGTAATCGAATACCTGCGCGGCATACGGTTTCGCGCCCCACGTGGTCGGCTGGCCCGCGAAACTCAGCAGGTCTTTCACGCCGTATGGAATGCCCTGCAGAGGCCCGCGCAGGCGCCCGCGCTTGAGATCCTTGTCCACCTCCTGGGCTTTGCGGATGGCCTGCGGCAGCAGCGTGAGCGCGAGCGCGTTGTATCGCGGTCCAAGCTGCTCGAGCCGGCTGGCGAAGGCGCGCGCCAGGTCTTCGGCGGAGAACTCGTGCGCCTTCAGCCGCTCGTTCAACTGCGGAATGGCGGCGAAGAAGACATCGTTTCCGATTGCCGCCATGCGTCAGGCCTTGAACTGGAACGCCGGCTCGGTGGGCATGGCTACCGGCAGCCGGGCCAGCGCTTCGCTGTTGGCCTTGACGCGGTTCCTGGCGTTTTTCAGTTCCTCCTCCGGCGTGGCGGGAACGGGTGGCGGCGCCTGTGCCAGGACCGTGGTGGAAGCCAGCATGGTGGCCAGTTGCCGTCGTGTGAGTTTCATCGTCCGGCCGTCTCCCCGTTACTTGTGCTCCAGCGCTTCGATCGCCGCTTTGTGCATGACCGCGCGCGGCGCCGAATCGCTGGTCCAGATTTCGAACTGCCGCACCGCCTGCTCGATAAACATATCGAGCCCCGGCACGACGGTCTTGCCCTGCTCCTTCGCCCGCCTGAGCAGCACCGTCTCGATGGGATTGTACACCATATCGAAGACCACGTCGGCGGGAATGTTCCCGTTAAAGAAGCAGTCGTCCACGTGGGGATACATGCCCAGCGGCGTCGCGTGCACCACCGCGTCGAAATGCCGTGCCGCGAGCTGTTCGCGGCCCAGCGCTTCGGCGCCGCAGATCTTGGCCAGCGCGCGCACGCGATCGGCGTTGCGCCCGACCAGGGCGATCTTCGCGCCCGCGTCGGAGAGCGCGCAGGCCGCGCCCCGCGCCGCGCCGCCATTGCCCACAATCAACACCGACGATTTCCGAAGACGCAGCAAGCGCCCGAGCGGCCCGGTGACGCCCGCCGCGTCGGTGTTGGCGCCGCGCCACTTGCCGGCCTTGCGCCAGACCGTATTGACGGCCCCGATGCGCTTGGCCAGCGGGTCCACCACGTCCAGGTAGCGGATGATCTTCTGCTTGTGCGGAATGGTGACGCTAAAGCCCGCCAGCGGCAGTTTCTCGGCGAGCGAAAAGAAGTCGCGCAGATACGCGGGCGAAACCAGGAAGGGCAGGTAGACCGCATCCACGCGGCGCGCGTGAAACGCCCGGTTGTGAACGGCGGGCGAAATGGAATGCCGCACCGGGTCGGCAATCACGCCATAAATCCGGGCCGACTTGCCGAGCTTGTCCACGTGGTACACATGCCGCAGGTAATGCGCGCTGACCTGTCCCGCCGCCGTGTTTTCGGCGAACATGGGGGCGGCATACGTGTAGATGCCGCCGAACACGGGCGACAGCACGCGGGTGGGAAACCCCAGTTCTCCCATGGCCAGCACCACCAGGCGATGCTTGGTCAGCGCCTTGGCCGCCGCCAGAACACGGATGTTGTCGGAGGGCTTGCGCGCCGTGGTCACCACCTTGTAGACATCCGCCTGCACCCGCATGACGCGGCCCACCACCGTATCCATGGGCGGCGTGGCCTCGAAGTTATGGTACGAAACGATCACCTGCGCGCGCCCGCGAAACTGATTCAACCGCTCCTGGCACACTTCCGCGGTTTCGATTTCGACGTCGACCGCGTGGGCTCCCTTGCGGATGGCGACGTCCAGCACGGCGAGCTGCTCTTCGATGCTGCCGTTGAATCGGCCGTGGTTCTGATGGCGCCGGCAGGTGGCCAGGATGATGGAATCCGGGAACCGGTCGAGGAACCCCCGAATCGCTTCCGCGCCCTGGCACGGGCGGTCCAGGAAGTCCAGGCGGAATTCCAGGAAAACCTCTCCGGCCTCAGCTTCGCGCCGGGCGTGGTCCAGCAGGGTTGGAACGTCTGGCAGGCCCAACGCGATACAAATGCGAGGGAGCGTCCTGATCTGCGCCATCTCTAATAAGGAATCCTAAGAATACCATGGCCGGGGATGGGGGCGAGGGCCGGGGATGGGGGCGAGGGCCGGGGCTTGGGCGAGGGCCGGGGCCGAGGCGAGGGCCCGAGGGCTGGGGCCGAGGCCGGGGGCGGTGGCCGGGGCTTAGGGCCGGCACCTGCCGAAGCAAAACAGGTATGCTGGTGCAGAAGGAGGGCCCGCATGATTCGTGTGCTCATTGGTCTCCTCGCCGCCATCTGCGCCCAGGCCGCGACGCCCCTGTTCCAGACTTCCTTTGAGAAGCCGAACCAGGGCTGGACGGTGGTGCGCGGCGCGGCCGTGCCGGATGCGGCCGTGCTGCATGGAAACAACAGATCGTTGCGCGTGGAATCGGGCGGTCCCCTCTCCGACGCGCGGGTTCGATTCGCGCCGGTTTCGCTTTCGATCGGCAAGCGCTACGAGCTGAGCGGCTGGGTGCGCACCGACGGGCTGGAGGTGCGCGATCTCGACCGGTCGCCGATCGCCGCGGGCGCGGCCCTGACCATGGCCTCCATGCCCTTCGACGTGCATTCGGCATCGCTCGGTGGCGCCCGGCCGTGGACCCGGCTGACCCTGCGCTTTATCGCCAGCCGCGCGCAGGACCAGATCGAGCTCACGGTGGGCCAGGGCGGCGCGTTCCAGGGCAAGGCCTGGTTCGAAGGCGTCAGCCTGGATGAAGTCTCCGGGGCGGACGAATGGCCGGCGCGCGAAGCGGTCCAGACCTTCGGCCCCGCCTACCGATATCCCGCGGCGGGCTGGATCTATTTGCATATCGAAGGCCGCCCCTACGAGCGCGGATATCAGCACGGGCGCCTGATGGCGCGCGAGATTCCGGAATACTTCGAGCGGTGCGCCGCCGATCTGGGCGCGAAAGACCAGTGGGGCCAGCTCCGCACTATGGCCAACGCCCTGTTCCTGCGCGGTTTCGACCGCGAGATCCTGGAGGAGATGCGCGGCATCGCCGACGGCGCCTCCGATGCCGGCGCGATGTGGCAGGGCCGGCGCATCGACCTGGTGGACATTGTGGTGGCCAATGTCACCGTGGAGATGGGCGAATTGCGCTCCGCCATGCCCATGACTCCCACCGGCCTGGAGGGGCTAAGTTTCGACAAGCCTCCTTACGCCGAGCGCAAGCCGGATACCGCCGTGGATCACTGCAGTGCGTTCGCCGCCACCGGGCCGGCCACACGCGACGGCAAGATGGTCATCGGGCACGTCACCATGTGGCCGCTCACGCTGGCCGAACAGACCAACGTCATGCTCGACATCCAGCCCGAGAAAGGCCACCGATCGCTGATGCAGAGCTACCCGGGCGGGATCGAGAGCGGCACGGACTGGTACCAGAACGATGCCGGCGTGGTGCTCACCGAGACCACCATCCGCCAGACGCCCTTCAATGCGCAGGGCACTCCGGTGGCGTTTCGCGCGCGGCGGGCCATCCAGTATGGCGGGAATATCGATGAAGTGGTGGCGGAGCTGGGGACCCGGAATAACGGCCTGTACACCAACGAGTGGTTGATCGGCGACGCCAAGAACAATGAAATCGCCATGTACGAATTGGGCACCAACCACGTCAAGCTATGGCGCAGCTCAAAGAACGAATGGTTCGGCGGAACGCCGGGCTTTTATTGGGGCGACAACAATGCCAAGGACCTGGCCATCAAGCTGGAGTACCTTCCCGATCCGAAGGGCGCGCCCGAGTATGTGCCCTACATGCCGTACGACCGCGATCTGGCGTGGCAGGAGCTGTACGGCAAGTATCGCGGCCAGATCGACGAGCAGTTCGGCTTTCTGGCCTTCCGCACGGCCCCGCTGGTGAGCGCGAGCACCATGGATGCGAAGGTCGTCTCCGCGGACATGGCGTCGCGCCTGATGGTGTGGGCGGCCATCGGCAAGCCCAACCAGCGCGAATGGAAGCCCTCCCACGGCGGTTACGCCAACAACGACGGACTGTACCCCTCGGGCTACCACCTGTTCCGCGCCGAGCCCTCCGAAACGCTGCGCACGGCCATGCAGGAGAACGAGAAGACGCGGCTTGCCGCCAAAGCCGCCGAAGCCAAGGCGGAGACGAAGCCGGCGGCCAAGCCCGTTTCGTATAAGGACCGCTTGTGGAAAGGCTGGATACTGCCGGCGTCCGATGCCGATGACTGGTTCGCGGCCGGATCGGCGGCGTATTACCGCGCGCTCGAAGCGGACGATCTCGCCAGGGCGATGGACGTGGAGCGCGCCGCCTGGCGGGCGCTGAAGTGGGAAGGCGACACTCCGGGGAACCACGTTCGCCGGGAGCAGACGAAAGGCGTGCTGTTCCTGGATGCGCTGCGGAACAAGATGGGTGACGCGGCGTTTCTCAAACTGATGAGCGAGTTTTTCGCGGCCCACACGACGCAGACCGTAACCGCACAGTCGTTCCTCGAGAAGGCCGGTGTGCTGTTTGAATTTACTGAGCCCGGCGAGGGGCCGGCATACATCACGGGCGACATTTACCGCCGGCTGGCATCGGCCGCGATCGTCTATGGGACGCTGCGCGATGCCGGCGCCAACCGCTACGCCGCCGAGCAGTTGCAAAGCCGTTTCCTGGATCGACGCGAGAGCGCCATCCCGATCTACAAGGATTTCGAGGCCACCGACGAGGTGCTGGGGCGGCATGACGTGATCTTCGTCGGGCGGCCGGAAGCCAACTCCGCGCTGGCGGCCTGGAGTGGGCAGATCGGGCTCGATTATCAGGCCGGCGTGTTCCGCATCGACGGCGAAACCTACGCCAGCGAACGCGAAGCCTTGGTTTTCGCGGCCAGCAATCCGCTCGACCGCTCGCACATGGTCCTGGTCTATGCCGGCAACGATGCGCTGCGCACCGTGAAAGCGCTGAACGCCAGAGGAGAGGGCCAGTACGTGATTTACGAGGAAGGCAAGCCCGCGCGCGCGGGATTTGTGAAGGCCGCGAAGAACGATTGAGGCGGGGCAGTGTGGTGGGGCGGACCCCCCGGTCCGCGGCCGGCCCCCTGGCCGGCCTTCGGCCGGAGGCCGACGGGGGCGTCGGCCGCGGGCGAGGGCGCCCGCCCCACACCACACCTTACACCGCCACCCCGGCGCGCCAGAGCAGGTAGCCGATGGCCTGTTTGATATAGTTCCAGCGTTCATGGATGGGTTCGCGATAGTGCTCTTTGCGGGGAGAGCCGTAGACGTTGAGGCCGCGGAATTGCAGCATCTTCTTCACGCGGTAGATGTGGTAGCCGTCGCTGACCACGATCACCGAATGCAGGCCCATGCGGCGCATGATTTCTCCGGCCATGGCGGTGGATTCCACCGTGCTCTCGCCCTCGGTTTCGACGATGATCGCTTCCGACGGCACACCCCGGCCGATGAGGTAGGAGCGGCCCACGCCGCCTTCGGTAAACACGGGGTCGCCGCCGGCGCCGCCGGTAGTCAGGATGCGGGGGGCGAGCGCGGCGGTGTAGAGCTCGAAGGCGTGGTCCAGGCGCGCGCGGAGCACCTTGGAGGGGCGGCCGCGATACTCGGCGGCGCCCAGCACCAGGATGACGTCGGCCGGTTGCGCTTCCTCGCGCGTGGATTGCTGTTCGATGCGCGCGGAGACCCAGGCGATCGAAACGAGCAGCACGGCCAAAGCGACGGCGGCCGCGTTCCATACGACACGTTGCATCTGCGGTATTCTGATCGTTCAGAACCATTGTAAACAGATGTCGAGGGCCGAGACGATCACGAGCGCGGCCAATCCGCTGCTGAAGGACGTGCGGCGGGCGATCGTGCGCGGCGGGCTGACCGAGCAGGGCTGGTGCGTGGCGGAGACGTTTCACCTGCTGGAAGAGGCCCTGCGCAGCGATTGCGAGGTGCAGGCGGTGCTGGCGGCCGAGTCGGTGCGGTCGGCGGCGGAGGCGCACGTACGGCGCCTGGCGGGCGTGAAAGTGGTGGTGGTGGCGGATGCGCTGCTGCGGCGCGTTTCCGGGACCGAGAACAGCCAGGGGGTGATCGCGCTGGTCAAGCCGCCGGAGTGGAAGCTGGAACAGTTGTTCCGCGGCCGGCCGCTGGTGGTGGTGCTCGATGGATTGCAGGACCCGGGAAATGCGGGCGCCATCCTGCGCGCCGCCGAAGCATTCGGCGCCACCGGCGCCATGTTCCTCAAGGGCACGGTGAGCCCCTACAATCCGAAAACGCTGCGTGCTTCGGCGGGCTCTTTGTTCCGCATCCCGTATCTGCACGGCGTGGACCCGGCGTTGGCGCGCGCGGCGCTGCGCCAGAACAAGGTGGCGCTGTATGCCGGGGTTCCGGCGCGGGCCGGGAGCGCGGCGCGTTCCCTCGCCGGCATCGACCTCACGGCGGGGTGCGCGCTGATTATCGGCAGCGAAGCGCACGGCGTCGGCGGCGCACTGCGGTCGGCCGCGGTGGATGTTTCCATTCCCACGGTGGGGGTGGAATCGCTGAACGCCGCGATGGCGGCCGGCATCCTGCTGTACGAGGCGCGCCGCCAGCGGGCGTTGCGGCCGTGAGCCTGTTCGATTCCACTCCGCCCGATGCGGAGCCGGCCGGTGGCAAGCGGCCGCTGGCCGAGCGCATGCGTCCCCAAAGGCTGGAGGAGTTCGTCGGCCAGGAGCACATCCTGGGAGAGGGGAAGCCCCTGCGGCGGCAGATCGAGCGCGACGAGCTGAGCTCGATCATTCTGTGGGGGCCGCCGGGCGTGGGCAAAACCACGCTGGCGAAGCTCATCGCGCGCATCACCCGGTGCGAGTACATCCCCTTCAGCGCCGTGCTGAGCGGCATCAAGGAAATCAAAGCGGTGATGGCGGATGCCGAGCGTCTGCGCCGCATGGGCCGGCGCACGATTCTGTTTATCGACGAGATCCACCGCTTCAACAAAGCGCAGCAGGACGCGTTTCTGCCGTACGTCGAGCGGGGCGATATTATCCTGATCGGCGCCACCACGGAGAACCCGTCGTTTGAAGTGATCGCGGCGCTGCTTTCGCGCTCGCGCGTCTATGCGTTGCGCGGGCTCACCGTACCGGAGATCGTGACCCTGCTGAAGCGCGCCTTGCCGGTAGTGGGCCTCGATGCCCCCGACGAACTGCTGGAGCAGATCGCCATTTACTCCAACGGCGACGCGCGCCAGGCCTATAACACGCTCGAAGCCGCCGCGGCGGCCCTTGGCGCGGGGGAGGGCGCCCGGTTGACCGAACGGGCGGTCCAGGATGCGATCGAGCGCAAGGTGTTGTTATACGACAAGGGCGGGGAAGAGCATTTCAACCTGATCTCGGCGCTGCACAAATCGGTGCGGTCGAGCGAGGTGGATGCGGCGTTGTACTGGCTGACGCGCATGCTGGAAGCGGGCGAGGATCGGCTGTACATTGCCCGCCGCCTGATCCGCATGGCCAGCGAAGACATCGGCCTGGCCGACCCGCGCGCCCTGGAACAGGCGGTGGCGGCCATGCAGGCGGTGCATTTCCTGGGGATCCCGGAGGGAGACCTGGCGCTCGCACAGGCGGCCATCTACCTGTGCGCGGCGCCGAAATCCGACGCGGCGTACCGGGCCATGGGCGCGGCCAGCCAGGACGTGGAGAAGACCATCGCCGAGCCCGTGCCCATGAACCTGCGCAATGCGCCGACGCGGAGTATGAAAGAGTGGGGATACGGCGAGGGCTATCAGCACGCCCACAAGTTCGCCGACGCGGTCACCGACATGGAGTGCCTGCCGCCATCGCTCGCTGGCCGCCGATATTATTTTCCGACAGACCGCGGAGTGGAGAAGCGGATTGCGGAAAGGTTGGAGGAGATCCGGAGGCTGAAGGGAAAGTAGGGTAGGCCTCCTGGCCTGCCCTTTGCACCGAAGGCGCGCTTCGTACGAGGGGCAGGCCGGGAGGCCTACCCTACCCTACTTCTTCGAGTTCAGCTTCAGATTGATGATGGCTTCTTTGCGCGAATCGAAGGAGCTGAGGGTTTTCGTGCCGCTCGAGGCGCCCTGGTAGTTGGCGCGGAGTTCGTAATCGGTGTCGGGACTCAAGCCGTGGAAGTAGTACGCTCCCTTTTCCAGGGTGATGAACGACCGCACGGTCTTGGTCTTGGTGTCTTCCAGTTGCACGATCGCTCCCGCTACCGTGGCATCGTCGGCCGCGGTGACGACGCCTTGCACGGTGCGCGTGTTCTGATCGCCCTTCTTTTTGTTCTGGGCGAAAAGGGCAGGGGCGCAGCAGCCGACGACGACGAGGAGGAGGAGGAGCGCCAGCCCAACCAACCGGAACCTGTTCATGCGAGCCTCCACATGATTCGACGGGGCGGCGATGCGGGCGGTTCCATCCGCCGGCGGCCGTCTACTTCCAGTCCTCATCGGATTCTTCCTCTTCGTCTTCGAGGAAGCCCTCTTCAATCTCTTCCTCTTCCTCGAGTTGCTCCGCCGATTCCAATTCCAGAGGACCGGTGCCCACCACCCTCAGGTCCGCGCCACACTCGTCGCAACTGACGGTGTCGCCTTCGTCGACGTCTTCTTCATCCACATCGATTGTGCCATCGCATACCGGACACGTGACCATGGACCACCTCCCGAATTATTACACTTAAACGATAAATTGTGGACTTTGCAACCCTCTCCCGCCGGCCGTTCTGCCATACGGCAGGGCAATGCGTCCATACACATTGTACCTGCCGCGGGGAAGCCGCCCGGCCCGTTTCATTATAATAAGAGCATAAATGCACCAGAAACGGAATGAGAGGGTTGTGGATCTGAATCCGCGGGAGACCGCGGAGTGGTTGGAAGCGCTGGACCAGGTGATGGACGAAGGGGGGCCGGATCGCGCGGTCTACCTGCTGGAACATCTGGGCGAGCGGGCGCGCGCCCATGGCGCCGATGTGCCCATTCATCTGAACACGCCGTACGTCAACACCATTCGCCCCGAGGATGAAGTTCCGTACCCGGGCGATCGCGCCATGGAGCGCCGCATCAAGAGCCTGATCCGCTGGAACGCCATGGCCATGGTCCACAGGCAGAACAAAAAAGATCCCGGAATCGGGGGTCACATTTCCACGTACTCTTCTCTGGCCACGCTGCTGGAAGTCGGCTACAACCATTTTTTCCACGCCACATACGGCGACGAGCCCGGCGACTTTGTTTATTTCCAGGGTCATGCATC
>JADGNR010000403.1 GCA_017883415.1 Bryobacteraceae bacterium | reverse complement strand
GACGTGCTGCGCACGGCGGTTTCCATGCTGAGCCTGTACGACCCGGCGGCGCAGGACATGTCGGCGGAGGCGAACCACCGCAAGGCGATCCGGCTGATGTCGCTGACGGCGACCATCGTGACCACCTACGACCGCTTGCGCAACGGCAAGGCGGTGATCCCTCCGGACGCGAACCTGGGCTTCGCCGCGAATTTTCTGTACACGCTGACGGGCAAGGTTCCGGACGAAATCATGGAGCGCGCGTTTGACGTGGCGATGACGCTGCATGCCGACCACGAACTGAACGCATCCACGTTTGCGGCGCGGGTGGTGGCGGCCACGTTGTCGGATATCTACTCGGCGGTGACGGCGGGGATTGGCGCGCTCAAGGGTCCGCTGCACGGCGGGGCGAACCAGGACGTGATCAGATGGCTGCTCAGCCTGGGCGATGAAGAGGCAGCGGTGGAGGCGGTCAAGGGCACGCTGGCGCGCAAGGTCAAACTTCCGGGCTTTGGCCACCGGGTGTACCGCACGGAAGATCCGCGGGCCACGCACCTGCGCGTGCTGAGCGAGGAATTGGGCAAGCGCACGGGCCAGGAGAAGCTGTACCGGCTATCGAAGCGAATGGAAGAGACGGTGAAATCGATCAAGGGCCTGGATGCGAATGTGGACTTCTATTCCGCCTCCACGTACTATTCGCTAGGCATCCCGATTGATCTCTTCACCCCGATCTTCGCGGTGAGCCGCATGGCGGGCTGGACGGCGCACGTGCTGGAGCAATACCGCAATAACCGTCTGATTCGTCCGCGGGCCGAATACAAAGGCAACCCGGACGGGCAGACGTGGATCCCGATTGGGGAACGCTAGCCATGGACGAACGCGCGTATTACTCGGAATCGCAGACCACCAAGCCGGCGGTGCTGAACTGTCCGTACTGCCGGAGCGCGGAGACCTACGAGCTGCACTGGACGGTAAAGAAAAAGAAGGACCGCATACCGCCGGGCGCCGACGAGCGGGACCGCGCCAAGTTCCAGAAGGCGCAAAGCTACATGGTGCTGCTGGACGACAAGGTGGCCTGCAAGAACCTGCGCTGCCGCAGGCGCTTCGACATTTCGGGCGTCAAGACGATGGCGTTTTTGTAGGAAGAAGCTTTCAGCGATCAGCTTTCAGCGGTCAGCTTTCAGACGGTCGCGAGCCCTTCCACCTGCCTCCGCGCCGCAGGCGCGAGCTGAAAGCTGAAAGCTGACAGCTAAAGGCTGATAGCTGACAGCTGGCCTGCCACGCGTTACACTCTGCTTGGAGACCTTATGGCGGATCACGATAACGCTCATGACGATGTACGGCCGCGGACCGCGGTGTTGAGCCGGGGTTTCGACCCCAGCCTCTCTTTCGGCTCGGCGCGTCCGGCCGTTTTTCGCAGCTCGACCTACGTGTTTGCCACGCCGGAGGCGGCCGAGCACGCGTTTGCCGTCACCATGGGGAAGATCAAACCGGCCAACGGGGAACGCGCCGATCTCATCTACTCGCGGTTTTCCCACCCCAACTCCGAAATCCTGGAAGACCAGATCGTGCCGCTCGAAGCCGGCGCGCGCGAGGCGGCGGTCTTCAATTCCGGGATGGCGGCCATCATGACGGCATGCTTCACCTTCGCGCGGCCGGACAGCACCATCGTGTACACGACTCCGCTGTACGGCGGCACCACGGGGCTGATCCACACGTTTCTGGAGCCGTTCGGAGTCCACGGCATTCCCGTGCCCTCCGGGGATACGGCGGCCATCGACGAGGGAATCCGGTCGGCGCGAAACTGCTGCATCGTGCTGTTGGAGACGCCCGCCAACCCGACGCTGATCATGACCGATATCGAGCGCGTCGCCGAAAGCGCCGCCAAACACCCCGACAAGCCGGTGGTGATGGTGGACAACACGTTCCTCGGGCCCACGTTCCAACACCCGCTCCTGCTGGGCGCGCACCTCGTGCTGTACTCCGCCACCAAGTACCTCTCCGGGTTCAGCGACATGGTGGCCGGGGTGGCGATCACAAAAAGCTCCGAGATGATCCAGAGGATCCGCAGCCGGCGCAACATGTTCGGCAACATCCTCCAGCCCGACGAGTGCTGGATGCTGGACAGCCGCCTGCCCACCGTGGCGCTGCGCATGAACCGGCAGAGCAAGAACGCGCAACGCATAGCCGAAGCGCTCGTCGGTCACAAAAAGCTGAGCCGCGTCATCTATCCGACGCTATTCGACGATCCCGAGCAAAAGCGCATTTTCGAGAAGCAATGCGCGTATCCGGGCGGGATCTTCTCCATCGATTTCCACGGCGGCAAGGCGGCGGCGTTCGATTTTCTCCGGCGCGTGCGCATCGCCAAGAATGCCGTGTCGCTGGGCGGCGTGGAGACTTTGACGTGCCATCCCAGGAGCACCACGCACTCGGGGATGAGCGGGCAGGAACTGGCGGAATCCGGGGTCACTGACGGCTTGGTGCGCATCTCGGTGGGCATCGAAGACTGGCGCGACCTGCTGGCCGATTTCGAACAGGCGCTGGCGTAGTGGAAGCTCTCAGCGATCGGCTATCAGCCGTCAGCTTTACAACTGCGGCTGATCGCTCACAGCTGAGAGCTGAAGGCTGAACGCTGAGAGCTCTCTACTCCGCGCGCAGGGCCGAGGACGGGTCCACGGCACTCGCGCGGCGCGCGGGAAGCCAGGTGGCGGCCAATGCTACGGCGGCCAATACCACCGCGATGGTGACGTAGGTCGCCGGGTCGGCCGGCTTCACTTCGTACAGCAAAGTCGCGAGGACGCGGGTGGAGAGCAGCGCACCCGCCAGACCGAGGGCGATTCCGGCCAGCGCCAGCAGGGCGGCGCGGCGCACCACCAGCGCGAGGACGTCGGCGGAGCGCGCGCCCAGAGCGATGCGAATGCCGATCTCGCGTGTGCGTTGCATCACCAGGTAGGACATGACGCCGTAGATGCCGACCGCCGCCAGTGCGAGGGCGAGGGCTGCGAAAATCGCCAGCAGGATGGCGCTGAAGCGCGCCTTGGCGGTGGCATCGCGGATGCGTTCGTTCATGGTCTTGACATCAAAGACCGGCAGGTCGTGGTTGAGCGCGTGCACTTCCCGCTCGACCGCTTTGGCGAAGGCCGCGGGATTCGCCGCCACGCGCGCGAACAGCAGCAAGCTGCTGCGCGACGATTGCAGGCAGGAAATGTACACATCGGGCTGCGGCGGCTCGTCCATCTGGCCGTAGCGCACGTCGCCCACAATGCCGACAACTTCGGCGCGGTTGCCGAAACCGCCCTGGCCCACGCCGATCGGTTTGCCGATAGGGTCCTCGCCCGGCCAGAAACGGCGCGCGGCCGCGTCGCCGATTACCACCACCTTGGGCGTGCCCTTACGGTCGGCCGCGGTGAACCAACGGCCGCGTAGCAGGGGAATGCGCATGGTCTTGAAGTAGCCGGGAGAGACGAAATGCACCCCGACCGAGGGCTCGGTCCCCTTGGGCACGGGCGTTCGGTCGCGGAACCAGATGAGCGTGTCGTTGCAGCCGCCGGCCAGCGCATGGCAGTTGCTCAACCCCGCCGAGAGCACGCCGGGCAACGCCGCCACGCGTCTTTCCAACGGCTCGAAAAAGGCGGTCGACCCGGTGGCGAACATGGCCTCCGGCAGGTTGATGCGCACAGTCAGCACATTCTCGGGGTCGACGCCGGTGCGCGTGGCGAGCAGCCGGGCGAAGCTCTTGATCATCAGGCCCGCCCCAGCCAGCAGCACCACCGCCAAGGCCACTTCCACCACTACGAGCATGCTCTTGCCGGTCAGGACGCGCAGTCCGGCGAAACCCGACGGCCGCGCGCCGGCGTTTTTCAGGGCCTCGGTGACGTCCGCGCGAGAGCCCTGCCAGGCCGGCGCCAGGCCGAACAGCACGCCCGTCGCCAGCGCGATGGCGAAGGTGAACAAAAGCGCGCGGCCATCGAGGTGCATCGAGCTGAGGCCGAGCACCGTCAGCCCGGAGACCTGGCGGCCAAACGGATTCCCGGCAACCGGATTGATGGAGCCTAGTGCGCGCACCCCCAGGTACGCCACGGCCAGGCCGGCGGCACCGCCCGCGAGCGCCAGCACCATACTCTCGGTGAGCAGTTGGCGGACGAGGCGCGCGCGGTTGGCGCCCACCGCCAGGCGGATGGCGATTTCGCGCCGCCGCACGCTGCCGCGGGCCAGCAGCAGGTTGGCGATATTGACGCAGGCGATCAGCAGCACGAAGCTGACGGCGCCGAACAGCACGAGCACGGATTTGCGGATGGCCGGCTCGATGCGCGTCTCTTCCAGCGTGCGCGCCTTGGCTCCCCAACCAGTAATGAATGAGCCCATCGGCCAGGCTTCCTCGATGCGCGGCCCGAGAAGCGCCACCGCGCTCTTGGCCTGCTCGATGGTTACTCCCGGTTTGAGGCGGGCCACCTGCGACCAGGAATGCGACCCGGCCTGGTCGAGCTCGTCGGGGCCGTTCAGCGTGTGCGCGGGCACCCAGACATCGGCGGGACCGCTGAGGCCCTGGAATCCGGCGGGCAGGACGCCCACCACGGTATAGCGTTTCTGGTCGAAGCCGATGGTCTTGCCCGCGACATGGGGATCGGAACCGTAACGGCGCTCCCACAGGCTATGGCTGATGACGGCCACGAAGTCCTTCTCGGGCGTGACATCCTCTTCGGGCAGGAACGTGCGCCCCACCAGCGCGCGGATTCCCAGCACCGGGAAGTAGGCTGCGCCCACGATTTCGACTTTCAGGCGCTCGGGCTCATCGGTGCCGGTGAGGTTGAAGGTGGTGGATTGATAGACGGCGGTATCCTCGAACACCTGCTGGGACTTGCGGAAGGTGGTGTACTTGGGGTAGGACCAGACCATGTCGTCGGTGACTACGGCGTTGCCCTGCGGGCCCAAGCCGAGCGGCGCAACCAGCGAGACTTTCATGAGCCGGGCGGGATCGCGGAACGGCAGGGTGCGCAGCAAGGTGGCATCCACCACGCTATAGATGGCGGTGTTGGCGCCGATGCCCACGGCCAGCGTGAATACGGCAATGGCCGTGAATCCGGGTTGTCGCGCCAGGGTGCGCGCGGCGTAGCGCAGATCCTGCAGGATGGTTTCCATGTGTTTCGCTCCCCTCTTGGACGGCGCTAACGCCGGTTTCGTTGGGAATCTCTTCGCTACAATTGGGTTTAGTCTACATCCACAAGGAATCTCCGTGACAGGTCACGAAATCAGACAGCGCTTTCTCGACTTCTTTGCCGCCCGCGGGCACCGCGTGGTGCGCAGCTCTTCGCTGGTCCCGGCCAACGATCCCACGCTCCTGTTCACCAACGCGGGCATGAACCAGTTCAAGGACGTGTTTCTGGGCCTGGAGAAGCGCGACTACGCGCGCGCCGCGAGCTCG
>JADGNR010000110.1 GCA_017883415.1 Bryobacteraceae bacterium | reverse complement strand
TGCCGGTCGCGGTCACCTTTATCGTGCCCGATGGGAAGTCCCGGCCCAAGAAGACCGAGCTCGAATTCAAAGTGGATGAGGGCCCGCGCGCCGATACTTCGTTCGAGGCCCTGGCCAAATTGAAGCCGGCTTTCCATGCCAAAGGCAGCGTGACGCCGGGCAACGCCTCGCAGATGTCCGATGGCGCGGCGGCGGCCGTGGTGATGTCGGACGAACGCGCGCGCGCCCTGGGCATCAAGCCGCTGGCGCGCTTCGTGGCCTACGCCTACGCCGGATGCCTGCCCGAAGAGATGGGGCTGGGGCCGGTGTACGCCATCCCCAAAGCGCTCAAATTGGCCGGCCTCGCGCTCGACCAGATCGAGATCATCGAGCTGAACGAAGCATTCGCGGCGCAAGCGTTGGCGGTCCTCAAGGTGCTGGGCATCGATCCGGACCGGGTGAACGTGAACGGCGGCGCGATTGCCCTGGGCCATCCGCTGGGCTGCACCGGCGCCAAGCTGACCGCCAGTTTGCTGCGGGAGCTGAAACGCCGCGGGGCCCGGTACGGCATGGTGACCATGTGTGTGGGCGGCGGTATGGGAGCCGCGGGAATTTTCGAGAACCTGAACTAGAGGGGAAAGACATGGCGACGACAAAGACGGCCGCAACGGCCAAGCGCGTAAAAGGCGGCAGCTTTCTGATTGAAGAGCGCGAGCCGCAGGACATTTTCACGCCGGAGGATTTCTCCGACGAACACCGGCAGACGGCCAAGACCGCAACCGAGTTCATCCTGAACGAGGTGCTCCCGCTCACCGCGGAGATCGAGGCCAAGAACTTCACCGTCACCAAGAGCCTGCTGCGCAAGGCGGGCGAGCTTGGTCTCATGGCCGTGGACGTTCCCGAGGAATACGGCGGGCTCGAGATGGACAAGGTAACTTCGGCCATCGTTGCCGAATCCATCAGCCACCTCGCCAGCTTCTCGGTGGCGTTCACCGCGCACGCCGGCATTGGCACGCTGCCCATCGTGTGGTACGGCACCGACGCCCAGAAGAAGAAATACCTGCCCAAACTGGCCACCGGCGAATGGATCGGCGCCTATGCGCTCTCGGAATCCTCGTCTGCCTCCGACGCCATGAACTGCCGCACGCGCGCGGTGCTGGCGCCCGACGGCAAGCACTACGTGCTCAACGGCGAGAAGATGTGGATCACCAACAGCGGCTTCGCCGACCTGTTCACCGTGTTCGTCAAAATCGACGGCGAAAAATTCTCGGCCTTCCTCATCGAGCGCAACACCCCCGGGCTCACCATCGGCCACGAGGAGCACAAGCTCGGCATCCGCGGTTCGTCCACCTGCCCGCTCATTCTCTCCGATTGCCAGGTGCCGGTCGAGAACCTGCTCGGCGAAATCGGCAAAGGGCATCACATCGCGTTCAACATCCTCAATATCGGCCGCTTCAAGCTGGGCGCCGCGTGCCTCGGCGGAGCCCGCAACGGCTTGCAGAACGCCATCGGCTACGCCAAGGAGCGCAAGGCGTTCGGGAAATCCATCGCCGAGTTCGGCCTGATCCAGGAGAAGCTGGCGGAGTGCGCCGCCGGGGTGTACGTCGGCGAATCGCTGGTGTATCGCACCATCGGCATGATCGACGCCGCGCTGGCCGATATCGACACCCACGCCGAGGGCGCCTCGCGCGAGATCCAGAAGCGCATCGAAGAGTACGCCGTCGAGTGCTCCATCCTCAAAGTGTGGGGCTCCGAGATGCTCGATATGGTGGTGGACCACGTCCTCCAGATCTACGCCGGCTACGGCTATGTGGAGGAGTACCCCGCCGAGCGCGCCTACCGCGATTCGCGCATCAACCGCATCTTCGAAGGCACCAACGAGATCAACCGGCTGATCATCACCGGGTGGCTCATGAAGCGCGCCATGGCGGGGCAGTTGCCGCTGCTTGCGGCCATCAAGCAGCTCATGGACGAGGTGATGGGCGGACCCAGCGCGGGCGACGAGCACGAAGGCCCGCTGGCTGCCGAGCACAAGCTGCTGGCCAATGCCAAGAAACTCGCGCTATTCGCCGCCGGCGCCGCCAGCCAGAAGTACATGCAGGCGCTGGTGGACCAGCAGGAGGTGATGGGCGCGCTGGCCGACTGCATCATGGAAGTCTACGCCATGGAATCGTGCATCCTGCGCGCCGAGAAGCTGATCGCCGATAAGGGCGAAGCCGCGGCCCGGCAGGCGATCGCCATGACCCGCTACTACGCGTCGAAGGCCAGCGCCAGCGTCGAGGCCTCGTCGCGTAAGGTGATCTCCGCGGTGGCCGAAGGCGACATGCTGCGCACCCAGATGGCCATCCTGCGCCGCCTGTCCAAGCACGAGCCCGCCGACACCATCGCGCTGGGCCGCCAGATCGCCAAGCACGTGATCGCCGCCGGACGCTATTCGCTGTGAAATCGGCCCCGAAGAACTGTCCCCCACCGGAGGGAGCGGTTGTCCCAAGTGGGGCGGACCCCCCGGTCCGCGCGCGACCCCCAGGTCGCGCCCTTCGCCACGCGATCGCCATCCCCATCGCCCTGGCCCTCGCGGCGCTCGTCTGGGCCGCGGACGCGCCCGCGCGGTGGGGACTCGGCCCGTTCCTCCGCCCGGAAAGCGTCAACCCGATCATCCGCCCCAACGACGCCTCCGTCTTCCTCTGCCCCATGCGCGGAGCGCCGGTCCATTGGGAGGCGCTGCACACCTTCAACCCCGCCGCCGTAGTCCGCAACGGCAAAGTCTACGTGCTCTACCGCGCGGAAGATAACACCGGCAAAATGGAAATCGGCGGCCACACGTCGCGCCTGGGCCTGGCCGAAAGCGACGACGGCGTGCACTTCACGCGCCGGCCCGCCCCCGTGCTCTATCCCGCCGACGACGCCGAGAAGGCCCGGGAGTGGGAAGGCGGCTGCGAAGATCCACGCATCGTCGAAACCGAAGACGGCGGCTACGTGCTCACCTACACGCAGTGGAATTACAAATCCACCGACGCCGCGATTGCCACGTCCCGCGACCTGCTGACCTGGACCAAGCACGGCCCGATCTTCTCCCGCGTCCCCGGCGGCAAGTACTCGGCGTTCTCCTACAAATCGGCCGGCATCGTCTGTCGCACCAAGGGCGGCCGCTTGATCGCCACACGCATCCACGGCAAATACTGGATGTACTGGGGCGAAGGCGCCATTCGCCTGGCGACCTCGACCGACCTGATCGACTGGCGCCCCGTCGAGGACGCCGCGGGCAACCCCATCGAGGTGCTGGCCAAACGCCCCGGCCGCTTCGACAGCAGTTTCCCTGAAGTCGGCCCGCCGCCGATCTTGACGCACGAAGGCATCGTCGTGCTCTACAACGGCAAGAACGCGGCGAGCGATGGCGACCCCAACCTGCCCGCCGACACCTACGCCGCCGGCGAAGCGCTGTTCGCCGCAACCGACCCGGCCCGCCTGATCGCCCGCACGGACGGCCCCGTCTTCAAGCCCGAGCTGCCCTTCGAACGCAGCGGCCAATACACCGCCGGCACCACCTTCACCGAAGGCCTGGTCCTTTTCAAAGGCAAATACTTCCTGTACTACGGCTGCGCCGACTCGCTGGTGGGCGTGGCGGTGGCGTCGCCATCCCCTCCGGCTCGTTAGAGGGTCAATGCTCATTGCTCAGGTCGAGCGTGCGATATAGGTCTGCGACCGGAAGGGCCGATTCGCACAACTATCCCGGCTTCGCGCGCTTCCTAAAGGCCGTCACCCTTGACCGTGACCTCCTGCTTCTCACGCTGCCCGGCCAGGCCGTCGCACCGCGCAACTTCCTGACCGGCGACGGCGTGTGGAACCTGAACATGCGCGTGGGCCGCACCGTCGCCTTCGGGAGAGCCAAGGGGGGCAGCAAAGGCGCTGCGGCCGTAGATCCGGGCATGGCTCCCGCCAGCGCGTCTCTTGGGCCCCGCCCGCAAGGCGGTGGCGGCGGGGGTGGCGGCGAGCGCCGTTTCAGCGCCAATTTCAATGTGCTGGTGAATAACGTCTTCAACCACGTCACGCGCAGCGGTTTCGTGGGCAACCTGTCCTCGCCGCTTTTCGGCCAGGCCACCACGCTCGGCCTGTTCCGCGAGACCTCCAACTGCCGGCGGATTCAGTTCGGAACCCAGCTCAGTTTTTGACCGGGATTCGGAGCCGCGACCACCCGCCGCCCGCATCACGCTAAAATTCTTGTCATAAAGCCGCCGTGGATATCGTAATTAGAGGTGTGCAGCCCGCTGAGGAATTGGCCCTGAGCGCCGCCGGAGCCGGATCGAGCGGCAAGGATCGCTCGAGCGCGTGGTTCGACGCGATATTCCGCGAACACTACGCGCGCGTGGTCGGCATGCTGGCGCGGCTGGCGGGCGATCGCGGCCAGGCGGAGGAGATTGCGGCGGACGTTTTTTGCAAGCTGTCGCAGCGTCCGGCGCTCGGTGGGGACCGCGACCGCGTTACCGCGTGGCTCTATCGCGTGGCCGTCAATGCGGGGTTCGACGCGTTGCGCTCGAACGCGCGGCGGCGGCGGCGGGAGGAAGAGGCGGGCGTGGAGAGCCTGCGCGTAGCGGCTCCGTCGGGCGCCCTCGAAGATATGCTGCGCCAGGAGCGTTGCGCCCGCGTTCGGGACGTGCTGGGGGCTCTCAAGCCCCGCGACGCGCAACTGCTGTTGCTGCGCTCGAGCGGTCTGGCGTACCGCGAGCTGGCGCAGTCGCTCGGCATCCTGCCGGGCTCGGTGGGTACCACGCTGGCGCGCGCCGAAGCGGAATTCGCGCGCCGGTATCGCGCCCGCTACGGGGGTGACCTATGACGGAGTGTTGGTCGGAAGGCGAATTGCGGGCATACTGCGACCGCGAACTGCCGGCGAAGGACATGGACCGGCTGGCGGCGCACCTGGAGAACTGCGTACCGTGCCGCGAGCGGCATCGCCAACTGGCGCGGCAGGCGGCTTCGGTCTTGGAGCTTGTGGCGCTGCTCCCCGAGCCCGAGGAAGTGACCTGGGTGCCGCCGGTACCGGTCCGCGCCGGCATGCGCGGGCGTTGGGCGGTGGCGGCCCTGGCATTGGCGGCGGCCCTGGCATTGGCGTTTGTGATGCTGCCCAATCGGATTGAGCGCCAGGCCCATCTCGCGCCTCCCCCACCGCCGATGACGGCGCCGCCCCCCGCGGTCGAGCAACCGGCCGAAGTCCGGCCCGCAGTCATGCGGCGCATCGTGCCTCGCCGGCGCGCGCCTCGGCTGCCGGTGCTGCGCGCCGATTATTATCTGTCTTTGGACGACGAACCGATTCAGAACGGCGTCGTCATGCGCGTGGCGCTGGGCGCCGCGGAAGTGAAAGCGGACATCATCGTCGGATCCGACGGCCGCGCGCATGCCATCCGCCTGGTGGGCGACAAGTAGATTCGCAAGGAGAACAGACATGAAACGGCTATACGGAATCGCAGCATTGCTTGCAGTATTCGCGGTTGGCGCCGCGGCGCAGGACAACGGCGCCCTGGATAAGCAGAAGGCCGAGCTCGAGCAGTTGATTATCCACGCGAAGGTGCTGGGGACTAAAGGCGCCGTGATGGGCAGCGCGGTAAAGGGGGCGCCTTACTCGGCGACGGAAGTCAACGAGAACACGCAGGTGCTGGCCGACGGGACGCGCATCCATCGGGAGAGCCAGGTCAACGTCTATCGCGACAGCGAAGGCCGGACCCGCCGCGAGAATCCCGAAGGGATAACGATCTTCGATCCAATGGCCGGAGTAAGTTACTCCCTCGACGTGAAGACACAAACGGCCCGTAAGTTGCCTGGCATGAACTATGTCTTCGTGCGGAACGGCAACGGCGAGGCGGTTACTGCCACTTACTCGATGCGAGTTTCCGGATCGTCAAGCGAGGGCCCGGCCCGGGAAGAGGCGCTTGCCAAATCCGAAAGGGCCGCCAAAGCGGAGATCGCAGCCGCCGCGCCGGGGTGGATCAGCGTGGACGGCCCTGTGGCGCAGACCGTGGAGATCCGCAGGAAGCTGGAACGGGTCGCCGCGCAAACCGAATCCCTGGGCAAGCAGATGATCGAGGGCGTCAGCTCCGAGGGAACACGCACTACCCAGACCCTGGAAGCGGGCGCGGTCGGCAACGACCGGCCCATCCAGATGGTCAATGAACGCTGGTACTCGCCCGAGCTACAAACCCTCATGATGACCCGGCACAGCGACCCGCGCACCGGCGAGGAAGTCTTCAAACTGACCAACGTCAGCCGCAGCGAGCCGAGCCCCGTCCTGTTCCAGGTCCCGGCGGGCTATCAGGTCATCGAGCAGAAGTAGATCCACGGGGCGGGCCTCCCCGGCCCGCCCTGCCCCTCAGGCCGTCTGCGGCCGCAGGTGCAGCGCCTCCAGCACGCCCTTCCACTTCCTCAGCACCAGCTCCAGCAAGTTCAGCAGTAGCGCCAGCGCCAGCAGTCCAGGCCACAGATCCATGGTGGTGCGAATGCTCCGCCCGCCGGCGTCGAAAACGGCCGAGGGCGATGGATTGAAATGGCCGCCGGTGGCCGCGGCAATCTGGCGCAGCAGTTCCACGTTGTTGCCGTACTCCAGCATCTCGTCTTCCTGCCGGTAAAAGCCCACTTCCGGGAAGGCGCGCGATTCCACCAGCGGTCGCACGCGGAACAGTCCCTGGGTCTGCCCGATGGCCAGCCGCCCGCGGTAATGGCCCGCGGCAATCTTGGCCACCTTCAAAGACGCCTGCAGGCCGCCCGGGCCGAAGGCGAAAATATCCGGAATCTTGGCCGGCTCCGGCACGGTCCGCGCCAGATGGTAGTCCACCACCAGCTCGTTATTGCCGCGGTCGAAATCGGCGCTGGTCTCGCTTTCCGGCGCATGGGGCAGCAGATCGCGGAAGATGTTCGCCCACAGGCGGTCGAATCCGGGCCACGTGACCCAGTCCACCGCCCACCGGTTCTTCGCGTCGGACGTGAACACCGCGGAGCGGCCCAGGCCGTACTGCCAGCGCACGAACAGCGGGTCGCCGCGGTCGGCTTCGAGGATGGTATCGGAGGTCGGCCGCGCCTGAAAGCGCACGTAACCGCGCAGTGCGGGCGCCTGCTCCATGCCCACGCCATCCAGAATCTCCGCCTGTTTGACCACCTTCGGCTGGATGGATTTCTCCACTGCCGTGACGCCGGTGTGCTCCTCCACGTCGCGCAGCAGGATCTGCTCCAGCCCCGAGGGGTCGTTCAGAAAGTACGACTTCCCTTCCGCCGATTGCGCTACCTTCTCCAGAAACGCGCGGTTGACGTCCTGGCCCAGCCCCACCGTCGAAATGGTCACATGGTGCGCCACCGCTTCCTTGGTCAGGGTCATGCTGTCGCCTTCTTCGGAAATGCCGTCGGTCAGCAGCACGATGTGCTTGTAGACGGCGCTCTGCGGCAGAATGCGCTGGTAGGCTTCGGTGAGCGCGGGTGCGATTTGGGTGCCGCCATCGGGGGTGATGCCGGAGATCAATCGCTTGATCGACGCGCGGTCGTCGGCGCGGCGCAGCGGCACCGCCCACTGGAACGAATTGTCGAAGATGAGGACGCCCACCGAATCGATGGGCCGCAGGTTCTCCACCACCCCGATGGCCGCCAGCCGCGCCAGTTCGATCTTGCGGCCTTCCATGGAGGACGACTTATCGATGATCAGCACCACCGCCGTGCCTTCCGGAGAGCGCGGCGGCGTCACCTTGGCGGGCAGCGTGCGCTCCAGCGGGCTCTCCGGCTGGCCCTTTTTCTCCACGTAGACATTGTGCTCGCCCGCGATCCATGCCAGGCCGCCGCCCTGCTTCACGAAACTCTCCAACGCCGCCTGCCGCGCCGCGGGAATCGATTCCATGTCCCAGTTGTTGACCACCACCAACTGGAACCCATCGAGCTTATCGGGCACGCCGTTAGGCGCATGCTCCACTTCGAACTGGTTGGCTTCGAGCGTGCGCACCAGGTGCTGCTCGCTCGCCACCGGATCGTGCGAGACCAGCAGCGCGCGCGGGTGGCGTAGCGTGACCGCGTCTTCGAAGCGCGCTTCGCCCAGATCGCCGGCGGAGATCTTCCCGGCCAGGGCAATCGCGCCCACCGCGTTGACGCTGGCCTGCAGCCGCAGATGGTTGACTCCCGCCGCGAGCTGCGCCTGGCTGGTCCCGATGGTCTTCCCTTCGGCGGTCATCTCCACCGCGGCCTGCGCGGCGCGCGGCGACTCCAGGGTCACCTCCACGGGGAAGCGCTCGCCGCTGAATACCTGGCCGGGGAAGCCGACCGATTCCAGCAGCAGCCCCGGCTTGGGCCTTCCGGAAAGCGGCACGGTATCGATGGGGATGCCGCGCTGCTGCGCCTGCCAGATGGCGCGCGCCACGCTGCCCAGGTTCTCATGACCGTCGGAAACCAGCAGCAGGCGCGGCACCATGCCCGCCGGCAGCGCCGCGGCGCCGTCGCGAAGGGCCCCTTCCAGGTTGGTTCCGTGTCCGGCCGCGCCCGCCGTGTGGCGCAGTTGCCATTCTTCCCGGGGATGCTCCTCGGGCGCCCAATCGCGCGTGGCGCGGGCGAAGGGAATCACGCGCGCCCAGTGGCGGCCCCGCGCGCGCTCCAATTTGCCCGCCAGCGCGGATTCGGCCTTGAGGTCCTGCGCCGATACGCTGGCCGACGTGTCCGCCAGCACGCCCACCGCTACCTTGGTTTCGTAGACCCGGATGCGCGGCTGGGCCAACGCCAGCAGGATGGCCGCCAGCGCGCCCGCCTTCAGCAGCAGCGCGCTCCGCCGCGAGGATAAGCGCCATTCCCAGGCCACCCAGGCCACGGGCAACAGAGCCAGCGCCAGTGCCCACGGGGAATCGAAGGTCATACTTTTTGCGCCATCCTGCGCCGCATCGCCACCGGCCGCGCGGCGGGGCGTGCCCGGCGGAAACGGCCGAACAACACCCACTCCGCCAGCAGCCCCCCGCCGCCCGCCAAGGCCAGCCACGGCCACAAATCGGTGGCGCTATCGAGCACCGGCGCGAAATGCGGAATGCCCTGGCGCGCGTCGCCCGGAGGCCGCCACTTCGCGTCCCAGAGCTGCGGCAGGGTCAGCGCATAGAGGTATTCGTGGTCGCCCGCCACCACGCGCACCGTGCCCGGCGCCCCCGCGAAAAAGTCGAGCGTGCGTTCGTGGAGCGTAAATGGCACCGGCGAACCGTCTTCCGCGGTGACTTTCACATCCTTCGCGGCAGTGTCGTGGTCCATCTGCATTTTGACCGTGCCCACGCTGCCCCCGCTGATCTCCCAATGGCGGAACAGCTCGGGCGATACCCAGCGCAGAAGATTGGCGAACAGCAGCGGCGTGGCCAGTTGATAGCGCATCCCCGAAAGCGCGGGATGGAAGCCGAACACCACAATCCTGGGCTTGCCGTCGCGCGCCACAATCACTGGTCCCTCCGCGATTTCTCCGATAAGGCCATCGTCCGGGGCGGTGTCGAATACCGACGTCTTTTCGAGTTTGAAATCCGTGGCGCGCAGACCGGCCGCCACCGGATGGCTCGTGTTCCAGCGCGCGAACGGCGCCTGCTCGACGATTTGGCGCACCGCAATCGGCGCGCCCCGCGCCGGAGGGTCGATCCAGATGGAGTCGGCCGCGGGACGCTGGGGCGGGATAAAGCGGTCCAGGATCACCAGCCCCCGGTCGTTGGCGCGATACTCCTCCGGCTTGCGATACGCGGCGGCAATGCGCGGTGTCGCGGAGAGCACGGGCCGCAACAGCTCCGGCTCGCTGGAATATACCGTCACCGGCAGGATGGGCTGCGCAGGTAGTTCGAGCTCCGCATGGTCGTCGGCCGGAAAGGCGTCGTGGGCTAACAGGTCGATACCCATGATGCCGGCGCTCGCGGTGCGGTATTCGAAGCTGGCCTCGGCATCGCCTCCCGGCGGCAAGCTGAGCGCCTGCGCCCCTGCCGGAACGCGGCCAGCCGGATTGGGCGGGCCGAAAGCGAGCGCCAACGTCACCACCCGCGCCCGGCTTCCATAGTTGTGCGCCGACACATAGATCTGCCACACATCCGGGTTGGTGGCGGAGCGGCGCAGGCCGATCTTCCGCAGACCGCAATTCTCGATGGCATCGGGAATCAGCAGGACGCGCAGGTTGCGCGGCGCGGGCACGGCCGTTTCCGGATCGCGCTCGGCCGTGCGCCCGCTGCCGATGAATGCAATCTCACCCGCCCGCCGCCCCGTCTGCGACTGGACATGCCGCGCGAAGGCCAGCGCCTGGTCGAGATTGAGCGCCGTGGAACCGGCTTGCGAGGACTGAATGGCCGCGTCGACTTTGCCATGGTCGGGTTCAAAAGAGTTCGCCGGCGTAGCCAGCGCGTCGGCGCGCACCAGCAGCACCCGGTCGTGCGCCGGCAGCGCGCGAAGATACTGGCGCGCGCGCTGGCGCGCCGCGTCCATGAGCGTACGGTTGCCGGTTCGTGCCGCCATCCAGGCGGAAGTTTCCAGAACGATCACGTGGTCCCGGCCCGCTTGCGCCGGCGCGCCTAGCCGCAACTGCGCGATGGCGAGCACGAGTAGGGCCATGCTCACCAGTTGCAAAATCAACGACCACGGCTGCTGGATGCGCCGCCGCCGCGCGGCCACCGCCGGCTGTTCCGCCGCCACCCAGAAGCGCAGCGTCGAAACCACCTGTTTGCGGCGTGCCCGGTCCAGCAGGTACAGAGCCACCGCGACGGCCGAAACGGATCCGAATACAGCCAGGAATTGCACCAGGGATAGGTTTAGGAGGTACATGGCATCCCAGGGGCCGGGGGCCGGGGGCCGGGGGCCGGGGAAAGGCGGCTCGCTCCGCTCGCAGCGTTCAGGAAAGGACGCGAGCGAAGCGAGCTTTCCTTCCCCTGGCCCCTGGCCCCCGGCCCCTGGCCCCCCTTTTCCCGGCCCCCGGCCCCTGGCCCCCGTTTCACGCGATCCCTCGCGCGCGCACCAGGTCGCCGAAAACCACGCTCTCCAGCGGTTGCGACGTGTCCATCCCCACATACCGCCCATTGCTGCGCAACGCCATGGTCTGCAGCGCGGCACAGTATTCGTCGAAATCGCGGGTGTAGCGGCGGCGCGCCGATTCGTCGAAATCCAACTTGAGACCCGCGCCCGTCTCGGCGTCGCGCAGTTCCAACTCCCCCAGCCACGGCGGAGTGCGGTCTTCGTCGGCCCAGATCTGGAGCAGCATCAGCTCGTGCCCGAAATCGCAAAGATATTGCAGCGCCCGCTCACAGCCGTTGTCGTCCAGAAAATCCGAAACGATCACCAGCAGCCCGCGCCGCGAATATGTGCCGATGAATTCGCGCACCATGGCGAGGTAATCGGTGGCGCCGCCGGGCGCCATCGAAGCCAGGCCATCCATTACGCCCGGAAAACGGTGCCGCCCTCCGGTGGAGACAATGCGCGGCCCCAGGCGATTCGAGAAACCGTGGATTTCGATCGAATCCAGCCGTACCAGCCCGACGTAACACAACGCCGCCGCCAGGCGCTGCGCGTACGCGAATTTCTCCCCGCCGTGCGCCGTCATGGAAGCGCTCAGGTCCACCAGCATCCGCACGGGCACGCGCGGCTCCACCTGGAACATTTTGAGGAACAGCTTTTCCAGCCGCAAGTAGGCGCGCCAGTTGACCGCGCGCAGATCGTCGCCGTGATGGAAATTGCGGTGGTCCAGGAACTCCTGCCCCGCACCCGGAAATCGCGAGCGGTTATGGCCGCCCACCAGGCCGGCGAAGGATTTCTGCCAGTGAATGGTGAGGCGCTCGAGTTTCTCCAGGAACTCGCGGTCCAGCAGCGGGGCGTTCGCCATACCGTTCCTACGCGGCCGAAGCCTGGGCGGTTACGCCCTTGATAATCGCGGCCAGGATGGTCTCCGGTGTCTGCCCGTCGGCGTGCGCGTCGAAGTTCAAGATGATGCGATGGCGCAGCACCGACGAGGCGATGTGCTCGACGTCTTCGGTGGACAGATGGAAACGCCCGCGCATCAGCGCCCGCACCCGCCCGCACTCCACCAGCGCCTGCGCGCCCCGCGGCGAACTGCCGTAGCGCACATACTTCTTGGCCAGCTCATGCGCCTCCTTCTGCTCCGGCTGGGTGGCCATCACCAGGTGGATGGCATACTCCTGCACGTGCGGCGCCACCAGCACTTCGCGGCACACGGAGCGGACTTCCAGGATGGCGTCGCGATCCAGCACGGCGGCCGGCGCCTGCTCCTCCCGCTGAATGGTGCGTTCCACGATGCGATTCAACTCCTCGCGGCTGGGATACGTCACCAGAATCTTCATCAGGAATCGATCGAGCTGCGCTTCCGGCAGGGGGTAGGTGCCTTCCATCTCGATGGGGTTCTGGGTGGCCATGACCAGGAAGGGGCGGTCCAGTTCGTGCGTCGTGGTGCCGCTGGTGACGGTGCGCTCCTGCATGGCTTCGAGCAGCGCCGATTGCGTCTTGGGCGTGGCCCGGTTGATCTCGTCGGCCAGCACCAGGTGGGCGAAAATCGGGCCGGGCTGGAAACGCAGCGATTTCGCGCCGTGATCCCCCGTCTCCATAATCATGCTGCCCACGATATCGGCCGGCATCAGATCCGGCGTGAACTGGATGCGGGAGTATTTCAATTGCAGAGTGCGCGCCAGCGTGCGCAGCAGCGTGGTTTTGCCCAGCCCGGGAACGCCCTCCAAAAGCACATGGCCCCCGGCGAGCAGGCAAATCAGGACGCCTTCCACCACATCGTCCTGCCCCACGATCACTTTGGCGATTTCCCGCCGGACGCTGTTCAGCCGGTCCACTGCTAATTGGAGTGCCGCTTCGGATCCCACGTTGTCATTGTAGAGCACGGGGAACGCCAGAAGCGGGCGGAGCATGAGAGAAAGGGAGCGTGGAATCGCAGCCCAAACGGCGCGGAGTGACTTGAGCGGCTTCCTACGCTTCGGTACGAACGCCCGCCTGCTCGCTCATGCGCCCGACCAGCACGCTGAGGATGGATGCCATCTCCGACAGCGCGCGGCGTGCCTGTACCGGCGCGGCGGTCTTCGTCAGCCGGTACCGCCATTGCATCACCTTGTAGTCCAGCACCAGCAGGCGATCCTCCACCGAGCCTAACTCCAGACCAACCGCATGCTGCACCAGGTAGGTGAAAATCTGGTAGTCCCGATCGAGAGCCCGAACCAGCGGATCCAGGTCCTGTTCCGTCTTCAGCCGCGACTGCACATCCACATAGCTGAATCGATTGTCGGCCACCGGCGCCGCCTGTCCTACGCGGTCGCGCAGCAGAAGGATACAACTGTAGCGGAACCAGTAGATGAACAGAACCAGCGAGATACCGATAATCAGCAAACTAGCCAGCATATCGAACCAAACCAATAGTACTAGACCGACCATGACGAGTCTAGCATTAAGGTTGTATAGGATGCAACACTTTTTACAAGAAAGTTATTTCGGGCCGGATTACCTCTTTCAGGAGTGAACGGCCTACCCCCAAAGGCGGGGATAAGGCTTACTGCCCCAGGGACTTACCGGCATCCGTACTATCTGGGATCACAGCGCGGCCAAGGCGGCTTCCACGTCGCGTCCGGGGTATTCGTAATCCTGGAGTTGGCCGGACAGGTAGCTCTCGTAAGAGCCCAGGTCGAAGTGTCCGTGGCCGCTGAGACAGAATAGAATCACGCGCTTACGGGCCTCTTCCCGGGCGGCGAGGGCTTCGTCTAAGGCGGCGCGGATGGCGTGCGAGGATTCCGGCGCCGGCAGGATCCCCTCGGTGCGCGCAAATTGGATCGCCGCATCGAAAACGGGCAATTGGGAACAGGACCGGGCCTCGATCTGGCCCTGCCGCACCAGATGGCTGAGCAGCGGCGATGCGCCATGATAGCGCAGACCACCGGCGTGAATGCCGGGCGGAATGAAATCATGGCCCAGGGTGTACATCTTGATCAAGGGCGTCAGCTTGGCCGTATCTCCGTAGTCGTAGGTGAAGCTGCCCTTGGTCAGGCTGGGGCATGCGGCGGGCTCGACCGCCAGCAGGCGCGGCCCCTTGCCGGCCAACCGGTCGAGCACGTACGGCAGCGCGAGCCCACCGAAATTGCTGCCTCCGCCGAAACAGCCGATCACCACGTCGGGTTCCTCCCCCGCCTGCTGCATTTGCAGCTTGGCTTCCTGGCCGATCACGGTCTGGTGCAGCATGACGTGGTTCAGTACGCTGCCGAGGGAATAGTTGGTGTCCGCGTGGGTAGCCGCGTCTTCGACCGCTTCGCTGATGGCGATCCCCAGGCTGCCGGGCGAATCGGGCGACGACGCCAGCACCGCGCGTCCCGATCCGGTATGGTCGCTCGGGCTGGGGAACACCTCCGCGCCCCACACGTGCATCATCATGCGCCGGTACGGTTTCTGATCGTAGCTCACCCGCACCATGTACACGGTGCATTCCAGGCCGAAAAGCTGGCAGGCCAGCGCCAGCGCGGAGCCCCACTG
>JADGNR010000402.1 GCA_017883415.1 Bryobacteraceae bacterium | reverse complement strand
CGCGATACGCGGGCTGGCGCGTCAGGTTGCCGCCAAACAGCAGGCGGGTCGCGATTTTGCGTTCTTCCAGGTGGCGCGTCACCTGGTTGCGCGAGAAGGGCGCGCCGGGGCGCACCGCGATGGGGAAACCGAACCAGCTCGGGTCGCTTCCCGCGGTGGCTTGGGGGAGGATGAAGAACTCCTCGAGGGGGCGCAGGCCATCGCGCAGGAGTTGAAAATTGCGGCGGCGCGCTTCGATGAAACCGTCCAGCTTGGGCAGTTGCGCCACGCCGAGCGCGGCCTGCATGTCGGTCAGCTTGAGGTTGTAGCCGATGTGCGCGTAGGTGTACTTGTGGTCGTAGCCCGCGGGGAGATCGCCGAGCTGGCGGTCGAACCGCTGGCCGCAGGTGTTATCGCATCCCGGTGCGCACCAGCAGTCGCGGCCCCAGTCGCGGAACGATTCCACCAGGCGGCGCAGCAGGGGCTGGTTGGTCAGCACCGCGCCCCCCTCGCCCATGGTGATGTGGTGAGCGGGGTAGAAGCTGGTGGTGGCGAGGTCGCCGAAGCTGCCCACTTTTTGGCCGTGCCAGGTGGAACCGACGGCGTCGCAGCAGTCTTCGACGAGCCACAGGTTGTGTTTGCGCGCGAAAGCGGCGACAGCGTCCAGGTCGAAAGGATTGCCGAGCGTGTGCGCCAGGATTAGCGCGCGCGTGCGCGGCGAAAGCGCAGCCTCAAGCTGGGTCGCGTCCACGTTGTAGGTGGGGATGGTGACGTCCACGAACACCGGGACCAGTCCGTTTTGGAAGATCGGGTTCACGGTGGTGGGGAAGCCGGCGGCAACGGTGATCACTTCGTCGCCGGGCGCCAGGCGCCGGTCGCCCAGCGCCGGTGAGGTCAAAGCGGAGACGGCCAGCAGGTTGGCGGAGGAGCCGGAGTTCGTCAGCACGCATTCGCGCACGCCCGACCAGCGCGCGAACTCGCGCTCGAAGCGGGCCGCGAAACGGCCGCTGGTGAGCCAGAAGTCGAGCGCGGAATCCACCAGCAGGCGCATCTCGGCGGAATCGAGAACTTTGCCCGCCACCGGGACGGAGGTCTCGCCGGGCACGAAGGGGCGCGTGGGGAACGCTTCGCGGCAGTACTCGCCGGTCAGGCGGAGAATCTGCTCGCGCAACTCGATGCCTCGCTGGGTCATGCGAGGAACTCCCGGTACCAGGAGATGGTGCGCTCCATCCCTTCCTCGAGCGTAAAGAGCGGCGACCAGGGGAGCATCCGGCGCGCCCGCGCGGCGCTGAGCGACTGGCGGCGGATTTCGTGGGAGGCTTCGTTGCGCACCACCGGCTCGAAGTCCGACCGCATGGCGCGCAGGATCCGCTCGACCAGGCCGAGCACGGTGATTTCGCTTTCGTTGGAGAAGTTGAAGGCCATCCCGTGCAGGTCCGGGCGGCAGTGGAGCTGCTCGGCCAGCAGCATATAGGCCGCGGCGCCATCCTCCACGTAAAAATAGTCGCGGACAAACCGGCCGTCGGAGCGGATCACCGGCCGCTCCCCGCGCAGCACGGAGCGGATGGTGCCGGGCACGATGCGGTTCCAGTTCAAATCGCCGCCGCCGTAGAAATTCCCGCAGCGGGTGACGGCCACCGGCAGGCCATAGGTGGCCGCGTACGCCTGGGCCAGCAGATCGGCGCAGGATTTGCTTACGTCGTAGGGATGCCGGCCGGCGAGCGGCGTGTCTTCCGAATAGGGCAGCTCTTCCTGGTCGCCATAGGCCTTATCGGACGACGCCACCACGATGGAACGAACGCCCGGAGAGCGGCGGCAGGCCTCCAGCAGGTTCCATGTGCCCTGAATATTGCTTTCGAAAGTGGAGACCGGGTTGCGGTTGGCGATTCCGACAATGGTCTGCGCCGCCAGGTGGATGACGGTTTGGATTTCGTATTCGCCGATTACGCGCTCGAGGAAGTCGCGGTCGCGCACGTCCCCGCGCGCCACGTTGACCCGCTCGATGGTTCGCGTCCGGACCAGCTCGCTTTGTGGAACCCAATCGCGCACCACGGCGACCACGTCGGCTCCCGCATCCAGCAGGCGGCGGGTGAGCCAGCCGCCCACCAGGCCGGTGGCGCCGGTGACCAGAACCCGGTGATCCCGCCAGAAGCCACCCTTCACGCCCACACCTTCCAGGGAGCGGCGCCGGCGCTCCACAGATTGTTCAAATGCTGGTATTCCCGATAGGTGTCCATGGCGTAGAAGAACCCGTCGTGCCGGTAGGCCATCAGTTGGCCGTCGGCGGCAAGGCGCTCCAGGGGGTCGCGCTCGAAAACGCAATCGTCTCCGCCGAGGTAGTCGAACACCTCCTGGTTGAGGGCGAAGAATCCGGCGCTCATCCAGCCATCGGTTCTTGGTTTTTCGGTAAACCGGTGCACGCGGCTTTCGTCGCCCAATTCGATCATGCCGAAGCGGGAAATCGGCGGCACGGTGGTGACCGTGGCGATCCTGCCGTGGCTCTGGTGAAACTCGGCGAGGCGGCGGATATCGACATCGCACACGCCATCGCCGTAGGTGAGCAGGAACGAGGGGGTGTCGATATATTTGCGGATCTTGCGGATGCGCCCGCCGGTCATGCATTCGGCGCCGGTATCGGCCAGGGTCACGCTGAAGCCCTGCTCGCCGTGGACGCCGTGGTAGCGGATCTGCGACTTCTGCCCCAGGCAAATGGAGAAGTCGTTGTTCATGGCTTCGTAGTTGAGGAAGTAGTCTTTGATCGCGTTGCCGCGGTAGCCCAGGCACAGCACGAAATCGCGGAAGCCGAAGTGCGCGTAGGACTTCATGATGTGCCACAGGATGGGGCGGCCGCCCACCTCCACCATGGGTTTCGGCCGGAATTCGGTCTCTTCGCGGAGGCGCGTGCCCAATCCGCCGCACAAAATCACAACCTTCACGATCGGTAGACTCCCTGAAATCGGGGCGCTTCCTGCACCACCCGTAGAGCCTGATTATTGGGGTAGATGTACGCCGTACACTATCCCGTAATTGGTAGTGAAACCGACGCTAACTTTGGTTATGATCTGTAACGCCCCCATGCGGGGGGAGGTCCGTCAACCAGCCCGATTGGCCGGTGGCGTACGGTTCGGCTAAGAGTTTGATAGGAACAGTACATTACCGCATCAGCCGGGCTATTTACGGCGCCGATTGAATGGTTGACCTCATTGGAAAAAATGTTATGATCCTTGTGACGAATCGACCAGGACCAGGGGGGCGCAGTTGATGTCTTGGTAGGGGTTCACGGAGGGGAAATGACAAACGCGTTCGGATTCAAAAGCACAACTATTTTGCGTACCGCAGTCCTTGGCCTGGTGTTTCTGTCGGTGGTTTCCGCCGGGACAATCAATCTCAGCACCGTGGCCGCAGACCCGTGGCTGATCACCGGTGCGGGAGCAACCAATGCGGCCGCTAAATTCCAGGCGGACAACAGCATCAGCATCACGAGCACCGCTCTGTCGGGCGGGACCTTTGTCACCGGGGGCACTCTAGCGAATTTCGATGGGTTCTGGGTGGCCACCCTGTCATTTACGCTTCCGGTCGGCGCGACTGCACCGTCGCTGTCCTTTAGTGGTTTCGGGGCAGATGACCGGGCGGTCCTCGAGCTAAACGGCGTAATCATCGGAGAGTCATCGGCCGCCGGCGCCGGGTCCATGTCGCTCACCGACGTTGCCGCCACGGCGTTCACTTTTGCCGGCCCCACTGCCGGCACGAGGACCACCGGCTTCAACGCAGCGGGAGTAGCAAACACCCTTACGATTATTGTCAATAACACGAACACCGGCATTACGGGAGCGACCCGCACATTTCAAAGTTCGACGGCTGATTTCACGGGTGCGATACTGACCGGGAGCTTTACCTTTACGGATGCCGCAGGAGTTCCCGAGCCGGCCTCTGCGTCGCTCCTGTTGATTGGGCTTGCGCCGCTGGCTTATTGGTTGCGGAAGAAGCGCTCCTGCTAGGGTAAGGCATTCCGAAGACGTTTGTTTTTTTGGCGAACGGGCCGCGAGGAATCGCGGCCCGTTTTGTTGCTGTCAAAAACCGCCCATCAAGGTCCGGCGGCGGAGTTCGTCAAGATCCTTGCGCAACGAGTCGATTTCGACCTTACATCGGGCCGTCTCTGCCTGCGCCTGGTCACAGCGCCGTTGCGCCTCCACGCGGGAATACAAGTCGAATCCGTCCAGGACATTGGGAGGATAGGCGAACAGGGGCTGTAGCTCCATGTTTTCCCGGCGGAGGTAGAACCGGTTCAAGCCGTCGAAGTAGACGAAGACGTATCCGCACTCCCCGGTCACGAACGGCTCCCAATCCTCCCATGCCGGAACATGGGAAAAGGGCTCCGTGGCTTCAATTACCAGAACCACCGGACGGAACCGCTGCCAGTCCCCGCCGCGCAGACTGGGACCCTCCCAGCCTTCGATGTCCAGCTTGAGAAAATCGATCGGGCCGGTCACGTACTCGCGGCAGATGCCGCCCAGGGTGGTGAGCCGGCACGGCGCCTCGGTCCAGGGTTGTCCCCGTCCGGCAAAATAGTCGCGGAAACGAGGGTTGAAGGTGGCAATACCGGGCTGCTCAAAACAGTACAGGGACCGGACTTCCTCGGCCTCGCCGACCGCTATATTCAGGTTGATGTCTCGCTGGCGATCGGCAACCAGCCTGGCGTAAAAACGGGCGTCCGGCTCGACGTTGATTCCATGCCAACCGCGATCGTAAAACGTCTTGGTCACGGAGCCATCGACCGGATCCATGGCGCCCAGGTCGATGTAGAATCCGGAGCTCCGGGCTCCGAAAACCCGATTCAGGATTACGTCCTCGAAATTCTGGGCGTAGGTAATCATGACGCTGCGCGGGGTCGGCAGATCGATCCGCCTAGTCTATTCTAACCTTGACATCGGCCGCTGGTTTGAGGCCGGCCGTTCACCGGGGCCTGCACCATTGGGCCAATTCCCGGGTGAACGACCGCCACGTGGGCAGATCCAGGCCGAGCGCCTCTTTAGATTTTTGACGGCCGTAGGCCTCATCGAGAAAGGCGATTACGGCGTTTCGCAAATTGTCTGCGGTGAGCGGATCGACGATATGGAGACCCGCCGCGCCGTGGCCCTCGAGACTCGGGAGGCCAGGGGAAACAATGACGGGGGTTCCCCGCCACAGGCTCTCGACCGGCGGAAGTCCGAATCCCTCGGCCACGCTCACGAAGATGGTGGCGCGCGACTCGTCGATCTGCCGGCGAAGCATGTCGTCGTCGGGGAGCGGGCAATGCTCCAAGCCGGAATATTTCGCGGCCATGGCCTCCAGTCTGGCGGCGAGCCACGGCTCGTTGTGGTCGCCGATCGGGCCCAGGAAGAGCAACTGCAGGCCGGCCCCGTCGCGCAGCAGCGGCTCGAACGCGTCCAGGATGAGACCGGGGTTCTTCCATGGTTCGA
>JADGNR010000401.1 GCA_017883415.1 Bryobacteraceae bacterium | reverse complement strand
GACCCCCGCGCGCCCGCCGGGTGGTGCCTGACAGGCACCGCCGCCCGCCGGCCCCTCCCGCGTCATGGGAGTAGAATGTGGATTCTGATATTCGAGTCGTTGTGAGGCGTTCGCCATGAAAGCTCCGCTCGTTCCCGCCCTGCTCTTTTCCCTGGCTTTTTCCTGGGCTGGACCACAGACCAATCCCCCCGCCCAGGACGCACCTCCGCCGGCGGCACAGCCGCAACCTCCGGCCGCGCGGGAAATCCCTCCGGACATGAAAGCCTTCCAGGATGCCACCCGGATCGCCGACCCGGCCAAAAACATCGAGGCGCTGGAAAAGTTCAAGGCCGATTTCCCGGAGAGTCAGATGGCGCAAAACGCCGGCATGGCGGTGCTCTCGACCCTGGCGCAGAAGATGCCGGACCAGGCGGCGCGCATTCGCCGGAAGGCCAGAGCGCTTTACCAGGAAGCGCCCGAAAAAGACAAGGGGAGAGTGGCGTCGCAGATCGCCGATGCGCTCCTTTCCGGCCCGGTGTTGCTGAAGGACGCCGGGGAGTACGCCAAGAAGAGTGTGCTGGCCATGCAGCAGGCGGCATACCTCGCCGAGCAGCGCGCCGCGATTGAGAAACGCAAGCAGACCGTGCCCGCCGAAGAAGAGCTGATCAAGCGTTTCAAAACAAGCCGCGCGTCGCGCGTGGCTACCCTGGGGCAGATCGAAATCAAGCTGGGACAGAAGGCGCGCGGCCAGAAGCTGCTGGAAGAGGCCTACGCCGATAATCCCAACCTGTCCACCGCGGCCGCGGTGCTGGGCGAACTCGCGGCCAAGGCGGGCCACGATACCAAGGCTCTCGATTACCTCATCCCCGTGCGCCTGAGCGGACGGGCTCCCGAGACGGCCAACGCCGCGCTTGAGGCGGTGTACCGCAAGAGCCATAACGGGTCGCTCGACGGTCTCGACGCCCTGCTCGACGCCGAGTACCGCAAGCGCTATCCCAATCCGGTACACGCCGAAGCGTACAAGCCATCGGAAAAGCGCAGCGACCGGGTGGTGCTGGGAGAAGTCTTCACCGGCTCGGGCTGCCCGCCCTGCGCCGGCGCCGATGTGGCGTTCGACGCCGCCATGGAGCGATATTCCCGCAACGACCTGGCGGTGGTGATGTATCACCAGCACATCCCACGGCCCGATCCGATGACCAATCCGGATACGCAGGCGCGGGCCAAAAGCTACGCCGTGAACGGAGTTCCCACCTTCGCCATCGACGGCAAGAAGACCGTGGGGGGCGGAGGACGCGAGAACGCCAAGGAGATCTTCGAGCGCTTCCGGCCGGACCTGGAGAAGGATCTGGATGTGCCCGCCGAGGCGGGGCTGAGAGTCGAGGCCGCGCTGATCGGCGAAACCGTCAGTGTGACGGCGTTCGTGCAGGGGGCGAAGAGTGACTCGCCGGACCTGAAGCTGCACGTCCTGCTGGTGGAAAAGGAAATCCGCTTCAACGGCGAAAACGGCATTCGTTTCCATCCCATGGTGGTAAGGGCCGCAGGCGGGCCGAAGGACAATGGCTTTGCCGTGGCGCCTAATACCTGGTTCACCCAGGAACAGACCTTCGACCTGGACCACGTGAGCGCCGTTCTCCGGGCCCACCTGGACGATTACGAAGCCAAGGGCCACCGCGGAGAATCCTTCAAGTTCGCGGAGAAGAAATACCAGATCAACCGCGGAGAACTGGCGGTGGTCGCGTTCATTCAGGACGACAAAACCAAGCACGTGCTGCAGGCGGTGTATGTGGACCTGAACCCGCAGCCCGCGCCGCGCATGGTCTCGGACCTGTCCAATTGATATGAAGACGCCGATCTGCGCGGCCCTGCTGGCCGCGGCGCTGGGCGCGGCGCCGCCCGACCCGGTGGCCTGGAAGCTCGAAGAGGTTCCCGTCAAGGCGGTGAAACCGGGCGCCCGCTTCACCGTGAAGCTGGTCGCGCGCATTCAGGAGGGCTGGCACCTCTACTCGCTGAAGCCGATGGCCGAGGGGCCCATCCCCACGCGCGTCTGGCTTGCCGCCGGCCAGCCGTTCGAGCTCGCCGGCGGCATCAAGGCGGACGAGCCGGAAGTCATCGAGGACCCCTCGTTCAACATGGAAGTGGAATTGTACGAGGGCGAGGCCGCCTTCGTCCTGCCGGTGCGCGTCGCGCCGGGCGCCGCCGCCGGAGCGCAGAACCTGGTGGTGAGCGCGTCCTACCAAACGTGCAACAACAAGGTGTGCCTGCCGCCCAAAACGGTGAAGGTGGAAGTGCCGGTGACGATTGTGAAGTAGGCGGGGCCGCCCGATGGAAGCGCCGCGATATTCTCCCGAAGCTTGGGTCATGCTGCACCCGCGGGTGGCATGGCCCCGGGTGGCGGTGCTGCCGGCTGGCGGCGGCCGTTTCCTGGCGTGGCGGCGTCCCTTACTGGTTGCTTTTGTTCTCGGCTGCATCGTATCGCTGATGGCATCGGGGCGCGTGACCCTGCGCCTGGCAGTCCCCGCCACTATTTATTGGACGTTTGTGCCCCTGTGCGAGATCGCGTCACTGGCCGCGGTATGCGCGCGCCGGCGCGGGAAGGTTCCTTTCTCCCGAGCCATCGATCTGTTCTTCATGGGCCACGGTGTGTGGTTCCTGTGGTTGATCGGCTTTGCCGCGGTGTGGGCCTTCCGCCCGGCCCCTCAGGCCTTTGAGTGGTTCGGCAGGCCCTGGGTCCGCTACGGCCCTGTCTTCGCGGCGATCGCCTGGTCGGGATACATCGACTTCTGGTTCTTTCGAGCGGTATTCGCCAGGACCGCCGCCGGCGCGGCCCGCGACCTCCTGGCACAGCGCCTCATTTGCTGGACCAGCGCCCTGGCCTTGTTTCTCGCGCCTGCGGCGTGGACGGTGCTGGCGCCGGGGCTGGGCTTGTGATTTCGCCGCGCGTCGTCTCCGCATGCCTCCTGCTGGCGGCGCTCGCCTGCGGCACGCTCTCCGATGCGCCGCCCGAGAGGGCGCCCGTGATCCTCGGCGGCTATCGCGTGCTCGCGGCGGATTTCCACGTGCACAGCTTTCCGCTCAGCGGGAGCACGCTGGCGCCCTGGGACCTCGTGGTGGAGGCGCGGCGGCAGGGCCTCGATGCCATCGCCCTCACCGGACACGACAACGTGTGGGAGGGCAAAGCGGGCCAGTGGTTTTCCCGCCGGTTCGGCGGGCCCATCGTGCTGGTGGGTGAAGAGATCCATTCGCCCGGCCACCACGTGATCGCCGTGGGCATCCACCGCGCCATCAGTTGGCGGCTCGGCGCGCCCGCCGCCATAGACCAGGCGCACGCGCAGGGAGGCATCGGCATTGCGGCGCACCCCCTGGCCGGTTCCTGGCCTGCGTTCGAGGCGGTCCTGGGCAAACTGGACGGCGCCGAAGTGGCGCAGCCCACCGCCTTCGTCAGCGAAAATGACACCGCACAATTGCGGCAATTCTACGAGCGCGCGCAGGTGACCGCCATCGGCTCGTCCGACTACCACGGCGCTGGGCCGCTGGGCGTCTGCCGCACGTTCGTGTTCGCGCGGAGTGCCACGGAGCAGGGAATCCTCGAAGCCCTGCGGGCCGGCCGCACCGTGGTGTTCGACCGCGGCCGCGTCTTCGGCGACCCCGCGCTCATCCGCCTCGCGCGGGAAGACGGGCGGCTGACGGAACCGCCAGCACCGCCGCCGGGCCGGAGACTCCTCGCCGCGCTCAGCCGGACGTGCGGCCTCCTCGGCCTGATCGGAATCGTTTTCTTCGGCTTTCGCGCCCCCGCTATCGCGCCGGCGGATTAAGAAAGGTGCCCTGATCCAGCTCGTCGAACGCCTGCCGGAGCTGCTCCTGCGTGTTCATCACGATGGGACCGTACCACGCCACCGGCTCCTGCAGCGGCTTCCCCGAGCACAGCAGAAACCGGATTCCATCTTCGCCGGCATGGACCATGAGCTCGTCGCCGCGGTCGAACAGGACCAGCGAGCGGTTGTCCGCTTCCGCCGGAGGCTTGGTGTCCGCCCACCCGACCGCCTCGGTGGGCACCGCCAGCGGCTCCGAGGCATTGCAGAACTTCCCGCTTCCCCCGAATACGTACGCGAAAGCGTGGCGTGTGGTCTCTACAGGTAGCGCCTTGCTGCGGCCCGGCGGCACGGAGACGTCGAGGTAAATCGGATCGGCGGCAATGCCGTCGACCGGCCCTTTCCGGCCCCAGAACGTTCCGCAAACCACGCGCACGTGCGTACCGTCGTCGTCCTGGATCGCCGGGATGTCGGGCGCCTTTACTTCCTGGTAGCGGGGCGGCGTCATTTTCAGCGATGCCGGAAGGTTGGCCCACAACTGGAAGCCATGCATCCGGCCCGTGGGATCGCCCTTCGGCATCTCCTGGTGAATGATCCCGCTCCCGGCGGTCATCCACTGCACGTCGCCCGCCGCGATGGCGCCGCGGTTCCCCATGCTGTCGCCGTGCTCAACGGTTCCAGCCAGCACATAGGTGATGGTCTCGATTCCGCGGTGGGGGTGCCACGGGAAGCCAGCCAGGTAATCCTCCGGGACGTCGTTGCGAAAATCGTCGAGGAGGAGAAACGGGTCAAAATCGGAAGTATTGCCAAAACCAAATGCGCGGCGCAGATGCACGCCCGCGCCCTCGAGCGTCGGCTTGGATTTCACCAGCCGCTTTACCGGCCGAAGTGACATGCGGCCTCCCTGAACGAGAGTCTACCGTGTTTGGCGCGCCGCCGCCACAGCCGGAGCCGCAAGCGCGTTGCGGCGGTTGTGACACACTGGATGGGGACGCGTCATGTCAACCGCTAACGATCCGGTCTTGACCGAGGTGGTGCGCCGACTGGTAGAGGCGTACAGTCCGGAGCGCATCTACCTGTTCGGTTCCGTCGCTAGGGGAGAAGCCGGTCCGGACAGCGACTACGACATCATGGTTATCGTGCCCGATGACGCGCCGCCGGAGCGGCTGCGAAGCCGGCTGGCGTATCGGGCTTTGCGGGGCACGGGGACAGCGGCTGACATTTTGGTATGGTCCCGGTCGAGCTTCGAACGCCGGGCCCGAGTTGCCGCATCGCTGCCCGCCACAGTGTCGCGGGAGGGCATGCTGCTCTATGGCGTTTGATCCCGAGCTGGTTGCCGAGACGCGAGCATGGTTCACCAAAGCGTTCAACGATCTCCGCGCTGCTGAAGCGCTGACGGCCACCGCCCCGCCATTGTTTGATGAGGCCGTCTTCCACTGCCAACAGGCCGCTGAAAAAGCGCTCAAGGGATTCCTGGCCTGGAACGGTCGCACTTTCCGGAAGACCCACAACTTGGAGGAGATCGGCGAACTGTGTCTGGCGGTCGATCCGTCATTGCGTGGGGTCGTCGACCAAGCTGCGCCGCTTAGTGAGTATGCCTGGAAGTTCCGGTATCCCGGTGAGCCCTCTCAGCCCGAACCGGATGAAGTGGCCGAGGCGCTCGGTAC
>JADGNR010000400.1 GCA_017883415.1 Bryobacteraceae bacterium | reverse complement strand
CCGTTCTGCCGCATGAGCCCGAGCACCACATTGCGGCGGTCGCGCGCGCGCTCCGGATACCGGTACGGATTATAGAAGCTGGGCCGCTGCACCATGCCGGCCAGAAGCGCGGCATCGGCGTGGGAAATCTGCGCCAGGTCCTTTCCCAGGTAGACGTGCGCCCCTTCCCCGAAGCCGTGAATGCTGAACGTGCTGTGGCGCCCCAGGTAGACCTGGTTGGCGTAATCCTCGAAGATCTGCTGCTTGCTGAGCTTGTCCTCCAGGTGCATGGTGATCAGCAGCTCCTCGATTTTGCGCTTCCAGGATTTGTCGTTGTCCAGCCAGATGCCGCGGGCCAGTTGCATGCTGAGGGTGGAAGCGCCCTGCTCCTTGCGGCCATCCTTGACGTCCACGTACGCGGCTTTGATCATGCGGAAAGGATCGAAGCCGGAGTGATGGAAGAAATGTTTGTCCTCCACCGAGATGACGGCGTGGACCAGGTCCGCGGGAATATCCGCGAAGCGCACCAGGCGCCGTTTTTCGCGGTGGCCGGAAACATTGGTCAGGAACGCCGGCTCCAGTTCGTATTCCGCGCGCGCCGTGTGGTCCCGCAAGGAGGAAATCCGCGCAATCCTGCCGCCGGAGAATTCCAGAGCCGCCGGCTCGCTTTCCGAGTGGGAATCGCGGCCCGGAAAAATCTCCACCGCTCCAGGCCGCTGGTGGTACCAACCCATGGGGTTGCCCCGCGCGCCGGTGTAGCCGCTCTGGCATAAACGCGCGACCACCTCCTCGACCGTCAGCTCATCGCCCACCGCCACTTGGCGCGGCGCGGCGAAGATGTCGACGGTATCGGAGAAAGCGCCCCCCGCCAGGCGCCGGTCGATCATATGGGCGAAGCGCAGGTAGTAATAGCCGAAGACCACCAGAAATAGCAGGAATGCCGCGCCCAGCGCTGTCCCCGTGATGCGCACCTCGCGGCGCTCGAAGAATTTGGCGAGGCGCAGCCGGCCCGATTCCCGGCGCGGCTCCGATTCCCGGCGCGGCTCCTCCAGGGAGGGCGCTGGGGCCATCACTCCTTGCCGATTCGTTGTTTCCCGCTCTTCCGGTGTGCCCGCCATGGGACTTGGCCCCATCCGGTAGAGAGCACGTGCCGTGCCATACCTTCCCAGAAAGCCTTGCTGCCTAAACACTTGCATGCAAAGCCAAGAAATGTTAACAAGTGCGCGGGAAGTGCGCAGAAGTTACCCGATTAGGCCTGGGATGGACGGGAAAACGGAATCGCGGCTCGCCGGTGTGCGAACCTGGAAGCGGTGCGGCTACGCGACCTTCTGGACTTTGCCCGACCGGATGCACGATGTGCACACCCGCATGCGCCGGCCGGCGCCGTTCACCAGCGCGCGCACCGACTGCAGGTTCAGGTTCCAGCGCCGCTTGCTGACATTGTGCGCGTGACTGATCCGGTTGCCGAATTGGGGCCCTCGGCCGCATACTTCGCAAATCTGTGCCATAAGAAGTCCGATTATACCATCGCAACCTGCCCTGTGGGGCGGACCCCCCGGTCCGCGGGCGACCCCCTGGTCGCCTTTCGAACACGCAGCGTGAGCTCATGAAGCGGAACTTCTGGCGGTCTTTGATCGCGGTGCTCGCCGGCAACGCCATCTATTTCGGCGTGGAGCGATTCCTCCCGCTCCGGGCGCAGCACCAGCCGTTTCAAATCGATTGGGGCCTGGCCGTCGATTTCTGGGTCTGTTTGGTCTGCTACGGGCTAGTACGGCTGGTCCGCTGAAATGGATTTCAGGGTTGTTGCGTTCTTGTGGGGCAGGCGCTTTCGCCTGCCTCGTTCTGACCGCTGAGAGCTACTTCAGCTTGTCCAGCCTCTTGCGGACTTCGGCGGCGTTCTTGGCGTCCTTGGCCAGCGCCAGGTATTTCGTGTACGCTTCTTTGGCCGACGGCTTGTCCTTGAGTTTTTCTTCGGCCTCGCCCAGCCTCAGCCACGCTTCGGCAAACCCGTCGTTCCATTTGGTGGCTTCCCGAAAGCGCCCTGCCGCCGAGCGGTACTTCTTCTCTTTGAAATAGAAGTTTCCGACGTCCACTTCATGCTGCGCCTGCAGCGGGTTGAACGAATATTCCTTGACCGTGAGCGACTTGTCCTCTTCCGGCGGCACCTCTTCCTTGCCCCCCGCCGGAGGTTTCGGACGCTGCCTCTTGAGTTCGTCCTGCTTCTGGTCGGGCGGCGTCTGCGGCTTGGCCTCCTGCGCGCGAAGCGTCCCCAACCCCGCAGCCAACAGTGCCGGCAGAACCCACCGTGTCATAATCCGATTTTACCGCGGCGCCCGGTCCCCGGCCAGATGCGCATCCATGTAGGTTCGCATCCAGGCGGATGGCGATGGTCCGCGTCGCCGCCGGAATGACCACGCGCGCCTTTTTCCAAAACTCCGCATCTCTTCTCCGCGCTTCCTCCGCGTTCTCCGCGCCTCCGCGTCAAATCCCCCTCCCCGGCCGAAGTTATAATTGATCCATAGCTTCCCTTCCATGGAACTCCGGGACAAAGTAGGCCAGCTTCCCCTTGCGCCGGGCGTGTACCTGTATAAGGATGGCGGGGGGCGCATCATCTACGTCGGCAAGGCCAATATCCTGCGCCACCGCGTGCGCAGCTATTTCTCCGAGGACAAGCTGGCCGACGTCAAGACCGGCACGCTAATTTCCGAAGCGCGCGACATCGACTACATCCTGGTCGACAACCAGAAAGAGGCGCTCGCTCTCGAAAACAATCTCATCAAGCAGTACCAGCCGCGCTTCAACATCCTGCTGCGCGACGACAAGACCTACCCCTATATCAAGCTCACCAGCGAGAAATACCCGCGCGTCTACGTCACGCGCCGCCTGCGCAAGGACGGCGCGACCTACTTCGGCCCCTACTTCCCCGCCAACCTGGCCCATCGCCTGGTCCATTTCATCCACCGTCATTTCCTGGTGCCCTCGTGCAAGGTGGATCTCACGCGGTTCCATCCCAAACCGTGCCTGCAATACCACATTCATCGCTGCCTGGGGCCGTGCGTCCAGGGGCTCACCACCGACGACATCTATACCGCCGCCGTGCGCAACGTGAAGCTGTTCCTCGAAGGACGCCACACCGACCTGGCGCGCGATCTGCGCGGCCGCATGACCTCCGCCTCCGCCGAGATGCGCTTCGAAGAAGCGGCCTCGCTGCGCGACCTGCTGGCCACCGTCGAAGAGATCGAGGAGCGCCAGAAAATGGCCGCCGCCAAGGGCGACGACGTCGATATTTTCGCCTGCTATGCCGAGCCCCCCCTGGTGGCGCTCAACCTGTTCCACCTGCGCAACGGGCAAATCGTCGACCGGCGCGAGTTCTTCTGGGAAGACCAGGCGGAGTTCGAAGAGCCCCAGTTCTTCTCCGCGCTGCTGAAGCAGATCTACCTGGACCAGCAGTTCATCCCCGCCGAGATCCACGTGCCCGTGGAATTTGAGGACCGCGAGGCGCTGGAGGAGTTTCTTTCCGAAAAACGCGGCCACCGGGTGGAGATCCGCACCCCGCAGCGCGGGCAGAAGAAGGCTCTCCTGGCGCTGGTCGAGACCAACGCGAAGCACAGCTTCAACGCCCGCTTCCGCGTCCTCAAGCCGTCTTCCAAGGCCATTCAGGAGGCGCTGCAGGACGCCCTCAATCTGGCGGCGGCGCCCGCGCGCATCGAATGCTTCGACATCTCGCACATCCAAGGCACCGACAAGGTGGCCAGCATGGTGGTCTGGGAAGACGGCCGGATGAAGAAATCCGACTATCGCAAGTTCATCATCCGCACCGTCGTCGGCAACGACGATTTCGCCAGCATGCACGAGGTGGTGACGCGGCGCTACGCGCGCCTCCAGGAAGAGAAGCGGCCCTTCCCCGGGCTGGTGCTGATCGATGGCGGCCTGGGACAGTTGCATGCCGCGGCCGAAGCGCTCGAAACCCTCGGCGTCAGCGACCAGCCGCTGGCCGCCATCGCCAAGCGCGAAGAGATCATCTACGTCTACGGGCAGGAGGACGAACCGGTGGTCCTCGACCGCTTTTCGCCCATCCTCCACCTGGTGCAATCCATCCGCGACGAAGCGCACCGCTTTGCCGTCACCTTCCACCGCTCGCGCCGCAACGCGCGCCAGCTCACCTCGGAATTGGACGTCATCGCCGGGGTGGGGAAGAAGACCGTGCAGAAGCTGCTGAAGGACTTCGGCAGCTCCGAACTGGTGCGCGCGGCGTCGGAAGACCAGTTGGCCGCCGTGGTAGGCCGCGCCGCCGCGCGGCGGGTGCGGGCGCACTACGCGCCAGTGGGGTAGGCCTCCCGGCCTGCCCGCGCGCGCCGAAGGCGCGCTCCCCGCGCTGGGGCAGGCCAGGAGGCCTACCCCACTGAGCTAAAACGCCAGCCCCTCGATCAGCTTATCCAATTCCCCCTCAAGCGTCGCTTTCTTCTTCTGCAGTTCCGCCTGCTGGTCGCGCAATCCGGCCAGTTGCTGCTCGTCGGTCGCCAGTTGCAGCGCGTACTTCTGCACCTGCTGCTGCTGCCCGCTGACGCTGTTGAGGCTCTGTATATTGCTGCGCACGCGCCCTTCGTCGGTGTTCAGGTCCTGCACCTGGCGCGCCGCCTCTTTAATCGCGCGGTCGTTCTCGGCTACCGCGCGCTTCTGGTCGGCGATCCGCTGCAGTTGCTTGCGCCCGGCATCGCTCAGGGTGCGGTTGCCCACATAGCTCAGAATAACGTCCGGCGTCAGATTCACCACCGCGTACGACTGGTCGTACACGCGCTCCTCGGAAACCGGAAATTCCTGTGTTGCGCCGGCCGCCAGCGCGATCTCGAAGCGGTAGGCGCCGGCCGTCTTCTCCGCCGCCTTCTGGTTGAGCAGCGTGTAGCCCTGCCGCAGCGGGTGCTCGAGGATCAGCGTTTTGGCTTTCTTGTCCACGTTGCGCACGGTATAGGTGCGGGTCTCTTCCGCGGCCAGCTTGGTGGTCATCACCCCGCGGCTGGCGTGGATCTCGCGGACCACCGCCTGCTTGCTGCCGAACGCTTCGGTGATGCGCGTGCCCAGGTCCACCGCATAGCTGATCAGCCGCTTGTCGCCCGCCTTCACCGTCTCCATCAACGCTTCGCCGCCATAGGCGCCGCCGTCATAAACGGTGATCGGGCCGCCATCGAGGGTCTTGCCGCTGTTGTTGGTCAGCTCGGCGGCGTTGGTGGGATGCTGCGAGCTGTGGTCCGAGTAGATCAGCAGCTTGCGCCCTTCGATGGCCTGCTGCAGGAACGGCAGCATGGCCGATTCGTTCTTGCGGATGGTCACCGGCTGCGCGATGCGGTATTCGAACAGCTCGCCCAATTCGCCGGCCGAAGCGGAGGCGACAATCGAGCTGGGCGCGACCCGATCATTCCTGGATGAAAGGCCCATCTGCTCGGCAGTGGCATTCGCAGCCGCCGGCAACGCTCCGAATTGCGCCGCCGGCGCCATC
>JADGNR010000399.1 GCA_017883415.1 Bryobacteraceae bacterium | reverse complement strand
CGGATTTGAAAAAGGAGGTTGCCCCATGCCTTTAGGCAAGAGAGCGGCGGCGGAGTTCATCGGTACGTTTTGGCTCATATTCGGGGGATGTGGCAGTGCCGTGCTGTCCGCCGCATTTCCAAATCTTGGGATTGGGTTTCTGGGCGTGGCTCTGGCATTTGGATTGACCGTGCTAACCATGGCGTTCGCCATCGGCCATATTTCGGGATGCCACTTGAATCCGGCGGTCTCGGTGGGCCTGGTGGTCGGGAAACGGTTCCCCGCATCGGAGTTGTGGGCCTATGTCCTCGCGCAAGTCGCGGGAGGAATCGCCGGCGCAGCGGTCCTGTATGTAATTGCCAGCGGCAAAGCGGGATTCGATGTGGCGGGTGGATTCGCCTCCAACGGCTATGGCGCCCATTCGCCGGGCGAGTACTCCCTGGTAGCCTGCCTGGTTGCCGAAGTGGTGCTTACGTTCATGTTCCTCATGATTATTCTCGGCGCCACCGACCGGCGGGCGCCGCAGGGCTTTGCGCCCATCGCCATCGGACTCGGTCTGACGCTGATTCACCTGATCGGGATTCCGGTAACGAATCTATCCGTGAACCCCGCCAGGAGCACCGGTCCGGCATTGTTCGTCGGCGGCTGGGCAGTCGAACAGCTCTGGCTTTTTTGGTTGGCGCCCCTTCTCGGAGCGGCGATTGCAGGATTGGTTTACCCGGCCGTGGCGGGGGAGCCTGAGCCGAAATCGAGGAAGTAGGCGGCCCGCCGCTTGACGGCCGCATGGGGTGAAACGTACCCCTCATCCTTCCGGGCTACAATTAAATCAATGCGGTATTGTCTGTGTTTGCTGGCCCTGGCGGTGGGCGCGTTGCACGCCGCCGAATCGCTCCCCGGAGAGGCGCTGCAGGGCACGCTTCGTTTGCGCGCCGGCCAGCCGCCGGCCGTCGAAACGGTGGATCACAAGCTGGTCACACTCGCGGGCGACGATTCCACCGGCAAGATCCTCCATGACCAGCGGCTGGACGGCTTTGCCGTCGAAGCCCGGGGACATTTCACCGCTCCCGGCCAGTTCCTGATCGACCCCGTTCATACCCACTCCCTGCTCGTCCGCAAGGACGGCAGGCTCAGAATGATCGCCTATTTCTGCGAAGTCTGCAATATCCGCTCCTACACTCCGGGACCGTGCGTGTGCTGTCAAAGGGAGACCGTCCTCGACCTGCGCGACCCGGACGAGAAATGACGGCCGCCGCCGGCTATTCCGCCCGCGAGACTGAGGTGGACGGCATCGCCGTGGTGCAACTGGCCGATGCCGCGCGCGCGATCGAGGTGTCCATTGCGCCCGCCATCGGCAACATGGCGTACGAAATCAACTGCGCCGGGCAGAACATCCTGTGGCTCCCCGATGGCGGCCTCGCGAAGATCGCGAAAGCGCGGAAATTCTGCGCCGTCCCCTTCCTGGCGCCGTGGGCCAACCGCATTTCCGAGGATGCCTATTGGGCCAACGGCAAGCGGTATCTGCTCAACCCCGGCCTGGGCAATGTGCGCCGGGACAAACATCATACGGCGATCCACGGGCTGCTCAGCTTTTCCTCCGCCTGGGCGCGGGGCGCGTCCGGCGCCGATGAGCGCTCCGCCTACGCCTCGAGCAGCTTGGAATTCGGCAGGTATCCCGACCTCATGGCGCAGTTTCCCTTCGCCCACACCATCACCATGACCCACCGCCTGGCCGAGGGCGAACTGGAAGTGGAGACCGTGCTCGAGAATCAGTCCAGCGAGCCCATGCCCGTGGCCATTGGCTACCATCCGTACTTCCGGCTACCCGAGGTTCCGCGCGACCAATGGCACGTCCACCTGGCCGCGCGCGACCACCTGGTGCTGGACAGCGCTCTCATCCCCACCGGCGAGCGCCGGCCGGTGGAGTTCGCCGACCCGCATCCGCTCCGCGAGATGCCGCTCGACGACGTATTCGCCGATCTGGTTCCCTCTGCCGACGGCCGCGCGCGCTTCTGGGTCGAGGGGAACGGCCGGAAGATCACCGTCGCCTACGGGCCGAAGTACACCGTCGCCATCGTCTACGCGCCCGCCGGACACGACTTCATCTGCTTCGAACCGATGGCCGCCATCACCAACGCTTTCAACCTGGCCCACGCGGGCGTCTACCGGGAATTGCAGAGCGTGCCGCCGGGAGGCGAGTGGCGCGAGAGTTTCTGGATCGCAGTGGGGTAGGCCTCCCGGCCTGCCCCCGCGCCGAAGGCGCGCCCCGCGCGCTGGGCAGGCCGGGAGGCCTACCCCACCTACCTCACCACGAAGGTCAGTTCCCCGTGGGCGACATTGGCGCCGGTTTGTTTCTCGTCGGTGATGACGATGGTCAGGGTATACGAGCCGGGAGCCAGGGTGATGGATTTGGTGTACGTGCTCCCGCCGCTCAACGGATCGTTGATATAGGTCTCCAGTTGATGGCCTGCGGTGACCACGAGGGCAACGATGTGGAAGGGTCCGGCTCCGGGTTCGACGGTGCCTGAGACCGAGACGACGCCCGAGTTCACTACCGCCCCAATGCGCGCGCCCTTGCCGGCGACCGTGAGCCTGGGCTGGCCCTCGATCGCGGTGAGGTTGGGGCTGGCGCCAGGGGGAGAGCGCAACGCGTCTTTTTCGTGCGGGTCGAATGTCATGCGATACTCGCCCGACATGGCCGGATCGACGAACTCGACAATGACATCCTTGCCGATCCCTTCCAGATAGCGGTAGCGCCACTGCTGAAATGGGAAGGCGGTGGTGGCGCCGCCGCCCTGCGCCGCGGGCCGCTGGTATGTGCTCCCGGCGGGATGGTCCTCGATCTCATCGGGCGGTCCATAGCTGATGTAGATGCGGCCGCGATCGGTTCGCCAGCCCGCAATCCCCGACGCTGCGAAGTGCTCGTTGGCGTGAGCGATGCGGCGGTAATGTTCCTCTTTGAACTCGTTCCGGGCGGTGTCCGGAGTGGGATCGCGGCGCAGCCAGAACTGCTCGACGAACCGCTCCCTCTCGTCGTTGGTCTGGAGCCGTTGGAACGCGATCCGCTCCTCCCCGGTGATGATGTAGGCGACATCTTCGCTCATCCACTTTTGGTACGGCCCGGCGGAAGCAGCCGCGGGCAGAGTATTTTTCTTCGCCTGGGGACTGGGCGCCGGGACGGGCGACGCTTGCTGCGCCTGCGCCGCAGCCGGCGTGGCTTGGGCCGCCGGAGCCGGCTTCGGCTGCCAGACGGCAAACGCCAGGCCGATCGAGAGAAGCAGTAGTCCGATGGAGAAGACCGGCGCGGCCGCGGTGCGCGGCCCTTCCGGCCCGGCCAGCAGACGGCGGATGCGTGGTACCAGGCGGCCTCCGGTAGCGGCCAGCGCGGTCTCCCGGCGCGGCCAGCGGCTTGCTTCGAGCGCCGCCAGCGTGGCCGCATATCCATGGGCGTCCCCCGCCATACTTACCACCACGTCGTCGCAGCAGTGCTCACGCTCCGCGCGCACCATGCCCGAGACCCACCACACCGCCGGGTGGTAAAACAGCAGTCCTTCCACGAACCCCTGCAGGAGGTTGACCAGGTAATCGTGCCGGCGGATGTGGGCCAGCTCATGGATCAGAATGGATTCCAGTTGCTCGGCCCGCAAGCCGGTGACCAGACCCAGGGGCAGCAGAACCACCGGGCGGAAAAAGCCGATGATCACGGGCACGTCGGCAAGACACGATTCCAGCAGGGCCACCGGCCGCGACACGCGCAGCCGCGCGCGCAAATCGTCGAGCCGCGCCTGCCAGCCGGCCGGAGCGGCGCACACCCCCACCCGCCGCAGACGCCGCGCCCCCATCCAGCCGGAAAGGCTGCGCGCGTAGAAGAGCAGGACGCCCGCCATCCAGAAGGGCGCCGCCAGCGCCATCCGGTCGCGCAAGCTCTGCGGCAGGGGCCCGGCCGGAGCCGTGGCGAGCGCGGAAACAAACGCGCGCGCCGGATCGCGGAGAGGAATCGCCGTGGTGGCGGCGTGCCCCGCCGCCAGCGACCATGCCAGCGTCAGGCCGAACGCCAGCGGCATGGCGAATAAGGCGGCGCAGGCGACGGTATAGCGGAGGCGCGCCGCTCGCGGACGGAACAGGCCGAGGATCGCCGCCAGCAACAGGCCGGCTAGTGCGCCCTCCCACAGAAAATGAAACAGCGCCCAGCCCAGGGCTTGCGCCAACGGCGTGCGGACCAGGTTGTCGAGAATGTTCATGGCGTCCCCTTCTCGTACTCCTCGAGGAGCTGGTGCAACTCCGCCAGCTCTTCCTTCGATGCCTTGCGCGCCGCCAGCGCCCCCACGATCAAGCTCTTGGCCGAACCGTTGAACGCGCGCTGGAGCAGGTCGCCCGCCAGTTGCCGCTGCGTCCATTCGCGCGGCCGGCTGGCTTGGTAGATGTGCGCGCGCTGCTTTTCGTCGCGCCGCACCAGCCCCTTCTCCGCCATGATCTGCAGCATCTTCAGCACCGTGGTGTACTGCGCCGGCTTGCGCCGGCAAATCGTCTCGTGGACGTCGCGCACGGTCGCCGGCCCGCGGGCCCACAGCACGGTGAGGATTTCGAGCTCGGCATCGGTCGGTCGCGGCGGTTGGGGCGGCTTCGCGGGCATGATCTACGAAGACTTTACTACGAAGAACATCGTGTGTCAAGAGGGGAGCAATGCCGTGCGCAAAGTGGGGCGGGCGCCCCCGGGGCACCCTCTGGGTCCGGCGCTGGGTCCGGCCGACGCCTCCGTCGGCCTCCGGCCGAAGGCCGGCCAGGGGGCTCCCCCGAGGGGGGACCCCGGCGGACCAGGGGGTCCGCCCCACCTCATACTCTAAGAGGAAGCCAATGGACGCAACCCAGATATTGGCCGCGCTGAGAGCCCATGCCAACCCGGCGAACGTGGCCGGAATGGCGCGCTACGGCATCGGCACGCGGGGAACCCTGGGCGTGCCCATGCCCGTGCTGCGCGGGCTGGCCCGGCAAGCCGGGCGGAACCACCTGCTGGCGCGCCAGTTGTGGAGTTCCGGCGTTCACGAGGCGCGCATTCTGGCGACGCTGGTGGAGGAACCGGCGCGCGTGACGCCCGCCCAGATGGATCGCTGGGCACGCGCCCTCGATTCCTGGGATGTGTGCGACCAGGCCTGCCAGAACCTGTTCCGCTACACGCCGTTCGCCTTTGACCGGGCCGCCCGGTGGGCACGCGCCCGCCCGGAATTCGTGCGGCGCGCGGGATTCTCGCTCATGGCGGGCCTGGCGGTGAAGGACAAGGACGCGCCCGACGCCCGCTTCGAAGCGTTCCTGCCCCTGATCGCCGAAGCGGCGGCCGACCAGCGCAACATGGTGAAAAAGGCGGTGAACTGGGCGCTGCGGCAGATTGGCAAGCGCAATCCTCACCTGGCGCGCGCGGCCATTCGCACGGCGGAACGGATCGCGCAGCAGGACTCGCGGGCCGCGCGCTGGATTGCGAGCGATGCACTCCGGGAGTTGCGCCG
>JADGNR010000398.1 GCA_017883415.1 Bryobacteraceae bacterium | reverse complement strand
GCCGAGGGCTTCTACCTGGAGGCCGCCCGCAAGGACCCCACTTTTTTGAACGGCGCCGATGTGTTCAAAGCGGCCATGGCCCGGCTCATGTCGGGCGACGTGGCCGGCGCCGATTCCCTCGCCCGGCAATATTTCGACGCGCGCGCCGCCGCCGGGGAGCCGGCGGTGGAGTATCGCAGGGCGGAATGGCTGTGGGTCAGCGGCCGGCGCGCCGCCGCGCAGCGACAATTGCAGGAATTCGCGCGCGCCAACCAGAACGGGACGCTACGCGATGCCGCGACGCGCGCCTATGCCGAGTTGGCCGTGTGGAGCCTGGTGGCGGGCGATCGCGGAGCGGCCACAGAGAGGGTCCAAGAGGCGGCGGCGCTGGCCGGCCCGGCTTCGGCCGGCGTCGTGGCGCTGGCCCGCTTTCTGGCCGAGCCGCCCGCCCCACCCGCCGAGTGGGCCGCGCGCGCCGAAAGGCTGGCTCCCGGAGTCCAAAGTCCGGTCAAGAGCTTTGCGCTCGCCGCCGCTCTGCTCTTGAGCAAAGAATTCCCAGCCGCTTCCGCCGTGCTGAAGCCCATGTACGAAAACGCCAACCCGGCCGCCGACGAAGGGGTCGCCATCCTGCTGGCCTGGACCGCTGTCGAAACCGGCCACCCCGATGAGGCGGCCCCTCTGTTGCGCTTCAACCCAATTCCCTCGCCGGGAGGCTTAAACCTCTTCACGCCCCTCTATTTCCCGCGTCTCTACCAACTGCGCGGAGCCGTGGCCGAAAAGCAAGGCAAGCCCGAAGAGGCGCGCGCCAACTACGGGCTCTTCTCGCTGCTCTCGGGCCCCGGCCCGCCGCGCTGAGACTGCCCCGCGCTATTGCAGCACCGGCAAGGTGAGATATCCTTCGGGCACGTACAGGCTGCCTTGGGTCGCGCCCTCGGGCGCCAGGCGCTGCAAGGACTGGCCGAGCGAGCGAGCGCTGCTGCGGCCAGCCAGCGTATCTTCGAAGGCGTGCGCGACGAGGGCCACCTGGTCGGCCGACTCATGGGCGAATTCGAGCCGGAAATGCCGGATGCCGGCTTCCTGCCAGGCTTCCAGGTACCGGCTGGCTTCCTGCGCTTCGGCGCCGAAGACGGTGTTGCGGCAGCCCACGTCGGCCATCACCGGATGCGCGCGGCCGGAGGGGTCGCGCACGGCGAGCCGGTGCTGCTCGCACGGCCGGCCGCAATCGCGATAGCTGGTGCCGGTGGAGAGGAACCGGCAGAAGACGCAGTGTTCGGTGTGGAAGACGGGCAAATGGTGGTAGGCCACCACCTCCAGGCGGCCGGCGCCAACGGCGCGCGCCAGCGTGGCGATCTGATCGGCGTTGAGATCGTGGGTGGGCGTGAGCGCCGCCAGGCCCAGCCCGAGCAGCTCTGCCGCCGCAATCGCGTTGGCCGCGTTGAGGCTGAAATCTCCGATCAGCGCGGCGTGAGGGCCCTCGCGCAAAGCGTTCAGCAGGCCGGCGGAACGCACCAGGATGGGACAATCGCAGCCCAGCAGGAAATGCGCGATGCGCTCCTCCCCGGGCTTCCACACGCGGGGGCTGGCGACGCGCGCCGGCACGCCCGCCGCGCGCACACGGTCGAGCGAAGGCCGCAGGCCGTAGAGATCCAGGTAATCGAGCGTGACGCTCGCGGGCCGCAGTTCGAGCGCGGCGTCCAACTGCTCCGGCGTCCGCACCAGCAGGTGCAGGCTGACGGGAGTAGGCTTCCCGGCCTGCTCCCGCGGGGCAACCGCCCGCAGCGCGGACGACGGATCGTGGATGGCGCAAGCCCGCGGCGCACCCTGCACCGCCTGTAAGAGCTCCACGGCCTTCCGCCGCACCTGGTTCAGGAGCGAGCTCGGCGCGAACGGCGAGCCCTCGGCGCGGAGTTCCACTTCCGCCAGCTCATACGGCGTGCCGCCCAATCGGCCCAACTGGGCCCGCAGAAACTCCTCGCTCAGCGCCCGGTCGCGCGCCGTGGGGAGCGCGGCATCGCTCTCGACCGTCACGCTGTGCGCGCCCACCGTCCATACGGTCGCCAGTGGCGCCCCCGCGCGCGCCGTGATGCGCACCCGCACGGGCTGCTTCCTTACCGGAGCCGCGGCTTCGACATAGGGCCGCGCGGCTTTGTCGATCTCCGGATCGTGCGTGCGCCATACCAGGTCCCCGGCACGGATGCGCCGCGCATCGAGCGCGCCATTGGCGAAGCGCAGTTCCAGCAGGCCGGCCCGCGCCTCCACCTGGAAGAGGCGGCCGCCTTCCTCCGGCTCCTCCGGGCTGCGCCAATTGGCGGCGTCGAACACCACCCCGTCGCCGGGCTTGAGCGGGGAGAGATCGCCAGCGCCCGCGGGTTCGAGGATCACGCCGGCTTCCGCGACCCGCACTACGCGCCCCATCAGCACCCCACGGTGGCGCGGCGCGCGGCCGTGGACCACCGCCTGGTGATCGGTGCCGGTGAGGAAGTGGGGGCCCATGCCCCGGCTGTACACCTGCTGGAGCTGCAATTCGGTGCGCGGGTCGACGGGACGCGCCTTGCCGGCCCACGCCTCGTCCACCGCCTGGCGGTACGCCCGCGTGGTGAGAGCGACGTAATCGGCATCCTTGTAGCGCCCCTCGATCTTGAGCGCGGACAAGCCGATTTCGACGATCTCGGGGATCTGCGCGAGGGCGTAGAGATCGCCGGGCGAGAGCAGGTAGCGCAGGTCCGCCAGCGGCCGCAGGCGGCCATCGACGATCAGTTCGTACGGCAGGCGGCAGGCCTGCGCGCACTGGCCGCGATTGGCACTCCGGCCGCCCCAGGCTTCCGACGAAAAGCACTGCCCGGAGTACGCCACGCACAGCGCGCCATGAACGAAGATCTCCAGCTCGCAATCGGTGCGGGCACGGATGGCGCGCACTTCGTCGAGCGAGAGCTCGCGCGCTAGCGTCACGCGGCTCACGCCCAGGCTCTGCGCCAGCCGCACCCCTTCCGCGTGGGTGACGCTCATTTGCGTGCTGCCGTGGATTTCCAGTTGGGGCGCGATCTCGCGAGCGAGTTTCACTACCCCCAGGTCCTGCACGATGATGGCGTCGGCGCCGGCTTCGGCGATGGCGGCGAGCGTCCGCGCGGCCACCGTCAACTCGTGGTCGAAGACTAGCGTATTGAAGGTGACGTAACCCTTCACCCCCCGCCGGTGGAGAGTGGCCAGGGCCTCCGGCAGTTCCTCCAGCGAAAAGCCGGCCTTGGCGCGCGCCGTGAAATGCTTGAGCCCGAAATAAACTGCGTCGGCGCCAGCTTCGATGGCGGCACGCAATTGCGGCCAGTATCCCGCGGGACTCATGATTTCGGGCTTGGGCGGCACCACTCCAGGCTAGCACCGCCGGCCACCCACCCGGCTCAGGGCGCCCGGCACCCCGGCACCCCCGGCACCCCCCGCGCGCCTTCGGCGCGGAGACAGGCCGGGAGGCCTACCCCACCTTCTGGTGGGGTCTTGTCGATAATTTCCGCTGCAACAGGATAAATGGGTATAAAATACTGGTTTAGGATGTAGAGATTCGCGCCGTGGGAGGTTTTGCCGATGTCCGCCGTACTCACCCAATTCAACCTGCTGGAGAAAGAAGGGCTCAGAGCGCTGGGCGCCTGCGAGCCCGAACGCCTCGTCTACCGGGCCGAGGGAGGAGCCTACCTCAACCTCATGGGCCTGCCGCTCGAACCGTTGCCGGAGATCGACGAGGGGAAAATCGCCAAGCTATGCCGCGTCGTGCGCGGGCTGGCGTTTGCCGCGGTGGATGGCGCGCAATCGGGCCACCCCGGCGGGTCGTCGTCGAAGACCGAGCAGGTGGTGACGTTGCTGGCATCGGGCGCGGTGAGTTTCGACGCACGCCACCCCAAGCATCCCGGCAGAAGCCGCATGGTATGGTCGGCGGGGCATTGCTCGCCGCTGGCCCACAGCGTGGTTTCGCTGGTTTATGAGACCCTGCGGCGGCGCGGCTTCACGCTGAGCGGCGACGATGCGCGGGCGGCGGTGTATCCCGAGCAGCTCTCGCGGTTCCGCCGGTGGGGCGGCCCCAGCGGCCACGTGGAATCGGAATACGCGCTGGCCGATACTTCGACGGGCTCCTCGGGACACGGCTTCTCGGCGGCGCTGGGTTTTGCCGTGCTGCACCGCTCGTGCGGGCTCGCGACCAAGGTCTTCGTGATTGCGGGCGATGCCGAGACCGAAGAAGGCATGAGCTACGAGGCGCGCAATGCGGCCTCGAATCTCGGCGCCGGGAACATGATCGTCACGCTCGACTACAACAACTTCGGCATCGACGGGCCCATCACCGAAGCGATGCCATCGCCCTATGTCAACCACTGGTTCGCGCAGGGTTGGAACATCATCGAAGTGAACGGGCACGACATTCGCGAGCTGGCGTACGCCTACCGCCTGGCGGCCGGCGGTTTCGGCCCCGGCCGGCCCACCGCCGTGATCTGCCATACCACCAAGGGGCTCCACTACGGGCGTCTCGAAAACACGGCGGATTCTCACGGCAGCCCGCTCAAGCACGACGAGTATGTGGAAGCGATGCACAAACTCGGCTTCCCGATCCCCGGCAAGCAGGGCGATGTGGCGGCCGATCTCGCCGTCGTCGCGGGGGCCTTGGAGGAGCCGGAGAGCGCGTACCTGGCCCAGCGGCTGGAAGCTTCCGCGCGCCAGATCCCAGCGGAAGCGGACTTGGTGAAACGGATGGAAACGGCGCTGGCGGGCCGGGCCATGGCGGACTACACCAGCTTCCAGCGGCCCGAGGTTTTGCCCCCGGAACTGGTTTTCCATGAGGGCGACTCGGTCCCCACGCGCAAGGCCACGGAGGCCTGGTTCGCGTGGGCCATGAAGAACACGGCGTTCTTCTACGTGGGCGCGGGCGACCTGATGAAATCCATTCTCACCGGGAAGGCGGAGAGCGTTTACGGCGTGATCAACAAGGACAATGTGCTGGGCCGCGGCATCCGTTTCGGCATCGCGGAGCAGAACATGGCCATGATGTCGTGCGCCATGGCGCAGGATATTCTGCCGGGCGGTTTCCGGCCCTTCAGCGCGTTTGCCACCTACGGCGTATTCACCTGCATGATGGCCAACGCCGTGCGCATGACCCTGATCGATAACGACGTCAACCCGCAAGCCCCCGCCTTTTTCATCATGCTGGCGGCGCACGACGGGCCGGAGACGGGCGAAGACGGGCCCACCCATCACGGGCTGTTCTGGATGTCGCTGTTCACGGCGTACCCGGGCATCAAGGTCTATAAGCCGCTCGATGCCAATGAAGCCATCGAGATGCTGTTCCACGCAGCCCGGCGCGGCGAGCCGGTGGCGTTCTCCGTGGTTCGTCCGGGCGTACCGGTGCTGAAACGGGGCAATGGCGTGCCCGCGGCGCGCGAGGCCATCCACGGGGCGTACGTGTTCAAACCGTTCCGCGAGAATGGAAAGCCGAAGAAGGTGCTGGTGATCTCGGGCGGGCAGG
>JADGNR010000109.1 GCA_017883415.1 Bryobacteraceae bacterium | reverse complement strand
AAGTGGCACTTCGAGATGAAGAAGCGGCGCGATGTGGTCGCGGAGGGGCGGGAGCTGCAAACGGTCTGACCAGGCGGTCTGCCCTACCGCGCTTCGAGCGTGATGGTCTTGCCCGTGCGCACGGAATCGCGCGCGGCTTCCAGAATCTCGGTCACGATCACGTTGTTTTCGAGCGCCGACAAGCCGGAGGGCTTGATGCGTCCGCGCACCACCGCGGCCAGGTAGGAGATGGAGTCCCGTTCGTCCGGCGCGCGGTCTCCGGGCGTGCGGGCCTCTTCGGGCGCGTCCCCCAGTTTCACGCGCAGGCCGTCGTTGCCGGTGGCGATGGCATATCCGGTTTGTCCGTAGACTTCCAGATCCTTGCGGCTGTAGGGCCAGTTCCACGACGCCTGGATGATCCCCTGCGCCTTCGGGTACTCCAGCAGAATGGTGGCTTCGTCGTCCACGCGCGGGTAGATCGCCGGCTTGATGGTCTGCGCCAGCGCGGTCACCTTCAACGGCCGCCGGTTGTCCATCAGCCACGTCATCAGGTTCGCGCCGTAGCAGCCGAAATCGAACAGCGCGCCGCCGCCGTTCTTCACGGGATCGCCGAGCCAGGCCAGGAACTCCGGTTGCACGCCGATCTCCTTGGGCCCCTGGTGGCCGTCCATGGCGACCATCTTGCGGATCTCGCCGGCGGCCTTTCGCTCGTGAATGAGATTCCAGATCTCGCCGTGGCTCTTGTACCACGTGGTTTCGTAATTGACGATCACCTGGATCGCGCCGCGCGCGGCCGCCTGCTGGATGCTTCGCGCCTGCTTCACGCTCACCGCCAGCGGCTTTTCCATCATCACGTGGATGTGGCGCGCGGCGCAGGCTTCCACCACACCCGCATGGGAGTAGGTATCGGTGAAGGTGGCGACGGCCTCCGGTTTCACCGCATCCAGCATTTTCGCGAGGTCGGTGTACAGGATGTCCTTCGCGAAACCACCGGCTTTCGCATAACTGGCCAGCAGCGCGGGATCGGGATCGAAGATCCCGGCGATCTGCACGTCGCCGCGGCCCTGGGCGGAGCGCAGGAATCCCGAGACGTGCCCATGAGTAAGTCCCGCGATGGCGAGGCGGAGCGTTTGCGCCGCGGCTATCGGCGGAAACAGAAAACACGAAAGCGTAATCAGGCCTGCGAAAGAGCGGATCATGGCGTTTCTCTGCATAATATCAGTTCGCGTTCGCGTCGCCGGGTTGCGGACACCAAAGCGATGAACACCCAGGCGGCAGGGTGGGGCGGGCGCCCCCGCCCGCGGGCCGACGCCCCCGTCGGCCTCCGGCCGAAGGCCGGCCAGGGGGCCGGCTGCGGACCAGGTTGCGGACCAGGGGGGCCGCCCCCACGCCGTGGACTGCGTGTTAACCATCGGGCTGCGCTACCATCGGGGACGGAGGCGGCGCACTCCTATGACGCGCGACGAGGCGATCGCGGAGATCACCCATAAGCTGGTCGAGTTTTATCAGCCGATTCGCATCTACCTGTTCGGATCGGCGGCGCGGGGCGACGACGGGCCGGACAGCGATCTCGATTTTCTGGTTGTCGTACCAGACGATGCTCCCGAGGAGAAACTGCGCCCCGGCGCGGGCCGAAAAGCGGTGCGTGGCACCGGATTCGCCAAGGACATCGTGCCCTGGCGCAAAACCGATTTCGAGGAGCGGGCAGCCTGGGTCACGGCATCCCTGCCGGCCACAGTCGTGCGCGAAGGGAAACTGCTCTATGAAACCCAGTGACGCCCGCGCCCGGGAGACGCGCGAATGGCTGGCCAAGGCGGCGGAGGATCTCGCCTCGGCTCGGGCCCTCACCGATTCCGGCCATATCGCCAACGCGCTCTTCTTTTGCCAACAGGCGGCGGAGAAGAGCCTCAAAGCCTTTCTGACGTGGCACGAGCGACCGTTCCGGCGCACGCACGACCTGGAGGAATTGGGCGAAGCCAGCCGCAGGATCGAGGGCACGCTGGCTTCGCTGCTGGAAGAGGCTGATGTCCTTTCGGACTACGCTTGGAAGCTGCGTTACCCCGGGTCGCCCTACACGCCGGATCGTGAGGAAGCGGAGGCCATGCTCGAAATCGCCGGCCGCTCGCGCCTGCGGCGCGTGGGCAGGCCAGGAGGCCTACCCTACTTCATCCCCAACTGGTCGAACAGAAACGCGAACACGTCGGCGTCCTGCTCGATGCGCTCGTTGAGCGCGGTGCCGATGCCGTGGCCCGTGCTCGAGCTGGTACGCAGGAAGATCGGCCGCGGGGAATGGGTGGCCGCTTGCAGGCGCGCCGCCATTTTGCGCGAGTTCATCGGATCCACGCGGCCGTCGTTGTCTCCGGTCAGGAAAAGCACGGCGGGGTAGTCGGCGCCGTCTTTCACGTGGTGGTAGGGCGAGTAGGCGTAGAGCGCGCGGAACTGATCGGCTTCTTTGATGGTGCCGAACTCGGTCACATTGAATGCCCCGTTGGGAAAGTTCTCGACGCGCAACATGTCGTAGATGCCCACGTGGCTCACTACCGCGCGGAACAGTTCGGGCCGCTGGGTCAGCGCCGCGCCCATGAGCAGGCCGCCGTTGCTGCCGCCTTCAATGGCCAGCTTCTCCGGGTTCGTATATTTGGCCTTGATCAGGTACTCCGCACAGGCGATGAAGTCGTCAAAGACGTTCTGCTTGCTGGTGAGCCGGCCCTGCTCGTGCCACGCCTCGCCGAACTCCGCGCCGCCGCGCAGGTTGGCGGTGACCCAGACGCCGCCGTGATCGAGCCACCAGCGCCGGCGCGCGGAGAAGCGCGGCTCTTCGCTGATGCTGTAGCCGCCATAGCCGTAGAGCAGCGTGGGGTTGTTGCCATCGAGCCTGGTGCCCTTGCGCCGCAGAATGCTCATGGGGACGCGCGTGCCGTCTTTGGAAACGGCAAACTGGCGGCTTACTTCCACGTCGCCGAAGGCCGCCGGCGAAGTCTCGGCCAGCGCGGTCTTCTTGGCCTGGCCGCTCGCCGGATCGTAGCGGTACCACGCCGCGGGCTCGACGAAGCTCTCGTTCTCAAACAAGAGCTGGTCGCCCGGCGCGCGCGCCAACTGGCCGACCGAAGAGACCGGAAGAATATCGACGGCCTTCTGCTCTTTGCCCATCTCCTTGGCAAGCAGCTTCGAGGGTCCGCCGGCCATATAGCGCACGTAGAGGTACGGGCCCGCCGCCAGAAAGCCATCAATCGAAGAACGTCCCGCCGTGACCACGGTTTTGGCTTTGTCAAGAGAAAATGCCGGCGGGGAAACTTCCAGTAGCTTGCCCATGGGCGCGTCCTTGCGTGAGAGCAGGTACAAGGACCCGCCCGCGCCAAAAGCCGCCTGCGAGGTCTTGTCGGAAAGCAGCGTGATCTGGTTCCAGCGGCCTTCCGGACCGAGCATGTAGTGCAGAAACTCGCCGCCATCGCCGTTGGCCACGCGCGCCAGCACGAACTTCCCGTCGTCGGAAGCTTCGAGTGCGACTTCGGCAATGCGCGGGAGTTCCTTGCCGAGCGCGTACTGATCCTGCGCGGTGGGCGTGCCGATGCGGTGGAACCAGACCTGCTGGAAGAAGTGCAGATCGGCCGCCGGCCGCTCGCCGGCGCGTGGATAGCGCGTGTACCAGAAGCCCGTCGCATCGCCGTTCCAGGCCACGCTGCCGCCGGCGGTCGCGCCATTGACGCGCGGGATCGCGTCGGATAGCGGCTGGCCGGTGGCCACCTCGAACACCGACACCGATCCCTCCTCGCTGCCACCCTTGGAGAGCGACACCGCTACCAGCTTGCCGTCGTGCGAGGGCACGTAGAAGTCGATGGTAGTGCCGCCGCTCGGGTCAAGCGTATTCGGGTCCACCACCACGTGCGCCGAGCCGGGTTCGTCGGCCGAGGAGAGCGTTACGAGAAACGGCTGCAGCTTGGGTGGCTGCGTTTCGATGGCGAACAGCACGCCGCCCTGAGACGTCAGCGCCGAAAAGCGGGGCGACTGGCCGGTGTACCAGTGCGTCAGTTGCTCGACGATGGCGCCCCGCGCGGGCAGCCGATCGAGATAAGCGCGGGTGCGCGCGTTCTGGCTGCCGCTCCACTCGCGCACTTCCGGGTCGGCGGCCTGCTCCAGCCAGCGGTAATCGTCCACCACCTTGACGCCCCGGTAGTCGTCGGTCACCGGCCGCTTGGGCGTCTGGGGAATGGGCGGCAACTGGTCCGCGGCGCAACACAGCAGTGCGCAGCATAACGTCAACAACACGCGGGCGTGGATCGGGATGGTCATTTTCTCTTCCGGTCAGACGGCCAGTTCGGTAACCTCGGTGAGCGGCGAGCCGGCCGATGCGCGCGCCGGCCGCTTGCGGGCGACGATCAGCTCCTGCGTCAGAATCAGCGGCCACAACGTCTTCTCGTATAGGACGTCGCCGCGCTCCTCCACCGCGCGAATCACTTCCCGCGGATCGAGCGGCCGCTCATCGTGAAACTTCCACATGCCCACCGCTTCGATCGCACCTCTCGCCAGGCGATACAACAGGGTCGGCGTCGGGAAGGTAATGATGACGATGCCGCCCGGCCGCAGCGCGTCGAAATGGGCCAGCACGGCCTTGCGCGTGCCGGCGGGATCGAAGTGCTCCACCAATCCGACGCTGAATACGATATCGGCTTCGGCGGCGAGCGAGAGGTCCAGCACGCTCTGCTCGTGCAGGCGAATCACGTCGCTCGCCCCCATCCGCCGGGCCAGCAGGGAAAGGCCATATTGATTGGTATCCACCACCTCGTAGGAGCGGCAGCCCACCTCGGCCAGTATGGCGTCCACGAAGCAACTGTTGGCGCCGCCGATCTCGACGATGGAAAGGCGCGTTTCCCGCGCAGCCGGCGCCGCGTGGCGGTTCATGGCATCCACCAGCACCGCGGTGGTGTAGCGCCGCGTGAGCCGGGCCGTGGCCGGAACGCTGGTGTAGTAGCGGTCCCAATCGGTGGCGGCGGGCGACGCCTCCCGGCGCGTAAACACGAAATCCCTCTGGATGGCGAAATTGGCAATGAACAGCAGCCCTTCGGCGCACAGTTTCGCGGTGAGGGCGCGGATGCCGAAACGGTAGTGGATCAACTGGATCAGGGCATAGGAGAGCAGGCCGTTGGCCACCACCAGCAGGACATATTTCGGGAGCACCATCTGGTGCCGCTGGCGCGAATGAAACACCACCCGGCGTGCGCCCAGGTAGTTGAAGACCATGGCCACCAGGCGTCCGGCCACCTGCGACTCGCCGATGCTGCCGGTGGCGGCGAACGCCAGCGCCCAAACCAGGTTGTCGAGCGCGGCGGTGAGCAGAGAGAGCACGCTGAACCGGAACAGCAGGAAGTAGATGCGCATGGAATCGAAGATGGGGTGAAAATGGGAGCTCTTATTGCCGTCCAGATAGATGGTCTGGATGGGCTCCTGCACCACCGGACAACCCTGATACTTGCAGGCGATCAGCATGTCCAGCTCGAACTCATAGCCCGCCGTAGCCACGCGCAGCAGGTGCGGGATCAGCGCCGCCGGCACGCCGCGCAGGCCCGTCTGGGTGTCGGCCAGGTTCTGCCCCACCATGAGACGCATGAGGGTGCGCGTGACGTTGTTGCCCACGCGGCTCTTCCAGGGCACGCGGCTGCCGAAGGTGCGCACTCCCAGGATGAGCGCTCCGGGATTGGCCCGCAGCTTGTCCGCCACGCGCACAATGTCCTCGGGGTGATGCTGGCCGTCGGCATCGGCTGTGACGACGCCCGCACAGTCCGGGAAATGGACCAGGGCATGGTTCATGCCCGTCTTCAGCGCCGCGCCCTTGCCCAGGTTCACCGCGTGGCGCACCACCGTAACGCCCTCCACCGCGGCGATTCTCTGAAAGTATTCCGCGAAGCCGGCGCCGCTCCCGTCGTCGATCACGACGATCGCCCGCACTCCCAGCCCGGCCAGACCATGGACCAGCGACACGAGCGGCTCGCCCGGCTGATAGGCGGGGATCACGACCGGCACTTCCTTGGCAGATTGGTTCATCGGTCGATGCCCGACAGGGATTAAGCCTCTCTACCCTTCTATCACATCAGGGGTGCGAGGGCCGGGAGCGCGGGCCGCCATGACTCGCCAGCGCCGGCACAAGCACGCGTATGCTCCGCGCACCCGCGGCGCGCCGGGATATGCTGGACGCGTGAAGCGAACCATGAAGCGCCACTTGCGCCTGCTCCTGAATCTCTGGCCGCCGTTCCTGGGCGCGGGCATCCGGGTGAAGCGGCTCCAGCCCGACTGGAAGGAGATCGATGTGGAGATGAAGCTGCGCCGCTGGAACGCGAATTACGTCGGCACTCACTACGGGGGGTCGCTCTATTCCATGGCCGATCCGTTTTTCATGCTCATGCTGATCGAGAACTTGGGGAAGGACTACATCGTCTGGGACAAATCGGCGAGCATCCGCTTCCGCAGGCCGGGAAAAGGAACGGTGTCCGCCAGTTTCCGGCTGTCCGAACAACAGATCGAGGAAATCAAGCAAGCGCTCCAGACCCAGGAGAAGATGGAGCAGACGTTCCTGGTGGAGGTCAAGGACGCATCGGGAAGCGTCGTAGCCGAGGTCCGGAAGGTGCTGCACATCCGCAGGAAGGAGCGAAGCTCAAGCTGAGTCTTTCGCGGGCGACGCGACGAAGCGGTAGCCCACGCCGCGGACGGTGAGCAGGTGGCGGGGGCGCGTGGGGTCCTGCTCGATATAGCGGCGCAGGCGCACGATGAAATTGTCGATGGCGCGGGTGTCGGTGTCCTCGTGCAGGCCCCAGACCTCCTCGAGCATCGCCTTGCGGGAGACCGGCCGGTCCTCGTGCTGGATCAGATAGCGCAGGACGTTGCCTTCCATCAAGGTCAGCGGAAAGACCTGGTCGCGGACGCGAAGCTCCAGCAGATCGAAATGGACCGATTTGTCGCCGAAGGTGAAGGCATCCGGTTCCGGCGTGGCGGCGCGATCGAGCGAGGCGCGCAGCCATTCGCGGCGGCGGAGCAGGCCGCGGATGCGCGCAATCAGGATGGCCAGCTCGAAGGGCTTGGCCAGGTAATCGTCGGCGCCCGCGGCGAAGCCTTGCAGCACATCGTCGGGATGCCCGCGCGCCGTCAGCATGAGCGTGGGAATGAACTGGCCGGCCTGGCGCAGCTCCGACATGACGGTGAAGCCGTCCTTGCCGGGCAACATGACATCCAGGATCACCAGGTCGAAGTCCGGCGCCGGCGCGGTAAGCCGGTCGAGCGCCGCCTCCCCGGTCTCCTCCACTTCCACCTGGTAACCCTCCGCTTCCAGATTGAACCGCAGCCCGCTGGCCAGGTGCTCCTCGTCTTCCACCACCAGGATCCGGCTCATGAGGAAATCGGCAGTTGCAGGACGAAGGTGCTGCCGCGTCCCGGCCCCTCGCTTTCGGCCCACGCCCGGCCTCCATGACGCTGCGCCACGGAACGCACGATGTACAGTCCCAGGCCGGTTCCCTTCACCCGGGAAGCCAGCGGCCCGGGCACGCGGTGAAAACGCTTGAACACCCGCTTCAACTCGCCTTTCGGAATGCCCTCCCCTTCGTCCCGCACGCGCACCGATACGTATTTCCCTTCGACCCTGGCGGTCTCCACGGTCACTTTGACGTTTCTTCCAGAATACTTTACCGCATTGTCGATGAGGTTCGACACCGCGGCGCGCACTTCGTCCACGTCGCCCAAGACCGTCATTGGCGGGCCGGGATGGTAGGCCAGCGATTCGGGCGGCATGGCGTGCAGCGCCCGCACGCGCGCCAGACACTCCTCCACCAGGCCGCCCACGTCGATCCGCGAGAGGTTGAGCTTGCGGCCGGCAGCGCCCATGCGCCCGGTGCGCAGGATCTGCTCGATGGCGGCCAGCAGGCGGTCGCTGTCCTCCAGCATGATGCGGTAAAATTCCTTGCGCCGGACCTCGTCCAGCGGCCGTGTTTGCAGGGTCTCCAGGTACAGGCGGAGGCTGGCGACGGGGGTTTTCAGTTCGTGCGTGACGGCATTGATGAAGGCGTCGTGCTGTTCATTGCGGCGGATTTCGCGGACCAGGAAAATGGTGTTCAGCACCACGCCGCTGATGATCATCGCCAGCAGCAGGACCCCGAGAAACAGCAGCGCGCCATGACGCCAGTTGAGCAGGACCCAACCGATATAAAGCAGGAGAATGACCGAAATGAGGCCGACGCCGAGCGCGATGAATAAGGCGATCGACTTCCGCCTGCCGGCCGTTACCATACCCTCAGCTTATGCCGAATCGATAAGATTTTCACCGCCGAGGCGCCGAGGCGCCGAGCGAAACCCAGTGAATAGGTTCTCCGCGTGTTCGGCGTCCCGGCGTCTCGGCGGTGGAATGTCTTGTCCTTTACGTACGGATTACGGCCGCATCCGGGGAGCCGCACCCTTCGCCCAAAGGCAGCCGGATGGCAATCTCCGTTCCCTTACCGCGGCCCGCCACGATCGCGAACACGCCTCCCAGAAGCTTCACGCGCCGCTCCATGCCCAGCAGGCCAACGCCATGTCCGGATTTTCCCGACAGGACATCGCCGGGCTCGAAGCCCACTCCGTCGTCCTTGATCGAACAGAAAAACTCGCGGCCGCCGCGCACCTCCGCCCGCACCTTGACCGTCCCCGCATAGGCGTGCCTGACCACGTTGGTCAGGGCTTCCTCGGCCATGCGGAGAATCGCCGCCTGCAGCGCTTCCGGCAGCGTCGCGCCGGCTGAACCCTCCACCGCGACCGCAATGCCCGTCCCCTGCAAAGTGCTCTCCGCCACCGTCTTGAGCGCCGCCAGGAAATCGGGATCGTACAGCATGGCGGGCGGCAATTGCACCTGCACCTGCTCCAGGAACCTCCTGATCTCGACGAAGCAGTGGCTGCAGCCGAGCGGCAGTTCGGAAGCCGCCATGGCCAGGCGGAGGTTAGCCACGGCCAGCAGTTGCGCGGCCTCGTTGTCGATGATCTTGGCGAATGGCCGGTTCTCTTCTCTCAGGGTCTCGTTCAAGTGGCGCAGCACGACCAAAGGCTCGGGGGAGGCCGCCGGCTTGTCGGCCAAGGCCGGCCCGCGCCTCTCGAGACAGCCCGCCACCGCGTCGCGATCCAGGGACTCCCGGGAGAGTTGATGGTCCCATCCGGGACAACTGGTGCAGAAGAGGCGCACCGATTTCTGGCGCGCGGCCGTCTTTTCGGGCGACGATGCGGGCATCAGAATCGGGAGAATCGTGGCGTGATGGGCTTCGAATATCTCGAGCGCGCTCGCGCCGTCGGCCGATGCCTGGCGCTGCAGCAGCAACGCCCGGCGCAGTGCCGCCTCCCCGCCACCCACGGCATAATCGTAGAGGGCGTGCAAATATTCCCGCAGTGTTGCCGACGATAGGGCAGGCATAATCGACCGGCTTTCCCTCCGGCTCTAGTAACAAGTGTAATCCGAAGGGACCGACGGTCCCACGGTATACCTTGGGATTTTAGAACGCGAGAAATACGGGTATGGGTGGGGCGGACGCCCTGGTCCGCGCCGGGCACCCGGGTCCGGCTGCTTTATGCCTGGTCTCGCGAGGGCACCTGGAAGACCACCTCGGTTCCGTTGCCCGGGGAGGAGTGGACCGAAAGTACGCCCCCCAGGAGCCGCACTCGTTCGCGGATCCCGAGCAGGCCTACACCTTCTCCGGCTTTCCCGCTCCACACGTCGTCCGGCTCGAAGCCCACACCGTCATCCCGAATCGAGCACCCGAATTCACCGGCTTCCCACACCCGCACGGTCACGGCGCCGGCGCGGGCGTGAGCGGCCACGTTCTTCAGGATCTCCTGGGCGACGCGGAGAATAGCAGCCTGAAACGCTCGCGGCAGGATCCCACATGTGCCCTCGACGGTGACCGGCAGGTTCGTCCCTTGCAGCGTGCTGGCCGCCACCCCTTTGAGGGCCGAGAGGAAATCGGGATCGTAGTACGCGACCGCGGGCAATTGGACCTGGATCAGCCCCAGGGTCCGATTCATCTCTTCGAAACATCTGCCACAGCCGGACGGCACGTCCTGGGCCGAGAGCGAGAGATGGAGATGCGCTACCGCCAGCAGTTGCGCGCCGTAGTCGTCGTCCACCTTGGCGAACGGTTTCTTGTCTTTTTCGAGAGCGTTGTTCAGTTGCTGCAGCAAAACAAACGGATGCTGGGGACCTTCCGGCGCACCCTTGGATGGCCGTCGTGTCGCACAACTCCTCCGCAGCCGCCCGCGAGCGCGAGTCTTGTCCTTTGCCATTGAACCGCCTGTACAAACTGTAATCCGCGACCGGGGCGGACCGGCAGAGGGGAACTGCGGAATCGTCAGGGGGAATATTACGGATAAACCGCAATGGCGGGGGAGTTCGCCTCCCACCTTCTACGGAACAAGAATCCGCAACTTTACGGATGCCGGTATGTTTACAAAGACCATACAATTTATTTACATACTGCTGGACAGCGCCTTCGCGCTGAGTCCGCGGGATTGGAGGACATTGTTTCCATGGGACGATCCAACACGCTGCTGTGGCTGGCGCCATTACTATTTCCGCTCTTCCTGGGCGCACAGGCCGCCCCGGAGCTGACCGATATCCTGCACCGGCTGGACCGGCTCGAACGGGAGAACCGCGCTCTTTCCGAAGAAGTGCGGGCCCTGCGCGCCGATCTTGCCGCTGCCCAGCTCCCGAAGGCCGCGAGTGATCCGGTGAGCGCTCAGGCTGCGCCCTCGAACGCTCCCGCGCCGGTAGCCACGGTCGACGAGAGACTCGACATTCAGCAGCAGCGGATTGACGAGCAGGCGCAAACGAAGGTGGAATCGTCGCAGCGTTTCCCGATCCGTCTCACGGGGATGGCGCTGTTCAACGCGTTTATGAACTCGAAGCAGAGCGGAGGGGCGGATTACCCCATTCTGGCGTCCGATACGGGCGCGAGGACTGCGGGAGCGACTCTGCGCCAGACCATCGTGGGCCTGGAGTTCCACGGTCCGGCCACCGTCTGGGGAGGCCGGGTTCATGGCTCCATCTACATGGATTTCTTTGCGGGCGCCTCCGACCAGTTCATGCGCCTGAGAACCGGTTCGGTCGGAATCGATTGGAACAGCCGCAGCGTGACCGTGGGCATCGACAAGCCAATCTTCAATGGGCGTGAGCCAAGCTCGCTGGCCCAGGTGGGCGTTTCGCCGCTGACCGGCGCCGGCAACCTCTATGAATGGCTGCCGCAGATTCGCGCCGAGCAGGATTTTCATTTCGGCCGCTCCACCGGCTTGCGCGCCGTGCTGGGCGTCGTACAGACCAAGGAAATCGGGCCCTATATGGGACCAAACGCCGTCCCGGAACCTTCGCGGCCGGGTCTGGAAGGCCGCTTCGCGTTCTTTCACAGCCTGGACGAAGAGCGGCGGTTGGAAATCGCGCCCGGATTTCACACCAGCACCACTCACGCGCAGGGGGTATCGATCCCCTCCAGCCTGTTCTCGGTCGATTGGTTCTTCAACCCCTGGCGGCGGGTCGAGTTCACCGGCGCTTTCTACACCGGGCAGAACGTGGCCCACCTTGGTACCGGCACCGGTCAAGGCTTTGAGATGGAGCCGAACGACCTTTGTATTGTGGAGAGCCGGGGCGGGTGGGGACAGATCACGGTCCATGCGCTGAAGCGCCTGGATCTCCACTTCTTCTCCGGACAGGTGAATGATAGCAACGCCGTGGGCCTTGGCGCCATCCGCAAGAACCTGCTTTACGGAGGCAACGCTTACTTCCACCTGGCGCCCAATGTCCTGCTGGGCCTGGAAGCCACCCAGTTGCGGACGGTCTTTACCAGCCGGGAGACCCGCATCAACAACCACTATGACTTAGCCTTGGCCTACTTGTTCTAACGGGGAGCCGCCGGCGCGAATCGCTCTCGGTATTCCACGGGCCGCGGAATCCCGGCTTTTACGGATGTAAACTTCTTGGCGGCGACTTTACACTTTACTTGAAAAATCTGAGGGGACAGCGGCGGAGCCGCTTTCCAGGAGGGGTAGCTGAATGCCGGTTCGAGTGCTTCTGGTCGACGATCACGCGATGCTGCGGGAGGCCCTGAAGATCCTCCTCGAAAAACATGACCTCACGGTAGTGGGAGAGGCCGAAAACGGGGCGCAAGCCGTGCAGATGAGCCGTAGTTGCCGGCCGCAGGTGGTGGTCATGGATCTGTCCATGCCGATCATGAACGGCATCGACGCGGCGGCGGAGATTCGCAAGGATTCGAGCGTCCCCACCATCCTGTTGACCATGCATGCCGAAGAGCAGCATGTGCTGCGCGCCTTCCGCGCCGGCATCGCCGGATACGTTCTGAAATCCAAGGCCGCCTCCGACCTGATGCAGGCCATTCACGAGGTGATGCACGGAAACGTGTATCTGAGCCCCGGCATTTCGGCAGCGGTAATTCGCGAAATGCAGAACAAGAACGCACCCCAGGAGGATCCGCTCACCCTGCGGGAGCGGCAGGTGCTGCAACTGATCGCCGAGGGCAAAACCACCAAGGAAGTCGCCGCCTTGCTGGGCGTCAGCGTGCGCACCGGCGAATCGCATCGCGCGCGCATTATGGAAAAGCTGGAGATCCACGAAACCGCCGGCCTGGTGCGTTACGCCATCCGCCAGGGCCTGATCGAGGCATAGGCCTCCCGGCCGGCCCCACGTAGCCGAAAGATACTCCTCCCGGTTTTGCGGAATCTGCTGCAATAGAAGAGCTGAGCGACGCCATCTGTTTTTCGGGGCTCCCAGAATTCTCGGGAGCCCTTTGATTTGATCCCCTCCGATTCCCGGTAGTCCGCCTGGCGTCCCCCCCGATTCCCCTCCGGAGCGCACCTGCGATAATGGCTACGGACCTGGTGAGATCCCAAACATGCGAAATACCTTGACGGCGGCGTCGCTGGCCATGGCGGCGGCCTTCGCCTTGCACTCCCAGAACATCGCCGGCGACTGGCAGGGAACCATCAAAGCCGGCGGCGCGGAATTGCGCCTCGTGGTGCATTTCACCAAGGGTGACGACGGAAAACTCAGCGGCACGTTCGACAGCATCGACCAGGGCGTCAAGCTGGATATATCCTCGGTCGTGCTGCAGGAGTCGAAGGTCACCTTTACCGTGGACGCGGCCCATGGCAAGTACGAAGGCACGGTTAATGCCGCGGGGACGGCGATCCAGGGCGTATGGTCGCAGGGCCAGCCGATGCCGCTCGACCTGCGGCGCGCGACCGCCCCGTTGCAGACCGAACATAAGCCAGCCAAGCCATCCGACATCGACGGCGCGTGGCTGGGTACGCTCGACATGGGGGCGCAGAAGCTGCGCCTGGCGTTTCACTTCACCAATACCGAAGATGGCCTGATGGCCACGTGGGACAGCCTGGACCAGAATGCGAGGGGCATGCCGGTGACCTCGGTGACCCGCGCCGGGGCCTCGCTCAGAATCGAGCTGAAGGCCTCGGCCGCCGCGTTCGAGGGCAAGATTGCCCCTGACCTCGCCGCGATTTCCGGCACGTTCACGCAGTTCGGCGCCGCGCGCCCTCTGGTGCTCGAGCGGGCGGATGCGGCCCGGTTGGCGGCCCCCCCGCGGCGGCGCCCGCAGACTCCGGTCAAACCGTACCCCTATCGCGAAGAGGAGCTGTTCTACGAAAACGGCCGCGCGGGCATACGGCTGGCGGCCACGCTCACAATCCCGCAGGGCAAGGGGCCGTTCCCCGCGGTGCTGCTGATTACCGGCTCGGGCCCGCAGGACCGCGACGAAACCTTGATGGGGCACAAGCCGTTTCTGGTTCTGGCCGATTATCTGACGCGGCACGGCATTGCAGTGCTGCGGGCCGACGATCGCGGCGTCGCGAAATCCGGAGGCAACTTCGCCACCGCCACCACCGCCGATTTTGCGACCGACGCCGAAGCGGGCGTGGCGTATCTCAAGACGCGACCTGAAGTGGCCGCGCATCGCATCGGCTTGGTCGGCCACAGCGAGGGCGGAATGATCGCACCCATGGTGGCGGCGCGCAATGGCGATATCGCCTTCATCGTGATGATGGCCGGAGCGGGCGTACGCGGCGATGAGCTGCTGGTGGCCCAGGTGGCCGCCGGCAACGAAGCTGCGGGGATGAGCCACGCGGAGGCACAGAAGGTCGGCGCCCAAGAGCGGGAAATCCTGGCCGTGTTAGAGAATGAGAAAGACCCCACCAAGCTCAGGGAGAAACTGGCCGGGCTGATTCCCACGGATCAAATGGAGGGCCAGCTCGCCGTTCTGACCTCCCCCTGGTTCCGGTTTTTTCTGGAGTACGATCCGGCGCCGGTCTTGCGCAAAGTCACCTGTCCGGTACTGGCCCTCATTGGCGGGAAGGACACGCAGGTGCCGCCCCAGCAGAATCTGCCGGCCATCCGGAAAGCGCTCGAAGAAGGCGGCAACAAGCACTTTGAAGTGGCCGAGCTGCCGGGCCTGAATCATCTGTTCCAGACCGCCCGGACGGGAGCGGTCCCGGAATACGAGCAGGTCGAGGAGACCATCTCGCCGGTGGCTCTGGAGAAGATCGCCGCCTGGATTCGGAAGCAGTAACCTCCGCGCCGGAGGCGCGCGGGCTGAGGCGCGCGCTGAGGCGGAGGTGCAGGCCGGCGGCGGTTCCGGCCGGTTTGAGTAAACACTCCGGTTTCGATCTGCGTCGCCCCAGCATTTCCTCCTGCCCGCAGCGATGCTCTACGTCCAGGCTGGTTTGTCGGTGCAACGTGCGCGCCCGCTGCGGCGGAAGCGGCCCGTCGCATGCTCTGGTTATGGCGCCCCGAACGCGTAAAAT
>JADGNR010000397.1 GCA_017883415.1 Bryobacteraceae bacterium | reverse complement strand
GGCACGGGCGCGGGGCGCGGCGGGGCACGCCAGGCGCGGGGGCGCGGCGCGGCATGCGAGGCGCGGGCGCAAGGCGCGGCGGGGCGCTACGAGACGGCAACGGCCGCGAGGGCGCGCTCCTTGGTCCGCACCAGCCGGGGCCCGGTGATTAAGATGGTCGCGCCGGCGCGCCGGCCGGCGGCCTCGTGCATGGCGAGCAGTCCCCACGGCTCGCCAAACTCCGCGGTGGTCCGGGCGGCGACCGTCTTGATATGATCGGCAAGGTCTTGCCGCAGGCGCTGGAACGCAGGGTCGTCGAGCGCCGCCGCGGGATTTTGCGCGAACCATTGCCGGATCGACGCCAGATGCCGCGCCGCGCCGCTCATCGCATCGGCCCACCACATGATGGTCGAATAGTCGGCGGTGATCGCGCCCAGAAGCGGCGCCGGCAGACTTGGGAACAGCGGCGCGAAGTTGGCTTGCCCCCGCTCCTTCATTTGCGCCCAGAGACGGTCGTCGATGGCGGGCCCGCGCCGGGCGGCGTCCATGTCGTCGTCGCCCCCCAGGCGTTGGATGGCGCTCCGCCCCATGGTTTCGTAGAGCTCGGCAGCGGCCGGCGAGCCGGCACGGTCGAGGAACAGGCCGGCGGCCAGGGTGTCGTCGTATTCGGTGGTCGCGTGGATCATGGTGCGGCCAAAATCCTCGATGCCTTCGGGCGGTACGGCCTCCTGGGGCGTAAACAGGTTGAGCGCCACCCCCACGCGGAGCAGGCGGCGCAGTAGGCCGCGGCTGGTCTGGTTTTCCAGGTCGAAGAAACTGTGACTGCAGTGCAGCGACGGGCCTCCCGCGATGCGCCGCGTGCCATGGTAGACGGCGGTGATGAGGAACGACTCGGCCATGACGTGGCGCAGTTTCTGCGTGTCCGCTCCGAAATTCACTTGCGTGGATTGAATTCGGCTGGCGGTGGCCTGATCGGTGATGACCAGATCGCCCGTCACCGGTTCGAAAAGCACTCTTCCCAGTTGGGTCAGTTTGGCGATGGAGCCGAAGTTGAGAATGCCGAGCAGGTTCACATGGAGGGCGACGCTGGTGGTCCGGGCCTTCTCCCATACGCTGGCGAGACAGGTAATGCCGGGCAGGTTCCCGTGGTGCAATCCGGTGAGATCGCCGCGGAGGGCCTGTTCGAGCGCCTGGCGGGAGTCTTGCGTAATGGCGGCCAGATCGACTTCATAGAGGAAGGTCGCGTCGGAGGACCGCATCGCGCCGATTTGAGTGGAGAGCGCCAGCTCCAGTTTGCGGGCCACAGCCGATTGCACCGCCGCTTGCAGGGAGCGGGCCTGGGACTCGCTCAGCCCCGCTTGCGCGAGTTCCTTGAGATCGGCGGCGGGATCGGAACTGATGGCGCCGGCGATGGTGGAAAACAGGTCGGCGCCGTCGAGACCGGCGCTCACGCCTTCGCTAAGGGTGACACTCACGGAAACCTCGGAAGACTGGTCGCGATACCATCCTACACGCACCCTTCCGGCGGCCAGTTTGTGGACGCACAACTGGTAATCGCAGGCGATCCGATACGAGGCGCCAACGCTCACCGAGCCGCCGGCATTGACCGCGAGTTGCGGCAGCGGCGCCGGAAGGCTCACCGCGGCCAGGGGGTTGGAAAGCGCCAGCAGATCGGCGGTGACGGACAAGGCCAGCGTTCCCGAGCCGGTCACGGTGGCCACCGAGCCTTCCGCGAGGGCGGTCAGATCCTCGGCGCGCGCGGGAATGAGGAAACTGCCGATGGTTTGGCCCACGGCGTCCAACAGGGTAATGCCCTTCCGCAGGGGAAAGCTATGGTAGTTGGCGATGGTGAGGGATGTGCCTGGCGACAGGCCGAACGTCAACCGGCCGGCGCCGGCCGCGGTGGACGCGCCTACCGCAGCGTCGATCGCAAAGGAGAGGTAGCACGTGCCCGGCGCGATCTCGATATCGTCGGCGGACACGGCGAGCGATTCCGCTCCTGGAGCGCGTCCGATCACGGAAAGCGACGCGTGCAAACCGGCGCGAATGGAGATGTCCGGCGTGCCCTCGCCCACCGGAATGCCCTCCTCGAACGAGACCCCGGTGCGGAGAGACGTAAGGGCGGGCTGGTCGAGCGTAAGCCCGCCCACCTTCGAAAGGTCGACGGTGTTCAGCCTCAACCCAGGCAGTTGCTGGAAATATTTCAGCAGTGCGGAGAAGTCAGCGGGCTGGACGTCTACGTCCCAGCCGGTTTGATCGGTTAGTTTGATGGTCGGCATGGCTTCCTCGCCTTCCCATTACATGAGCGTAACGTGTCCAGATCGTACACCGAAACCGGGGCGGAGGGAAAGAGGACGCGGCGGTGGGAAGTTATAGGACCATCCGTGCGTACGGTGGTTCCACGCCGCCGGCCCGAAACGCACCCCGTGATCCGGCCAGGCGAAAGCCGGCTGTATAGCCGGCAATCCGCGGCGGGCCTGCGTAACACGGCCGCGCCCGCACCACTTAGAGATGGGACCACTACCAGCGGCTCGCTCTAACGCCGATGCTACGAAGCCGCGGTTTGTTCTGCCTTCGGCATCGCGGACGCCACGGTCTTCTTGACCGCGGATTTCTTAACTGCCGCCTTCTTCTTCGGCTTCTGGGCAGCCGCCAGGGCGGCCGCCTTGTCGGCCCGGTAGGCTATCCATCGTTTCCTGGTGGCCGCGGCGATACGCTCGCGGGCGGCGGAACTCATGTTTCGTTTCTTTGCCTTCTTTGCCGGCGCCGCCCCTCTGGTCCGATGATACTCGGCCCACCGTTTCCGCTGCGCTGCCGCGATGCGCCGCTTTGCAGCCGCGCTCATCTTCCGCGGCTTCATGGTGGAAGCGGCGGGACCGCCGGCGCCCTGCGCCGGAGCGGTCCCCCCGAGGCGGCTCTTGAGTTCCGCTATGTGACCGGTAATGGTTGTAAGCTGCGCTTGATACCCGATAAGTGCAGCTTCCAGCAGTCCTTGATCGACTTGAGTTTTCGCCATATGAGGCCAGTATCGCACGAAGTGAGCCAAAATTAGCAAGCAAAAAAAACCGAGTTGCCCGCCTTTTTCCGCCTGATCCCCTTCTTGTAGGTTCGCCAACTCTCCAAACCCCCGGAAAGCGAGACTGACTACCCCGGTAGAGATACCCTTCGAACCGGTTCTCCGGGCACTGCACGACAGCACATGACTCTTCGCCGCCGCACCAGGACCGTAGGGCAAGATGATTCTCCTTGCAATGGGCTGGCAGACACTGGCAGACACCTACTAACGATTCTTCGAGCCTGGTCCTGCCGCGAATCGATGCTGGCCCGGCGCCGCTCAGGCGGAGAGTAAGACACCGGCGCAGGGGCCCGCGGTAGCCACTGCGGCGCCCCCATCGGACTTTGTGGAGACGCCCTTTGTCAAGGACCTGGTAGACCGGATTCTGCTCTACGTCCGGGATGGCTTACACGTTCATCTCTCCGGTCCAGCCGGGAGCGGCAAAACCACCATCGCTCTCCACGTGGCCCGGCAGCTAGGTCGTCCGGTCGTGCTCATCCATGGGGACGACCAGATGGGCACCGCGGACCTGGTGGGCAAGGAGAGCGGCTTCAAACGAAGTTATACGCACGACGAGTACATTCACACCGTGCTCAAGGTCGAGGAGGAGTCCAAGCCTTTGTGGGTGGGAAGAGCGCTCACCGAGGCCTGCCAGAACGGCTCCACGGTGGTCTACGATGAATTCACGCGTTCGCGGCCCGAGGCCAACAATGTGCTTCTCTCCGTCCTGGAGGAGCGGGTGCTGCCGCTACGCGGCGGGCATATCGCCGTTCACCCCGATTTCCGAATCCTCTTTACCAGCAATCCCGCCGACTACGCGGGGGTTCACGGCGCCCAAGACGCGCTTCTGGACCGAATGGTCACGATCCTGCTGAGCGGGTTCGACCAGGAGACCGAGGCCGGCATTACCCAGACACACTCCGGGCTGCCGATGGCGGAGGTCGAGCGGATCGTCGCCCTGGTCCGGGCCTTCCGCGATGCCGGGCTCAACACCAGCATCGGCAGCGTCCGGCCGGCCATCTTGATCGCCAGGATCCTGCGGGTGCGAGGTGGGCACGCCTATGGGGAAGACCCGGTCTTCATCCAGACCTGCCGGGATGTCCTCCTTTCCCAGGCGCGCCGCACCGGCACGACCCTGCAGGAGGACCAGCAAAAGGAGCAGATCCTGTTGCGCCTGATTCAGGAGATATGCTCGGTACCGCTGCCAATAGACCCCGCTCTCGAGGCAGCAAGCCACGGGACGGAGGCGGCCAACCTACTGGCAGAGCTGGGCGAAGATAAAGAGGTTCAGGAACTGCTGCTCAAGAAACTGCGGGAGCGGGGGCTTTTCGGCAAGCTGGCCGCGAAGGTCTCGTAAGGCGGAAGAGAGAGACTTCCCCGGGGACGTGTCGACTCCAGGAAGCGGGCGCCTTACTACCGCGGCTCGGATCGAAGCTGCGACCCTCCGGGAGCGGTGGTGGCTCGCAGCAGCCTGTCCAGCTTGGGAAACCCGGCGTCCATATACCGATTGCCGCCTTCGAAGATTTTCCCCTGCTTGCCGCCGCGCATGCCGCCGCCGGCGGTTTCGCCGTAGCCGCTGTACAGCCGGTCCACCACGTCCATCCCCGCGATCACCTGGCCGATGGGCGCGAAGCCGTCGGCATCCTGGCGCGCGCGGTCCCCCATCACGATGTAAAGCTGGGTCGTGCGCGCATTGGGTCCGGTCATGGCATAGGCCACGAAGCTGCGCGTATTGCTCTGGCGGACCGGGTCGTCGGGAATCGTCTCACTCCTCCATATCGCGGCGAGGCGCGGATCGCCGGCGATGCCGAACTGCGCAAAATCGCGCGCGATCACGCGGTAGAACCGGGAATCGTCATAGAAGCCGGCGCGGGCCAGGTGGTAGAAGCGGTCCGCGCCGTGGGGCGCCCAATCCCGGTGGGCCTCGATGGTGAAGTCGCCCGCCGTGGTCGCGATCCGCACCCGGAACGTGGCCGGCGCCTGCCCGTTCCAGTATTCGTGGCGCGGATCGAACAACGCCGCGCGCGCTTCGCTCTCGCGCAACAACTCCACGAGGTAGCCGTTCCACACGCCGGGCCGCGAGTGGGTGCCATGGCCGCGCGTTTCCTCGCCGGTCGGAATCAGGATGTAGCGGCCGTGGGGCACGCGCTGGATCTCGCGTTCGAGAATGCCCAGCTCGGGCGGGTTCACTTCGTCGTCGGCGGAGTTGACGGCCGTGAGGGGCGCGGTAATTTCGCCCAGCCGCGGCGCGGGATTGTAATTGCGCGAGGCCTCGAACTGGTAGAGCATGTCGTTGGCGTCGGTGCGCACGGCGCGTTCCCGGAGAGCCGCCACCGCGGCATCGGCCTGGTCGCGCGTCGGGTTGGTCTTATGCAGTTGCAGCGGGCTGCTGCCCATCATCCACAGGGCGTACTGCGCGGCCTGCAGCCCGTTCACCGGCGGGCCGGTG
>JADGNR010000396.1 GCA_017883415.1 Bryobacteraceae bacterium | reverse complement strand
AAGCGCCGCGCCATGTCGAGCGAGAGCGCACGGCCCATCTCGTCGCGCGCGATCTCAATGCGCGCCACCTCGCCGTGGAAGCGCACGCGGAACTGGCGGAAGCCGAGGGCCTTGATCTCCTCCTCGCCGGCCTCGACAATTCTCACGTTGTCGATGGTCACCGGCGTCCCGTAGGGAATGCGCGAGCTGAGGCACGCGGCAGCCGGCCGGTCCCAGGTGGGCAGGCCGGCCATGCGGGAGAGTTCGCGGATCTCGGCTTTCGAGAGTCCGGCATCGGCCAGCGGCGCCGCCACCTGGTGCTGCCGGGCGGCGCTCTGCCCCGGACGGTAATCGCCCAGGTCGTCCAGGTTGACACCGTAGACGATGTGCTCGAAGCCGCGCTCGCGCGCCACCTGCTCCAGGCGCAGGAATAGTTCGTCCTTGCAATGGAAGCAGCGGTCGGGAGCGTTGCGCGTGTAATCCGGGTTGTCGAACTCGCGGGTAGAGATGTACTCGTGCGGGATATCGAATTGCGCGGCAAAGGCTTCGGCATCGCGCTTGTGGGATTCGGGCAGAGACGGCGAATCGGCGGTCATGGCGAGCGTGTTGCGGCCCAGCGCCTGTCGGGCGGCCCAAGCCAGGTAGGCCGAGTCCGTACCGCCCGAAAACGCCACGATGACTTTGCCCATCGGGCGGAGAATGGCGAAGAGACGGTCTTGCTTGTTGGGCATGCGGGCTGCTCGGAACAAAAAACCTAAGGGCAGGCGGGCCCAGAGGGCGCCCCGGCCTACCCCACTAGTTTACTGGAGCGGGAGGGTCTCCTGGCCGTTGCCATTGCCATTGCCACCGTCAGTGTCCGGAATTACCGAGGCGGCGGCCACTTTGTCGCCTTCTTCCAGCGAAACGAGGCGCACGCCCTGCGTGGAGCGGCCGGCTTGCCGGATGGTGGACGATTCAATGCGGATGATCTTGCCGTTCTGGCTCACGATCACCAGATCCGAGTCTTCCTTCACGGAGAGGATGGCCACCACCTTGCCGGTCTTGTTGGTGGTCTTCATGTTGATGACGCCCTTGCCGCCGCGCGCGATCAGCCGGTAATCCTCCAGCGGGGTTCGCTTGCCGTAGCCGTTTTCGCCAATCGACAGGATGAGTCCTTCTTTCTCGACCACCACCATGCCGACCAGGTAGTCGCCCTCGGCGAGGTCCATGGCGCGCACGCCGCGGGCCTGCCGGCCCATGTGCCGCACCTGGCTCTCCGCAAACCGGATGGCTTGTCCTTCGTGCGATCCCAGGAAGATGTATTCGTTGCCGTGGGTGATCTTGGCCCCAATCAGCTCATCGCCCTCATCGAGCGACACGGCGATGATGCCGCGCGACATGGGATTGTCGAACTCGGTCAACTCGGATTTCTTGATGACCCCGTGGCGGGTCACCATCACGATGAACTGGTCGGGCACGAAGTCCTTCACCGAAAGGAAGGCGCGCACCTCTTCGTCCGATTGCAGGCTGATCAGGTTGGAAATGTGCTTGCCCTTGCCCACCGTGCCGGCGTCGGGAATCTCGTACGCCTTCAACCAGTACACTCGCCCGCGCGTAGTGAAGAACAGCAGGTAGCTGTGGGTGGAAGCGACAATCAGGTGTTCCACCACATCTTCGGCGCGCGTGCCCATGCCGATGCGCCCCTTGCCGCCGCGCGTTTGCCGCCGGTAGGTGTCGACCGAAGTGCGCTTCAGGTAACCGCCGCGCGTCACGGTGATGGCCACGTCTTCCACCGCCACCAGGTCTTCCAGTAGAATCTCGCCGGTGTCTTCGACGATCTGGGTGCGGCGCTCGTCGCCAAACTCCTTCTGTACTTCTTTCAGCTCTTTGACGATGAGGTCGCGCAGCACCTTGTCGGAAGCGAGGATCTCCAGGTATTCGGCGATGCGCTTCTGAATGTCCGCCAGCTCGTCGAGGATCTTCTGCTGCTCCATCCCGGTGAGGCGCTGCAATTGCAGTTCGATGATGGCCTGCGCCTGCTTTTCCGAGAATTGGAACCGCGCGATCAGCGCTTCGCGGGCCTCGCGCGGCTGCTTGGCGGAGCGAATCAGGCGGATTACTTCATCGAGGTTGTCGAGCGCCTTCTGGAAGCCGAGCAAGATGTGCTCGCGGTCGCGCGCCCGCCGCAGTTCGTACTCCGTGCGCCGGCGGACCACTTCCACGCGGTGCTCGATGAAGTATTTCAGCATCTCCACCAGGCCCAATTCGCGCGGCTGGCCATTGACGATGGAGAGCATGATCACGCCGAAGCCGGTTTGGAGCTGCGTGTTCTTATAAAGGTTATTGAGGACCACCTCGGCCTGCTCGCCGCGCTTCAGCTCGATCACGATGCGCATGCCGTCGCGGTCGCTATGGTCCACCACATCGGAGATGCCCTCGATGCGCTTTTCGTTCACCATAGCGGCGATCTGCTCGAGCAGCTTCGACTTGTTCACCTGGTACGGGATCTCGGTGACGATGATCTGCTCGCGATCCTTGCCGGTGCGCTCGATGGACGCTTTGGCGCGAATCTTGAGCTGGCCGCGGCCCCGGGTATAGGCGTCGAGGATTCCCTGGCGCCCCAGGATCGATCCGCCGGTGGGGAAGTCCGGGCCCTGCACAAACTCCAGGAGCTTGACCAGCGGCGCGCCGGGATGCTGGATCATGTACACGGCGGCGTCGACGATTTCGGTGAGGTTGTGCGGCGGAATATTGGTGGCCATCCCCACGGCGATTCCCGACGAGCCATTGACCAGCAGATTGGGCACGCGCGCCGGCAGGACCTCGGGCTCCTGCTCGCTCTCGTCGTAGTTGGGCTTGAAATCGACGGTCTCCTTATCGAGGTCCTCCAGCAAGGCTCCGGCGATGCGCGACAGACGCGCTTCGGTGTACCGCTCCGCCGCCGGCGGGTCGCCGTCCACGCTTCCGAAGTTCCCCTGTCCGTCCACCAGCGGGTAGCGCAGCGAGAACGGCTGGGCCATGCGCACCAGGGCATCGTAGATGGGGGCATTGCCGTGGGGGTGATACTTGCCCATGGTGTCGCCCGTAATGCGCGCACATTTGCGGGTCGGCCGGTTGAAGGCCAGACCCATCTGCTGCATCGAGTACAGAATGCGCCGATGCACCGGCTTCAGGCCGTCGCGGATGTCCGGCAACGCGCGCCCCACGATCACGCTCATGGCGTAGTCGAGGTACGAGCGCCGCATTTCATCTTCGATATTGGTGGGAACGAGGTTGCCGCCCGGGGGCACGCCTCCGCCCGGCGGGGGCGGCGCAGGGGGACCTTGTGGTGGTAATTCCTGATCGGCCAACGATGACTCCTCTGTTTGGGTTAACTCCTATTTTACCAAGAATTTATGTGAGGCGGCTGGTAGACAGCCCACTATTTATCGAAGGAAATGGTGGCGTCGGAGGAGAACTTCTGGTAGCCGCGGAACTCGACCTCGTTTTTGTGGGACAGGAGCCCGGTTCCGAGATGGATTTCGGCGCGCAGGGGAAGCAGGTACCGGCGGCCGCCGACATCGGTGAAATCGTAATCCAGCAGCGTGGTAGCTTTTTGCACGGGAAATTTGGGCGGGATGCTGTCCGCTTCCGAGGCGATGCGGACCACCATATTGCTGTCGCGATCGATGTACAAATACCCGTGCTCGCCGACCAGTGCGCTCGCCCGCCCTCCCCAGGACGTCCCGAAATCCATGCGGTACGGTGCGTCGAAGATCGAGACGCGGAAGAAGTAGACGTGCGTGGGCCGCCCGCGGAGATTGGTCCAGCGGGTCCATTGAAATACGGTCTTGGATGCGAGCTCGAAAATCTGCGACAGCCGGCTTCCGAATTCCCCTTTGGTGACGGCGCCGCCGGTCTCCTCGTAGGATCTCATCGTCGGGCGGCCGTTTTCCGAGATCAGTTTGTAGTCCTCCTTCTGTTCGAAGTAGGTGAGCTTCAAGAGCAGCGTGTCGGTCAACCGCCAGTCGTCGTGGCCCTTGGGGTCGCGATATCGCCGCACCGTCTCGGTGCAGATGAAGTCCGGCAGGGATTTCACGTAGCTGAGCGAGTTCTCGCGGGCCGCCTCCCAAACCCGCGACTGTTCCTGGGCCGAGGGCGGCATCCCGCGCGCGGCGGACAGCGCAGCCGGTTTGGGGAGGCCGTGGGAAGCGTCGTGCAGCCGCTCGAGTTCAACCAATGCCCGTGGACCGGCGCCCTCGATGCGGAGATCCTCGATGATGCCGTCGTCCAGGCTCTCGCTGGGCCGCATCTTGTGAAGCGCCTTGGCAACGTCCTGGTCCGGTTGCCCGTGCTCGATCGCCGAGCGCACCAGCGCCACGATCTCGGCCACCGGGTTGCCGGCAGGCGCCGCGACGGCAAGCGAGACCGCCAGCATCGCGATGAGGTTACGCCCTCCCATACATCCACTATAGAGTTTTCCGCGATCCCGGTGACCTCAGTCACCGACGACGCCGCGGGCGCGCCCGACAATGGAGGGTAGAGGTCACGACATGCATCCCACCGAAACCCTCAGCCAGGAACACCGGGTGATCGAAGCCCGGCTCGACGCGCTGGAGGAACAGATCCGGCTCGCCGATGCCGGCCAGCCCTTTCCGCGGCGCTTCCTCGACGAAGCGCTGGACTTTTTCCGCAACTTCGCCGATGGCTGCCACCACGCCAAGGAAGAAAACCTGCTGTTCCCGCGCATGAAGGAGAGAGGCGTGCCGGAGCGCGGTGGGCCTATCGGCGTGATGCTGGCGGAACACGACCAGGGCCGCGCCTGCCTGAAAGCGGTGCGCGAAAATCTGGCTGCCGCCGAACGGGGCGACCCGGAAGCGCGCCGGCAAGTCTTCGGCAACGCCACCGCCTACATCGAATTGCTGCGCCAGCACATCCACAAAGAGGACAACATCCTGTTCCGCATGGCGGCCCTGGTGCTGCACCCGGACGACGTGGCCGAGCTGACCAAAGAATTCGCCGCCGTGGAAGTGCCGGAGCGCTTCAGAGCGGTGGCTACAGTCTGAGAACCGTAGCCCGTACGCGCTCTTCCCGTGTACAATCGGGGGCTGACGCGCGCCGCGCAGTTGAAAGGAGATCCAAGCCATGAGCGGCGGTGACTTGCCTCCAATTGCACCGCTCGTTAGGGCGGCGGCACGAAAGAGACTGCTCTTCTTGCCCCATGCCGTCAAGCAAATGTCGCGTCAAGATAGAATGATTACTGTGGAAGAAGTCAAGCGCGTCGTTCTAAAGGGAGAGATTATTGAGGACTATCCCACAGACGCGCGAGGGTCCAGGCGACGCGGGCAGACGGGTGCATGTGGTCTGCACTCCGAAGACCGACTACCTCGCCATAATCACCGCCTATTTGCCCGAGGCGGATGAGTGGGATTTGGAGTTGAAAATCAGGAGGCGCCCGTGAAGTGCATCTACTGCCAGGGGAGAATGAAGAGGGCTCACGCGCCCTTTCACATCGACCGGAAAGGGTATCACCTGTCGCTCCAAGCGGTGCCGGC
>JADGNR010000108.1 GCA_017883415.1 Bryobacteraceae bacterium | reverse complement strand
ACCGGCCTCTTTATCCTTGTTCGCGATCGGCTTGGCGCCGCTTGCCTGGTGGGTGAAGCGCCGGGCCTCTCGCTAGAGAGCCTGCTTTCGTTTACCACCGTTCGCGCGGGCATCCACGGGGCTCGGTTCCTCGTGGGTGCCCCGCCGTGTTTACGCCGGGACTGCCTTCCACCCACCAAAAGAAAAAGCGCGGTGCATGATCATACATCGCGAGCGTGTGCCGGCGTGCAAAACTAACCACGCGTGCTTACCATAACAAATGAAGAACCAGCCGGCCTCGGTTGGGAAAGCCGCTTGCTGCTGCCGGGCGCGTGATGCCACGAACGATATTGCCGGGTAAACCCTACCCGCAAGGCGCTACTTGGGACGGAACCGGGGTGAATTTCTCGCTGTACTCGGAGAATGCCACCGGCGTGGAATTGTGTCTGTTCGACGCGATCGATTCCGGCCCGGCCGAAACCCTGGCGATTCGCGAAAGTACCGGATATGTCTGGCACGGGTACCTGCCCGGAATTAAGGTCGGCCAACTGTACGGTTACCGGGTCCACGGTCCCTACCAGCCGGAACAAGGCCAGCGCTTCAATCCCGCCAAACTGCTGATCGATCCTTATGCCAAGGCGGTGGCGGGCGCGTTGAATTGGGATGCGCCTGTTTTCGGATACCGCATGGGCGACCCCGCCGCGGACCTGTCCTGCGACGAAGACGACGACGCCTGGGGTGTTCCCAAAAGCGTCGTCACCACTTCCCATTTCGATTGGGAAAACGACCGCCCGCCGCTCACCCCGCTCCACGATTCCATCGTTTACGAGCTCCATGTCAAGGGCTTCACCGCCACCCATCCCGAAATTCCGGAGGAACTGCGCGGCACCTACGCCGGCCTGGCGCACCCGGTGGCCATCGACTACCTGAAGAAGCTCGGCATTACCGCCGTGGAACTCATGCCGGTGCACGAATTCGTGGACGATAAGCAGCTGCTCGATCGCGGCCTGCGTAATTATTGGGGCTATAACTCGATCAATTTCTTCTCGCCGGAGGCGCGTTACTGCGCGGCGGGCGACGGCGGTGAGCAGATCGGCGAATTCAAAGCCATGGTCAAAGCGCTGCATCGCGCCGGGATCGAGGTGATCCTCGACGTGGTCTACAACCATACCGCCGAAGGCAACCAGATGGGCCCCACGCTCAGCTTTCGCGGCATCGACAACGCCACCTACTACCGCCTGGTCAACGACCAGCCGCGCTATTACCAGGATTACACCGGCACCGGCAACACGCTCAACGTGCGCCACCCGCAAATGCTCAAACTGCTCATGGACAGCCTGCGCTACTGGGTGCAGGAGATGCACGTGGACGGGTTCCGGTTCGACCTGGCGTCGGCGCTGGCGCGCGAGTTGCACGACGTGGACCGCCTTTCGGCGTTCTTCGACATCATCAATCAGGACCCGGTGACTTCGCAGGTCAAGCTGATCGCCGAACCATGGGACGTGGGCGAAGGCGGCTACCAGGTGGGCAAATTCCCCCCGTTGTGGGCCGAGTGGAACGGGCGGTATCGCGACGTGGTGCGCCGCTACTGGAAGGGCGACGACGGCCAACTGGCGGAGCTCGGCTACCGCCTGACCGGCTCGAGCGACCTGTACCAGCGGGATGGCCGCCATCCCACCGCCAGCGTCAATTTCGTCACCGCGCACGACGGCTTCACGCTCGACGATCAGGTGAGCTACAACGGCAAGCACAACGAGGCCAACGGGGAGGAGAACCGCGACGGGACCAACGACAATCATTCGTACAACTACGGCGCCGAAGGGCCCACCGGCGACCCGGAGATCCTCGCCGTGCGCGAACGCCAGAAACGAAACTTCCTGGCGACTCTGCTGTTTTCGCAGGGAGTCCCCATGATCTGCGGCGGCGACGAGATCGGCCGCACGCAGCAGGGCAATAACAACGCGTACGCGCAGGACAACCAGGTCAGTTGGTACGACTGGAAACTGGACGAGCGCCGTCTGTCGCTGCTCGAATTCACGCGGCGGCTGGTGGAACTGCGCCGCCAGCATCCCAACCTGCACCGCAGGAAGTTTTTTCAGGACCGCAGCATTAACCCGGGCACATCGCCCCGCGAGGTGGACGGACGGCACGAGCGGGATATCACGTGGCTGCGGCCCGACGGCGGCGAAATGACGCCGGAAGAGTGGAATGCCGGCTGGGTGAGATGCATTGGCCTCCAGTTGAACGGCCGCACGCTGGACGACCTGAATGGCGTGGGCGAGCCGATTACCGACGAGACCTTCATGATTCTCTTCAATCCGCATCACGAGCCGATCCAGTTCTACATGCCGCGGGTCCCCGGCACGGCGTGGGAGTTGCTGCTCGATTCCGGATTCCCCGACAAACAGGACAAGCCCGTAGTCGCGTCCGGGGAGCCGTATGAGCTGATCGCGCGCAGCACGGCCCTGCTGCGGGAGCTGTCCGACTAGTGGCAAAAAAGGGGACAGACGCATTTTCCGGCCGGCGGAGGGACGAAGGGTCGCGGGTCGAGAAAACGGAAAATGCGTCTGTCCCCTTTTTTGCGCGGCGCTACCCCATCGGCGCCGAGGCTCTGTCCGGAGGCGGGGTGCACTTTCGCGTGTGGGCGCCCCGCCGGAAAAAAGTGGAGGTAACGCTCGATTCCGGCGCGGCCATCGCGCTCGAGCGCGACACCACCGGCTATTTTTCCGGCCTTGCTCCCCTGGCCGGCCACGGCGTACGCTACCGTTTTCGCCTGGATGGCGGCGATGCGTTTCCCGATCCGGCCTCGCGATTTCAACCGGACGGACCGCACGGGCCTTCGCAGGTGGTGGACCCGGCGCGCTTCCCGTGGACCGATTCCGCCTGGCGAGGCGTGGCCCTGCCCTGCCAGGTCATTTATGAAATGCACATCGGCACCTTCACGCGCGAGGGCACTTGGAAAGCCGCGGCGCGCGAGTTGCCGGAGCTGGCCGCGGCCGGGATCACCGTCGTCGAGGTCATGCCGGTGGCCGATTTTCCGGGCCGGTTCGGCTGGGGCTACGACGGCGTGGGCCTGTTCGCGCCGGTGGCGATGTACGGCGAGCCGGACGATTTCCGCCGCTTCGTCGATGACGCGCACCGCGCCGGAGTGGGCGTGATCCTGGATGTGGTCTACAACCACGTCGGTCCGGACGGAAATTATCTCAGGCAGTATTCCGAAGACTACTTCACCAGCCGCTATGAAAACGAGTGGGGCGAAGCCATCAACTACGACGGCGAAAACTCGGGGCCGGTGCGCGAATGGGTCGCCACCAACGCGGCCTATTGGGCCCAGGAGTATCATCTCGACGGCCTGCGCCTGGATGCCACGCAGCAGATCTTCGACGCCTCGGCGGAGCACATCATGACCGCGATCGCCCGGAGCATGCGCGCCGCCGCCGGCGGGCGGGGCGTCATCGTGGTGGCGGAAAACGAGTCGCAGGAGACCGTGCTGGCGCGGCCGGTGGAGCGGGGCGGCTATGGGCTCGACGGCCTGTGGAACGACGATTTCCATCACAGCGCCCAGGTCGCGCTGACGGGCCGCCACGAAGCCTACTACAGCGACTATCGGGGCAAGCCGCAGGAGTTCATTTCGGCCGTGAAATACGGGTATCTCTACCAGGGCCAGGGTTACTCGTGGCAGAAGAAGCGGCGCGGCACGCCCGCCTGGGGTCTGCGGCCGGCGCAGTTCGTAACGTATATCGAGAACCACGACCAGATCGCCAACTCGGGGCGCGCCGAGCGCCTGCACCGCCTCACCAGCCCGGGCCGCTACCGTGCCATGACCGCGCTGTTGCTGCTCTCCCCCGCCACGCCGATGCTGTTTCAGGGACAGGAATTTGGGGCCTCGAGCCCCTTCCCCTTCTTCGCCGACCATCGCCCGGAACTCGCGGAACTGGTGCGCCAGGGGAGGGCGCAGTTTCTTTCCCAGTTCCCCAGCCTGGCGCAGCCGGAGATGCCCGCCTATCTCTTCGACCCCGGGGACATCGCCACCTTCGAGCGGGCCAAGCTCGATTTCGAGGAGCGGAAACGCCACGCGCCCATCTACCAGATGCACAAGGACCTGCTGCGGCTGCGGCGCGAGGAGCCCGTATTTCGCGCGCAGCGGCCCGGCGGGCTCGATGGCGCGGTGCTCGCGGACGAAGCCTTCGTGTTGCGCTTTTTCGGCGACGGCGGCGACGATCGTCTTCTGCTGGTCAACCTCGGACCGGACCTGCAATACAATCCAGCGCCGGAACCGCTGCTGGCGCCGCCGGAAAACAGGCTCTGGGAGCTGCTCTGGTCGAGCGAAGATCCGCGCTACGGAGGCAACGGCACCCCGCCCGTCGATGAGGAGGACCACTGGCGCGTTCCGGCGTTTGCGGCCGTGGTGATGGGCCCGCGGGAGCGGCATGACTGACCTGGTGCGAATTCTGCCGCGCCGCGAGCTGCCCGACCCGGAAGCGGACCCGCACCTCGGGGATGAGTGGCTGGTCACCAACGGCCTGGGCGGGTACGCCTCCGGCACCGTGTCGGGCGCCATCACCCGGCGGTATCACGGGCTGCTCATCGCCGCGCTGCCCAATCCGCTGGGCCGCATGATGATGTTGAACGGCCTCTCCGAGCGCCTGCGCCTGCCGGACCGGCGCGTGGTCTACACCGGCGCCGAGGAACTGGCCGACGTCACGCCGGAAAATACTCTGCCGGTGGCCGAGTTCCGCCTCGAAGCCGGCCTGCCCGTGTGGCGCTATGAGGTTGCGGGCTTCGTGCTCGAAAAACGGCTGCTGCTGCCTTACCGGCAGAACACCGTCCATCTCACCTACCATCTGCTCTCCGGCCCTGGCAAATTGCGCCTGGGCCTGCGCCCCGCCATCCATTTTCGGGCGCACGAAGCGCCGGTCAGCTCCGCGGACCCGCGCCAGTACGTGTTGACCGTCATCGACGACCAGTTCGAGATCGCTTCCGGGCAAGATCTGCCCACCCTGCGGCTGCTGATTCGCGGGCCGTCGGCGGCGTTCACCTATGACCGCAAGGAGACTGCCGCCATACCCTATCGCACCGAGCGCAGCCGCGGATACGAGTGGCGCGGCTCCCTGTGGAGCCCCGGCTATTTTCGCTCCGACCTGGGGGAGGGAGACCGCACCACCCTCATCGCATCCACCGAATCTTGGGGCGTGGTGCGCGAGCTCTCGCCGGACCAGGCCTTCCGCGCGGAACTGGACCGGCGCAGGCTGCTGCTTTCCGCGGCGCCCGCGGCGGCGCAGGCCGGGCCCGCCGCCGAGTTCGCTCTGGCCGCCAACCAGTTCCTGATCACCCCGGTGGGCCGCACCGGGGATGCTGCGCGGGCGCGCGCCGTGGGCGATGAGATCCGCACCGTCATCGCCGGCTACCACTGGTTCACCGACTGGGGACGCGACACCATGATCGGCCTGGAGGGCCTCACCCTGACTACCGGCCGCCACATGGAAGCGGGATGGATCCTCCGCACCTTCGCGTTCTATGTGCGCGACGGACTGATCCCCAATCTCTTTCCGGAAGGCGAGAAGGAGGGCCTCTACCACACCGCCGACGCCACGCTCTGGTTCTTCCATGCCATTCACCGCTACGTCGAGACGACCGGCGACCGCACCACCCTGAATCTGATTCTTCCCAAGCTGCGGGAGATTATCGACCGCCACATCGCGGGCACGCGCTTCGGCATCGCCATGGATCCCGGCGATGGGCTCCTGCGCCAGGGAGAGCACGGCTACGCGCTCACCTGGATGGATGCCAAGGTGGACGATTGGGTGGTGACCCCGCGGCGCGGCAAGTGCGTCGAAATCAATGCGCTCTGGTACAACGCCCTGTGCCTCATGGAGCAGTGGCTCGATGAGGTCCACGACGACGCCCATGCGCGCCAGGTGGGCGAAATCCGCGCCCGCGTCCGCGAATCGTTCAACCGCCGCTTCTGGTTCGAACAGGGCGGCTATCTCTACGACATCGTGGACGCCGAGAACGGCGGCAACGACGATGCCTGCCGGCCCAACCAGGTGCTGGCCATCTCGCTCGATCACGCCGTGCTCGAAGAAGCGCGCTGGCGTCCCGTGATGGACGTGGTGACCGAGCGGCTGTTGACCCCGGTCGGCCTGCGCTCGCTCGCGCCCGGCCACCCCGATTACAAAGCGAAATACTACGGCGATCTGCGGGCGCGCGATGCCGCCTATCATCAGGGCACGGTGTGGGCCTGGCTGATCGGCCCGTACATCGATGCCTGGTTGAAACTCCATCCCGGCGCCCGCGCCGAAGCGCGCCGTTTTCTGGTGGGGTTCGTGCCCCACCTGGAGCAAGCCTGCATCGGCTCCATCAGCGAAGTCTTCGACGCCGAACCACCCTACACCCCCCGCGGCTGTATCGCCCAGGCCTGGAGCGTGGCGGAGGTGCTCCGCTCGTGGGTCAACACGGGTTAGTCCCACATAGCCAGCCAGGCCTGCCACTCCGTCAGTGGCTCAGGCTTTCACGTCTGCCCCCATGGATCGTCGGCGCGAGATGCATTGACGCAGTTAGAGGCCGGTGTGCGCGGCATGGAGCAATGTGGAACAGATCGCGTTTGGGATATTGCGCCGTATTGCTTATGTTGGGCCACGACTTGCAATCGCGACCAAGCTTGGCACCAGGCATAGTCGATTTACCCACTCATCCGCTTCGGAAGCCTCCCAGATCAGCAATAGAGTCTCGATTGCCTCGCCGACAGGCAGATCTTGCCCCACCAATAATGCTCCCGGGCTGCGCCGGCGCTGTGTGAACCGCCGGAAATGCTTGGGCATGGTTTGGAAATCATGGGAGACCAGAATCCTGCCTTCATCCGCGGCCAACGTCAGGACCTCTGGATCGGGCACTCTGTCAAGTCGTGCGGCTTGCGCACTACGGAAGTTGATTTGCGGTTCCCGGCGGACTACCCCGCGGACGATAGCCTTTCGGAGATCATTGTCCGCCTGATACAGAACCTTCATTGCCGAGGCAGCGAGACCCCGCGGCGGGCACGCTCAAGCCGAGCCTGGAGGTCCGGACTTGCGGGAGTGCCCTGGCGCTCCAACTCGGCCCACTGCTCCTTGCGTCGCAACAAGTAGGCGTCGATATCAGCCTGATGATCCAGATAAAAGGCGATGGCACCGTAGACATGCGCTAACGTCAGGCCCTCGAAGTCTTCGCGGATATTCTCTGGCGAGCATCCCTCGCGAAAGGCGTAGACGATCGAGTCCAGCGATATGCGCGTTTCCGGGACATAGTAGACGCCCTCGCGCTGCTCCACATGATCGCTGGCCATGGCGCTCCTCCTGCTTCTTGATTATACGAGACAGGTTGCGGTGTTGCGCAGCCGGGCTCGCATCCACAGCCGCACGGACTGTCCCCACGCCGAGTGTGCCCAATCCTTCTAGAACGTGTACAGCAGCGTTGCCGGGGCCGGCTCCACCGGTCCGCCGGCGATGACCGGGGCCTCGACTTCGGCGCTTACGTTTACCTGGCGATAGTAGATGCCTGTGTCGCCCAGGAAAACCTCCAGCTCCGAGGGGCGCGGTAGCGTGCCCTGAATCAGCGCTTCCGAGAGCGGGTCCTCGATATACTTCTGCAGCGCCCGGCGCAGCGGGCGGGCGCCGTAGCTGCGGTCGCCACAGGTCATCTCGAGGATGTACTTCCCCGCCTCGGGCGTCAGCCGGATCTTCACCTGCTTGGCCACCAGGTTGCCGTTCACCTGCTCCACCAGCAGGTCGATGATCTTGATCAGGTCGTCGTCGGTCAGCGAGGAGAACAGGATCACTTCGTCCAGGCGGTTCAGGAACTCGGGGTTGAAGGCCTTCTTCACTTCGCTGCGCACCATGTCCTCGACCTTGGTGGACATGCCTTCGCCGGCCGGGGCGGAGAAGCCCAGGTGTCCGCGTTTTTCCATGAAGCGGGCCCCCAGGTTGGAGGTCATGATGATAATCGTGTTCTTGAAATCCACCTGGTTGCCCAGCCCGTCGGTCAACTGCCCGTCTTCGAACACCTGCAGCAGGATGTTGTAAATGTCGGGGTGGGCCTTCTCGATTTCGTCCAGCAGGATGATGGAATAGGGATTGCGCTTCACCCGTTCGGTGAGCTGGCCGCCCTCTTCGTAGCCCACGTATCCGGGGGGCGATCCGATCAGCTTCGAGACCGAGTGCTTCTCCATGTACTCGGACATGTCGAAGCGGACCAGGCTCTTCTCGCTGCCGAACAGGAACGCCGCCAGCGCGCGCGCCACTTCCGTCTTGCCCACGCCGGTGGGGCCCAGGAAGAGGAACGAGCCGGCGGGGCGGTTGCTCGATTTCAAGCCGGCGCGCGACCGGCGGATGGCGCGGGCCAGCGCGGAGATGGCCTTTTCCTGGCTGATCACCCGCCGGTGCAGCTCGTCTTCGATGCGCAGCAGCTTGGTGATCTCTTCCTCCTTGATGGAGGTCATGGGCACGCCCGTCCAGCGCGCCACCACGTCTTCGATATCGTCCTTGGTGACGCAGCCGGTGGAGGAGTCGTCCAGGTTGTACTTCTCGCGAAGCTGGCGCATGTTCTCGCGCTCTTTGCGCTCCTCGTCGGAGTAGAAGCGCGCCTTTTCGAACTCGTGATTGGCGATGGCGTTTTCCATGCGGTGCACGATGAACTTGATGCGCTTCTGAATGTCCGCCAGGTCGGCCGGCAGGGTGGTCTGGCGCAGCTTGACGCGGGCGCCGGCCTCGTCGATCAGGTCGATCGCCTTGTCCGGCAGGTAGCGGTCCGGAATGTAGCGGCTGGAGGTGTAGACGGCCGTCTCGATGGCCTCGTCGGTGTAGGCCACGGCATGGAACTTCTCATAGCGGTCCTTGATGCCGAACAGGATCTTGATGGCGTCCACTTCGTTGGGCGGCGGCACCTTGACCGCCTGGAAGCGGCGCTCGAGCGACCGGTCCTTTTCGATCGATTTGCGGAACTCGGCCGGCGTGGTGGCGCCGATGCACTGGATCTCGCCGCGGGACAGCGCCGGTTTCAGAATGTTGGCGGCATCGAGCGACCCTTCGGCCGACCCGGCCCCCACCAGGGTATGCAGCTCGTCGATGAAGATGATGGCGTTCTGGTTCTCCATCAGCTCCTTCATGATGGTTTTCAGCCGCTCTTCAAACTGCCCGCGATACTTCGTGCCGGCCACGATGAGCGACAGGTCGAGCGCCAGGATGCGCTTGTCGGCCAGGAAGGACGGCACGTCGCCCTCGGCGATGCGCTGCGCCAGGCCCTCGACAATCGCGGTCTTGCCCACCCCCGGCTCGCCGATCAGCACCGGGTTGTTTTTGGTGCGGCGGCACAGGATCTGGACCACGCGCTCCAGTTCGTAATCGCGCCCTACCAGCGGGTCGAGCGTGTTGTCCATGGCCGATTGCGTGAGATCGCGGCTGAATTCCGCCAGCAGCGAGCTCTCCTTGGGCCGCGCGGAGGCCACCTTCTCGCTTTGCGAACGCGCCAGCTCTTCGCGGATGGTGGAAAGCCGCAGGCCGCGCTCGTGCAGGATCTCCGCGGCGAAGCACTTCTCTTCGCGCAGCAGGCCCAGCAGCAGGTGCTCGGTGCCGATATGCTTGTGATTCAGCCGCTCCGCCTCTTCGGCGCCGTAGGCCAGAACGCGTTTGCACTCGTGGCTGAGCGGTAGATCCACGGAAGTGGAAACCTTCTCCCGGATCGTGGTGTGGCCTTCGATCTGTTTGCGGATCGATTCGACGGCCGCGTGCGACCGCAGAAACCGGTTCGCCAGCGCCTTGTCTTCGCGCAACAGGCCGAGGAGCAGGTGTTCGGTCTCGATGAAGGGACTTCCGAACTGGCTGGCCTCGTACCGCGCGAAGAAGATCACCCTCCGCGCCTTCTCCGTGTATCGCTCAAACATACCGTGACGCCCCCATGACTTAAAGATACCCCGGTCCGGCCGCCGGTGGCGAACCTGTGGGCCCGGCCGGCGCCAGCACGCCGTTTTCCAGGCTTAGCACCCGGTCGCAACGGTGGGCGAACGACAGGTTATGCGTAACCAGGACCGACGTGAGCTGGTGCGATCGATGCAGGCCTTCCAGCAGTTGGAAGATCATTTCGCCCGTCCGGAAGTCCAGGTTCCCGGTCGGTTCGTCGGCCAGCAGCACCGCCGGCTTGCCCACCAGCGCCCGGGCCAGCACGGCCCGCTGCTGTTCCCCGCCCGATAATTCGCCGGCACGGTGCGACCACCGCCCGCCCAGACCCACTTCATCCAACCTCGCCCGCGATTCCGAAGCGGCCCGCGCCTGGGGCCAGCCCCGAATCAGCAAGGGCATCATCACGTTCTCCAGCGCTGTGAATTCGGGAAGAAGATAGTGAATCTGCCAGACAAAACCTATTTCCCGGTTGCGGAAATCCGCGCGTTCCGGCTCGGCGAGCCCCGAAATCTCGGTTCCTTCGTAGTATATCGTACCGTTCGAAGGACTGTCCAGACCCCCCAGCAGGTGCAAAAGGGTCGATTTTCCGCAGCCGGACTCGCCCACCAGCGCGAGCATTTCGCCGCGGTACACCTCCAGATCGAGCTCGGAAAACACCACCAGGTCGGAAGAACCGGATTGGTATCTCTTGGAGAGATCGCGGACGCGGATATAAGGCTCGGACATCCCTGTGGTTACGATATCGCAAGTACAGTCGCCCGCGCTGCGGTGAGATTTCGCACAGGCGCCGGCGGCGAATCCATGCATCATGGAGAAATGGCAACCACGCAACCCAACCAACCGTTTCTCTCCGACATTCAGGAGATTCGCCGCCGGGCGCGCCAGCATATGGAACGGGGCGCCGTCACGGAAGGCTATAAAGCGGACCTCGAGACGGTGCTGCGCGTGCTCAATGAGGCGCTGGCCACCGAGCTGGTCTGCGTGCTCCGCTATAAGCGCCACCAGTTCATGGCGTACGGGCTGAACGCGCAGTCGGTGGCCCAGGAGTTCGCCGAGCACGCCGCCGAGGAGCAGACCCACGCCGACCAGATTGCCGGCCGCATCACCCAGCTCGGCGGCCAGCCCAACTTCAGCCCCGAGGGCATGCTCACGCGCAGCCATTCCGAATACGTGGAGGGCGAAACGCTGGTCGACATGATCAAGGAGGATCTGGTGGCGGAGCGCATCGCCATCGAATCGTACTCCGAGATCATCCGCTATTTGGGACACGACGATTCCACCAGCCGGCGTCTGATGGAGGAGATTCTGGCCAAGGAAGAAGAGCACGCCGAAGACATGCGTACACTCATCGAGCGCCTGGCGCAAAAAGGGCTGTAAGACGAAAAAGCCGGCCGCGCAAATCGCGCGCGGCCGGCTTTGAGGAGCGGCAGGACGGAGTTCAGATTCCGGAGAACACGTAGCTGATGCCCACCATGGGCACGAAATCGTGCAGCAGGGTGCCGTACTTCGCGCCGGGCGCGGGAGCGATCAGCCTGGTCGGAAAGGCGGTAATGTAGTCGCGAAACTCCACCCGCAGGGAAACGCGGGGGGAGAGAGCATACTTCATTCCGGCGCCCACGCTGGCCATGGGCTTCAGGACTTGCGTCTGCGTGAAAAACCCGAACTGGCTCATGGGCAGGAAGGCGGCCGGCTGCCCCGTGCCGCGGAACACTTTCAGGCCGCCGCCGACGGCTAAGAAGTACTGCGTGTGCGCGCGCGATCCCCGCCGGTTGGTGTGCAGGAGCAGGTCGTAATGGATGGCGTGCGCATTGCCGGAAAACGTGCCGCTTTCGCCCGCGCTCTTGATCTGCAGGTTGCTTTGCAGATACGCGTAGCGCAGCTCGCCGCTGAGATGGGGGTATAAGTTCTGGCCGAAGAACCCGCCGGCGGCGAACCCGTTCTGGAAGCCGGCGGTGGCGGCGCCCGCGGGGCTGGCGACCGAGACGTTGCTCAGGAAACCGGCGCCGCCCGCGCCGCCGATTTCCCATTGCTGCGCCACAGCCGCGCCCGCCGAGGCCAATAACAAAATCGAGATTCCAAGCGTTCTCATGTGCGTCTCCTGCTCCTGCCTACTTCACGACCCGCACGTTCAGCGTGGTCGAATTCCCCTGGTTGATGGTCAGCGGGATGCTCAGGCCCTCGGGCACGTTTCCGGGAACCGAAGCGTTGATCTGGTACACGCCCACCCAGCCCGGCGCCAGGCCGGCATACATCACGTTGAGCGGAACCCCGCCCAAAGTAACCGTCGGCACGATCACCGCCGACGACAACGGATCGCCCGGCGACGGCACTCCCGAGTCGATTTCGGGCGTAGTCCGCCCCAGACCCGTGGCGTAAATGGTGATGATATCGTGGGACCGGATGGGGTTGGTGGGGGTCACCAGCTCGTTGTTTTGCACCCGCACGATGGTGGCCAGACCGGTCTCCGGTCCGGCGGTGCCCGACCGGAACACACTGGGAGCGGCGGGCAGAATGGTGAAATAGAAGTTATCGCTGATGCCGCCCGGCGTGCGCAGGGTCATGGTGGCCTTGCCATCCACGCTGAACGGGATCTGCCCGTTGATCTGCTGCGGGGAAACGAACAGCATGGGAACCGGCACTCCGTTGATGGTGAGGCACGAATTGCCCAGCGCGGTGGGCAGCGGAATCTGCTTGGTGACGATATTGGTGGGGCTCATCTGGGAGCCCCACACGCTGATCAGGCCGCCGGGCGCCACCGGCAGGGTACCGTCGGCGGCATTGGTCACGGCGCTGATTTTGGGCGGCGCCACCGCGGCATCGTAATTCCAGGGCAGCACGGTGAAGCCGCTGATCGACAGCGAGATAATCGCGCTGCGGTCGTAGAGCGGCGCCAGGGTGCGGGTGAAGGGCCAGGCGATGGAGTGCACCAGCGGCGCTTCCACCAGCTTGCTGGGCTTGGCGCTGACGTTGCTCTGCGTCGGATCGATGCGCTCGATGACGCCGGGACTGAAGACCGCCGACGAGGTGGAGCGGAATCCCCACTGATCCACGAACGTGAACCCGGAGGAGGCTCCCGAGGTGGTCTGCAGCGTGCCGGAAGGAACCAGCGAGGAGTTCAAGAGGTGATTGTCCACCACGAACGAGTCGTAGCTGGAGGCCGCGAACGCGCCGCTGAGCGCCGGGTAATCCTTGCGCGAAACCGTGAAGGTGTCGGCGTTGGCATTGTACAGCATGACGTTGCCGTCGGGCGAGGCTACCAGAATGGAGGCGCCGTTGGGAGAAGCCGCCAGCACCGCCGACGGGCTGATATCGTTGTTGTAAATCCCCAGCGTGGGGAGCATGGTGGCGCTGTGCATGGGGAGGTCCACCCGGTCGATCACGCCCAGGCCGCCCACCCCGGTGATATTGCGCGACACGGCCAGCACGGCCTTGCCCGATGCCGCGATGGACCGCGGATAGTGGCCCGCCGGGAACAGCACCGGCGGTTGCCGCTGAAACGTATCCAGATCGTAGACGAAGGCCAGTTGCGAGTTATCGTGGCCGACGATCAGGTATTTCCGGTCGAAGCTGAGCGCCATCTGCGTGGGCGTGGTGGAGGTGCGCAGCGTCGCAATTTGTGAATAGGAGAGGCTGTCGAACACCAGCACCTGGTTGCGGTCCTGCTGCAACACGTAAAATTGATTGCGCACCGGATCGGCCAGGACATCCGCCAGCACGCCGGGGACGACAAAGAGCGAGCCGCGCTGGTCCACATCCTCGTTGTTCACCAGCAGCCGTACCGGCAGAGGCAGATTGACCGCCGTGGAGGAGAACAGGGTGAGCTGGACCGAGGTGGTGCCATTGGCGTTCTGAAACGCGTTGGGGTCAACCTGCACCTGCACCGTCGCCGGGGTGACGCCGCTCGAGGGCGAAATGGTCACGCCCGTTACGTTGCTGCCGATCGAGAAGTCCGTATGGCCGCCGCCGGGATCGGTGATGGTCAGGAACTGGGAAATCACGCGGCGGTCGCAGAAGCTGCCGCTCACCAGAATGTCGCTCTGCAGCGCCGCCACCCGGTGATACTGGTTCAACGAGCCCACCGGCAGCACCATCACCCCGCTGTCCGATACGGTGTACAGCACCTTGGCCGCGGAATCGAGAATGGATCGTCCCGTAATGTTCTCGGGAATCGCCAGGCTTTCCTCGACCGTCAGGTTGTCTGCGGCCAGAATGGATAATACCGGCGCCGTGCCGCTGTTGGCGGTGACAATCTGGGCGTAGATGACGCCGGCCTTGGAATCGATGGCATTGCCCCCGACATTGACCGAAGCCACCGCGTTGGGAAACTGCGCGGTGTCGTTGGCCTGCGCGTCGATGCGGTACATGCCGATCATGCTCCACCCACCGTCGGCGGCCACGCTGAGGCGCGCCAGCGGCTTGGGCGAGGCCACCACGCCGATCGCCGACAACACCTCGTCCGGGGCGAAGATCGACTCCCGTTTGATGGAATAGCGGTAAATGGCCTGCCCCGCCCCGGCGTCGGCCACGCCGTAGGCCACGTTGCCGTCCGGGGAGGTCGAGATGGCCGCCGCGATCACCTTGGTGGGGAAGGTCACCAGCGGGACGGGCAGAGTCGTGGCCAGGTTGGCAAACGTGTTCAACACGCGGATCACCCCGGTCACCGGATCCATCATCAGCAGGCTCGTGCTGGTCACGATGAACGCCTCGCCATTGCTCATGAAAGCCGCCGCCAGGGGCGTATCGCCGGTGACGAATGTCTGCCGGGTATTGTCGGCCAGGTTGATCAGCGTGAGCATGTTCTTGCTCGGATCCGCCGGAAGCCAGTTGCCGAAATGCGCGATCAACAGGAACTGCCCATCCGGCGAAACCGTCAGCGCGCCGGGCTGGGGCG
>JADGNR010000012.1 GCA_017883415.1 Bryobacteraceae bacterium | reverse complement strand
AGTTGACGTTGACCCTGGGCCTGCGCTGGGATGGGATTCCGCACACCTATGAGGCGAACAACCGCCAGTCGAACTTCTATCCCAACCTGTACGACCCGTCCAAACGAGCGGTGCTCGTGGGCGGCTCGATCAGCCCGACCAGCCCCGGCCTCGGCACCAGCCCCAACCCGGACCTGAAGGGCGTGCTGTTCTACTTGAACGGCATTGGCGTAGCCGGCCAGGGCGGCATTCCCGCCGGCCTGGTGCAAAACCACTGGGCCACCTTCGGCCCGCGCGTCGGTTTCGCTTACGATCTGACGGGCCAGGGCAAGACCGTCATTCGCGGCGGCTTTGGCATCATGTACGAGCGTGTCCAGGGCAACGACGTGTACAACGGCGGCGGCAACGTTCCGTTCAGCACCAACGTAACGTTCAACAACGTAAGCCTCTCCAATCCGAATACCAGCCTCCTGACCGGCACGACTCAGCTCGCGCCCATCACCGTCAGCGACGTCACCGGCCTCTCCAACACCGATTACAAGCCTCCGGCCAGCTATCAGTTCAGCTTCGGTGTTCAGCAGCAGTTGGGAAAGGCTTCCGTGGTGTCGATCTCTTATGTCGGCAACCAGAACCGGCACCAGAACGACTATCGCGAAATCAACCTCCCCGACCCCAGCCAGCTTCCGGGGCTGATCCAGGGCACGGCCGTCTACAACAACGTAGTGCCGTATGCCGGTTTCCACTCCCTCAGGATGTCTGAGAACGCCAACAACTCCCACTACAACGGCCTGCAGATCAACTACCGCGGTCGGATCCACGACCGCCTGACCCTGCAGGCGGCCTACACCTACTCCAAGGCCAACGACCCGCTCGCGCAGGGCAACGACGCGCAGGACATGCAGAACACCTCGAATCCCTACAACCGGGCCTACGACAACGGGCCGAGCCCGCTGGATCGCAGGCAGATCGCGCTGGTAAACTTCATCTGGGAGTTGCCGTTCTTCCGCGGTCAGCACACCAGCCGGCTGGTGAGTGCCACACTCGGTGGATGGGAGATCTCCGGTATCGGCACCATGGAAACGGGCCTTCCGCTGAACATCAATCTGGGCGGCACGCAAGGCAACAACGGCCTTGCCAATTCCACCAACCGGCCCAACGTCACGGGCAGTGTTTCCATGCCCAATACGCTGAACTCCTGGTTCGCGGCGTCCGCGTTCTCCCTGCCCGCGCTGGGCGCCTGGGGCAACTTCCCCAGGGGCTCGGTCTACGGTCCGGGGCGCGACAACTGGAACCTCTCGCTGTTCAAGAGCTTCACCTTCAGCGAGGCTCGCGGCAGCCGCCTGGAGTTCCGGGCGGAGACGTTCAACGCTTTCAACCACACCCAGTTCAGCGGTGTCAGCACCACCTTCACCGCGAGCGACTTCGGTCACGTAACTTCCACTTACAACCCGCGGAACATTCAGCTTGGATTGAAGCTGTTGTTCTAGCTGGTTTCGAGTAGCATAGTAACCAACCCCGCCCGGGCCGTCACGGCCCGGGCGGGGTTTTTCTTGGTGGGGTAGGCCTCCTGGCCTGCCCATGCCCGAAGGGCCGCCAAAGGCGATGGAAACCCTGCTGCACCCGGTGTTCCGGCAGGTAGCGCGCCTTCGCCGCGAGGGCAGGCCAGGAGGCCTACCCCACTTACTTCGGCTCCTGCAGCTTGACCACGCGATCGGCCGCTACGTTCCTGAGCTCCTGCGTGACTCCCGAAGGCCAGCGGATTTCCACCAGGTCCGCAGCTTTGCTGGCGCCCAGGCCGAAGTGCGTGGGGCCCGCGCTCGAAGATCCATATCCGGCGGCGAAAGAAACGTGATTGTACTGCACGGCGCCGCCGGCAGTCACCTTGATTCGGGCTCCGATCGCATCGCGATTGCTCCTGGTTCCATGCAAGTCGAATTCCAGCCAGTGCCCGCCGCCCGGGCTGTCGTTGAACCAGAGTTCGGCGGGTGCAGCGATGGCGGTCGCCACCACGTCCAGGCGCCCGTCCCCATTCAGGTCTCCGACCGCCGAGCCCCGATGGCGGCCGGGCGGCCGGGCGGTCAGTCCGGCTTCGGCGGTGAGCGCCTGAAACCGGGCGCCGCCCAGGTTCCGGAACACGGTGTTGGGCTGCTCCACCTGCACGCGCGAGGCGTATCCCAGCGACTGGACGTGGCCGCGCGTCACAAAAATGTCCTTCCAGCCATCGTTATCGAAATCGGCGATGGTGGGCGAATAGCCGGCCATCGAGACGCTGAGACGGGCCATGCCGCTGGCGCCGGTGACCTCGGCGAATCCGCCCTTCCCGAGGTTGCGGAACAGCGGGAAGGTCTCGTTTTCGAGGGCCACGAAAGCGATATCCGGCAGGCCATCGTTATCGAGGTCTCGAAAGTCCACTCCCATCCCCGAGATGAACTGTCCGTTCTCGGTAAGCGCCACGCCGGCATCGAATGCCACCTCCCGGAACTTAGCGCCGCCCTGATTGTGAAACAGCGAATTATCCATCTTGTCGTTGGCGACGAACAGATCCATCCAGCCATCCAGGTCGTAGTCCGCGATTCCCACGCCCATGCCCTTGCCGGGATGGGCGCGGATTCCGGATTCGGCGGATATGTCGCGGAACGTCCCGTCGCCGTTGTTCAGGAAGAGCTGATTCGGGGTCGGCTTGTAGAACTTCGGATGGCAGTAGTCGAGCTTGCCCGGCGCCACTTCGCAAGCCGGTTCGGTGGCGAAGTCCCAGGCCAGGTAGTTGACCACAAAGAGGTCCAGCAGCCCGTCGTTGTTCACATCCAGCCAGGCTCCGCCCACCGACCACAGGGGGCCGTACTGGCTGTCCGGCTGGTTGAGCCCCGCCTTGGCCGTGACATCGGTGAAGGTGCCGTCACCGTTGTTATGGTACAGCCGGTTCCCATGAACGCCGCCGACGAAGATATCTTTGTAACCGTCGTTATCGTAGTCGCCGATGGCTACCCCGTTGTCGAAGCCCGTTCCCGCCAGGCCGGCCTTGGCGGTGACATCTTTGAAGTTGCCCTTGCCATCGTTTTCGAAAAGCCGGTTGGAGTACTTGGGCGAGCTCTTTTTCAGGGTCTGAATATCGGCTCCGTTGGCGAAGAACACGTCCAGATAGCCGTCGTTGTTATAGTCGAAGACCGCGACGCCGCCGGCCATGGTTTCCGGCGCATGGCGCCGTGGCGTCTCGCAACTCTCGAGCTGGAAATCGATCGGCCGAAAGGCGAAGTGGATGGGTGCTTTGGCGTCCTGGCCGGAAGCGATGGCCCAGAGGGCGGCCAGGAACACGGCCATCGCCCAAACCGTGTGGGCCCGGTGCGGCAATCTGCTCATGGAACCTGCTCGATGCGCCGTCCCGGCACTTTGATGAGGGGCGCCGGCGGCTCCTCTTGGGCCAACTCTTTCACCTTGGCGAACTCGGCATCCGCTTCCGCTTCGCGGCCCAGGGAACGCCACAGCCGGCCGAGACGGTAATGGGCGTCCGGCTTCGATGGATCGAGCCGAATCGCCTCCCGCAAGTGAACGGCGGCTGCGGCGGAATCGTTCCTGTTGGCCAGAAGGATGCCGAGATCCAGATGCGCCAGCCGAATGTTCGGATCCAGGCTGAGCGCCTTGCGCACATGCTCCTCGGCTGCCTTTTCGCTGTCCGCATGCATTTCGGCGTCGCCCAGGTAGGTCAGCGCTTGCAGGTGCTGCGGTTGATGCGCCAGCTCCGCCTGAAACTCGCGGCACGCCTCTTCGAAGCGCTTCTGCTTCCAATAGAGGTATCCAAGGCTGAAGTGGACCTCGGGCTCGAGCGGCGATGCTTTCACCGCGGCTTCGAACTCCGCGGTCGCCGGCTCCGCCTGGTTGGCGGCATCGAGCACCTCGCCCAGAAGCATGTGGACGGGCGCCGAATCCGGGTCCTTGGCAAGCAGAAACCGGAATTCACCGATGGCTTCCTGGTATTGTCCCGACCACAAGTAGCTTTGCGCCAGCTTGTATCGCAATTCCACGTTGTCGGGCTGCTGCCCGGCGGCGCGCTTGAGTTGGGCGGCGGCGGCATCGAATCTGCGGCAACCATAGTAGCTCATGCCCAGTAACACGCTGGCCTGAAAGCTGGATGGGTCGGCCTTCACGGCTCGTTCCAGGGCCGAAGCGGCATCGGGGAACCGATTCAGCTTCACATAGGCTAACCCGAGATTCAGATAGATGCCGGGCAGGTGAGGATCCAGGGCGATGGCGGCCCGGTAGCGCGGGATGGCCAGTTCGTATTTGCCGGCGCGCGCCAGCTCCAGGCCGGCGTTGGCTTCGGCAAGCGCTCCGGTGCCGGCCGCCGCCCAGGTGCATGCGGCGGATGCGAGTAGGGTCAGAACGAACTTCATAAGAGTCGATTCCCGGGGCCGCTGTTCCTTCCATAATACCGCGCCGCTCCGGCTGCGTCCGGACCGTAAAAAGAGAACCGGACCTGAAGAACGGACTCGCGTACAATGGTCAAAGGAAACCCATGCCTGTTCGCTCCGGCGCTTCGATCCTGGCGTTTCTGCTGCTCGCGCTCATGTTCCTGCTGGCCGGCGGCGCAGCCCTGCGCGAGTCCGTCGCCATCGATGAGGTGGCTCACATCGGCGCCGGGGTAAGCTACCTCCAGAAACTCGATCTGCGCTACAACGAAGAGCATCCGCCGCTCGCCAAGGTGCTGGCGGCACTGCCGCTGGCGATCCGCGGAACGCACGCCGACTATTCCGGCGCCATCTGGAACAACAGCCGCGAATTCTTTCCGGCCTTCCTGGGGGAGTGGGTCTTCGGCGAATACGTTCTGACGCGTTGGAACAGCCCGCAAAGCACGCTCGCCTGGGCCCGGCTCCCCATGCTGCTACTGACCATCGCCCTCGGCTGGCTGGTGTTCGCCATCGCGCGCCGCATAGGCGGAGACTGGGGCGGGCTGCTCTCGCTGGCGGTATATGCCAGCACCCCTGTGTTTCTGGTCTTCGGCCCCCTGGTGCTGACCGACATTGCCATTACCTTTTTCTCCCTGTTGGCGCTTTGGGCGCTGGCCGGGATGTGGGACACTCCCGGCCGTAGGAACACCGTCCTGATGGCGCTGGCGCTGGCCGGCGCGATTCTCACGAAGTTCACGGCCGCCATTCTGTTCCTGGCCTTCGTGGCCGTGGCGCTGAGTACGCGCTGGCGGCCCCTCGCCGGGCAACCCGCCGGTAAGGCCGAGGCGCGCCAGTGGCGCCGCCTGCGCTGGCGCGCCATGCGGAAAGCCACGTGGTGGGCCGCGCTGATCGTGTACGCGGTCTACTTTCTCCTCTCGTGTAACCAGCCGATGGACATTCCGGGCCTGGCCGGTCACGGTCCTCTGGCCGCGCTTCTGGGACGCCTGCTGATGCCGCCCTGGCTCTTTCTGCGGGGATTGGCGCTGATGGTGCTGAGCGGAAACCGGCCGACCTTCATTCTCGGGCATGCGTACCCCCATGGGATCTGGTTCTACTTTCCCGTCCTGTTCGTGTTGAAGTCTACTCCCGGCTTTCTCGGCCTGCTGGCAGCCGCGCTGTCCGTGGCGTGGATCGCGAAGCGGTCAGGCTGGCCCTCCGTAATTCCGGCTGGGTGCGCCACGCTGTGGCGGGTGCTCTGGGTCTCGCTGGTAGTATTCGCGGGGATTTGCGTGCTGGGCCATTTCAACGTCAGCATCCGGCATTTCACCATTCCCCTGGCATTGTCGACTCTGCTGCTGGCGCCGCTGCCGCTGTTGCTGGGGCGCTTCCGGACGGCAGCGCCGAAATTGGCGTGGGCCTCCGGCGCGCTGGTGGCGCTCGCGGCCGCCAGTTGCCTGGTGACGGCTGTGCGCGCCTATCCATACTACTTCCCCTATATCAACCCGCTCGGCTCGCGCCATCCCTCATACTGGCTGGTCAACGACTCGAATCTCGACTGGAACCAGGCCCTTCCCGAGGTGGAGCGATTCGCCCGGCAACGCGGTCTCAAAGACGTCCCTCTGGACATTTACGGATTCTCGGATAACACGGCTTACGTGCCGCAATCGAGGCTGTGGGATTGCCAGGCGCCCGCGGCAGCGGACGCCAGCCTCTGGGCGGTGGTCTCCGCCAACATGATCCTCGATGGCCACAACTGTATCTGGCTGATGCAGTACCCGCATGAACCCCTGGCCGGCGGCAGCATGGTCGCCGTACACCTGCCGGCGGAGATCCCACCCGCCGGCGCCCCCGGAGGGCCGCCCCCCATCGAGGCCCGGCGGCTGTTCCTGGGGTTTCCGTTTGAGATGCGCCAGATGTTTCAGGGACTGGTACGCCGTCCCGAGGACATCCCGAAGGTGTATGCGGACATGAGGGCGGAGTGGGAGAAGCAGATGCAGGCCAAAAGGAAGAAGTAGATCCGGGAATTTGAGCGCTGCGCGGCTGGACGGCGCCACCGGCGCCCCTATTGCTCCTATTCAGATCTCTAAGGCCCTAATGGTGCATGAATTGCACTCCCACAGGTTGATCGCAAAGGGAGTACTGTGCGGGCGCATAAGTTGCGGATAAATCGCCTTGTTTTCATCACGGTTAGCCTCGGGTGCGCGATCCTCGGTGCGGGATTTGGCGCAGATGGGGGGAAACCGGACACTGCCCTGGCGTATGTCTTCACGGAAACGCCCCGCTACGAGCCAAAAGCCTGGCTGGAGGGCCGGGACCGCTTTCCGGCAGGCGCCACCCTGAAACTCGTTTTGGGCCAGACACGCCGGGTGCTCGCGCCCGGGTTCCACGCCTCGGCGGACGCGATGGTCTCCTACGATGGCGCCCGCGTGTTGTTCTCGGGGAAACATACGGCCGCCGGCCGCTGGCAGGTTTGGGAGGCTGACCTCAATGGGGGATCGCTGCGGCAGATCACCCACTCTGAGTCCGACTGTATCCGGCCGTTGTACCTGCCCACCGGGGAGGTCGTTTACACGCGCACGGGCGCGGACGGAGCCGGGATCGAGATTGCCGGGAAGGGGCTCACGTTCGCGCCGGGCAGGTACCTGACCGACGACATACTCCGCGACGGCCGCATCCTGTTCGAGCAAGGGCGGAGCGCCGGCAGCCGCGAGCTGTTCACGGTCTATCCGGACGGCACCGGCGTGGAAGCGCTCCGGTGCGATCACGGGCCGGACCGCGGTGAGGCCCGGCAGATGGCCTCGGGGGATGCGGTGTTCCGTTCCGGCAGCCGGCTGGCCCGATTCACGTCGCCGCTGGCCGTTCAGACCGATGTTGCCCAGCCGGAGGGCGAAGGGACCGGACCGGTGGCCGAGATCTCCCCGGGCGTCTGGCTGGTGAGCCTGCGTGAGGACGCGGGCCGCTTCGGCCTGTACCGCTGGGATGCGGAGAGCCGCCAGAAGGCGCCGCTCGAAACGCCGAAAGACGCTTCCGCGGTACAACCGGCGATTGTGGCGCCCCGGATTCCGCCTCGGGAATTCCCGTCCGCTTTGATGCCCACGCGAACCGCCGGGAACCTGCTTTGCCTGAACTCGAGGGTTTCGCGAACGCCGATGGAGGGCGCCGCGGTGCGTGCCGTGCGTGTGTACACGCAGAACGCCGAGGGCCAGCCCGCACTCCTGGGCCAGACCCCGGTGGAAGGCGACGGGTCTTTTTACATCCAGGTTCCCGGCGACCGGCCCCTGCGCATGGAACTGACCGATGCCGCGGGCCAAACGGTGCGCAGCGAGCGGGGTTGGTTCTGGATGCGCAAGGGCGAGCAGCGGATTTGCGTGGGTTGCCATACCGGGCCGGAGCGCGCTCCGGAAAACAAGGTGCCGGAGATCCTGCTAAAGACCATCGTGCCGGTGAAAATGCTGGAGGTGCAGCAACCGTGACCGCCAGACTCGTTGTGATATCGCTGGCGATTTTGTCGGCCATCCGGGCCTCGGGCCAAATCCAGTTCGCGGATGCCACGGCGCAGTCCGGCATAAGGTTCACGCACTCGATCGGCTCCGAGAAACTGGGCTCGCTGCTGGAGAGCACGGGCGCCGGCTGCGCCTGGTTCGATTACAACAACGACGGCAAGCCGGACCTGTACGTGGTGAGCGGGCGGCCGCTGGAGCCGGCGATGCATCCCTATCCGCTGCGCAAGGCGCCCGCCGCGATGCCGCACAACCACCTCTACCGCAACGACGGCAACGGCAAGTTCACCGACGTTACCGACGAAGCCGGCGTGGCCGGTGAAGGCTATGGCTTCGGGGTAATCGCCGCCGATTTCGATAACGATGGCTATACCGATCTTCTGGTCACCAGCTATGGCCACGTCACTTTGTACCGCAACCGGGGCAACGGCACCTTCGAGGATATTACGGCCAAAGCGGGGTTGCGCATCCAGGGCTGGGCGATTGGGGCGGCGTGGCTGGATTACGATCATGACGGCTGCGTCGACCTGTTCATCGGGCGGTACGTGAAGTTCGACCCCGCGTATCGCTCCTACTATGCCGCCGACAACTATCCGGGGCCGCTCGATTACGAAGGCGACACCAATCTGCTGTTCCACAACACCTGCCACGGGTCGTTTGAAGACGCGAGCGCGAAATCGGGCATCGCACGCTACAAAGGCCGCACCATGGGGGTGACCGCGGCGGATTTCGATGGCGACGGGTATCCGGATATCTACGTGGCCAACGATAAGACCGAGAATTTCCTGTTTCACAACAAGCGCGACGGCACCTTCGAGCAGATCGCGGTGGAAGCCAATGCGGCGTTCGGCCAGAACGGCGAATCCACCTCCGCCATGGGGCCGGTCTTCTTCGAGATCGACAACGAAGGACGGGCCGACCTTTGGGTGAGCGACTCCAAGTACAACCGGCTGCTCAAGAACGACGGCAAGCTGGGATTTAGCGACGTCACCCAGGCAGCCGGCATCTCGCAGTGGTCGGCGCAGTACACCAGTTGGGGAACGGGCATCTACGATTTCGACAACGACGGGCGCAAGGACATCCTGATCTTCCACGGCGGCCTGATCCACATGGTGCCGCAGGAACATTCCCTGTTCCGGAACCTGGGCGGGGGGAAGTTTCAGGACGTATCGACCACCGGCGGGCCCTTCTTCGGGGTGAAGAGCGTGGGCCGGGGCGCGTGCTTCGCCGACTATGACGGCGATGGCAAAGTGGACGCGTTTCTGGTCAACCTGGGCGCGCCCGGGGTGCTGCTGCACAACGTGACCGCGCCGGCCGGGCACTGGCTGGCGGTCCGGCTGATCGGAAGCAAGAGCAATCGCGACGGCATCGGCGCGACGGTGGAAGTCGAGGCCAACGGAATGCGGCAGAAGTCGGAACGAGTGGCGGGGTCGGGCTATCTCGGGCAGGACGACTGGCGCCTGCACTTTGGGTTGGGAGCCGCAGCCAAGGCCGACCAGGTGGTAGTGACCTGGCCCGGCGGCGCGCGGCAGGTGCTGAAGAACGTGCCCGCCGACCGGGTCGTGGAGATTCGGGAACAGTAGACCATGCGAAGCGGCGTCATCATCGGGCTGGCGGTACTGGGGGCGCTCCTGCTGTCCGGGCAGCCGTCCACCAAGCCCGGCCGGTATCCCAGCCCGATCGACGTCGCGCTGGCCCCCGACGGCAGCCGGCTGTACGTGGTCTGCGAAGGCACGGACGAACTGGTGGCCGCGGACCCCGTCACCCTGGCCGTGGCCGCGCGGGTGCGCGTGGGACACAGGCCGCGCGGGATCGCCCTCAGCCCGGATGGCAGCCGCATCTACGTGACCAACTCCTGGTCCGACACCGTCACCGAGCTCGATCGGGCGTCGCTGGCGGTGACGCGCACGCTGCCGGCGGGCTTCGAGCCCATCGGCCTCACAGTGGACGCGCGCGGGCAGATTTTGTATGTCGCCAACCGCCTCAGCAACGACGTTTCGGTGATCGACCTCGCGAGCGGAAGCGAGATCAAACGGCTGGCGGGCGGGCGGGGCGCCAGTTATCTCGCGGCCGGCGGCGCGCACGTGTATGTCACGCACATCTACCCCAACGCGGGCAAGTTCCGGACCGAGCCCGAATCCGAGATCACGCGCATCGAAACCGGGCAATCGACGGTCGATGCCCGGCTGCGGCTGCATAACGTCGCGGGTGTATCCCACGTGGCTTTGTCGCGCGACGGGCGGCTGGGCATCGCGGCGCAGCTCCGGCCCAAGAACCTGGTTCCGCTGGCGCACGTGGCGCACGGGTGGGCGTTCGGAGATTCCCTCGCGGTGTTCGGCGAGGACGTAGGCGGGGTGGTGCAGCTTCCCCTGGACGAGATGGAGCGCTACTTTTCGCTGCCGTTCGGAGTGGCGATTGCGCCCGACAAGTCCCGAGCCTACCTGACGGCCAGCGGAAGCGACGAAGTCGCCATCGTGGACTTGAAGCGGCTGGTGGCCGCCGCGCGCTCGCCCGAGCGGGACACGCTGGCCAACGATCTTTCCGCGTCGGCGCGGTACGTGCTGGCGCGCGTTCCGGTGGGACGGAATCCGCGGGGAATCGCGCTCTCGAACGATGGCGCCCGGCTGTATATCGCCAACCACCTCGACGACACCGTGTCCGTGATGGATACGGCCGCGGGCCGGATCACCGGCACAATTGCGCTGGGCGGCCCGGGGGTCGTCGACCCGCAGCGGCGCGGGGAGCGCCTGTTCTATTCGTCGAAATTCTCTTTTCAACGGCAATTCGGCTGCGCGAACTGTCATCTGGATTCCACCTTCGACGGCCTGGCCTGGGACCTGGAGCCGGATGGCTTCGGGGTGGACATTGTGGACAACCGCGCCATCGAAGACGTGTCCGAGACGGCTCCTTTCAAATGGAACGGCGGCAATCCCGACCTGTACACCGAGTGCGGCCCGCGTACCGAGCGTTTCTTCTTCCGGTCGCAGGGAATTCGCGATGCCGATCTGAGCGACCTGATCGCCTACATCGGGTCGATTCCTCTGCGTCCCAACCGCTACCGGCTGCCGTCGGGCGAGCTCACGCCCGCCCAGGAACGCGGCAAGGGGGTCTTCGAGCGCGTGCGGCGCAAAGACGGTTCGCCGATCCCCGAAGAAAACCGGTGTTCCTTCTGCCATTCCGGCAAGTATTACACCAACCGGCAACTGGCCGACGTGGGCACCGGCAAGCCGACCGACCGTTCGCCCCTGCTCGACGTGCCGCACCTGACCAACGTCGCTTACAGCGCGCCCTATCTGCACGACGGCTCGGCGCGAAGCCTGGAAGAAATCTGGACCGTCTTCAACCCCAAAGATACGCACGGCGTGACCAACGACCTGGTAAAAGACGAACTCAACGATTTGATTGAGTACTTGAAAACGTTATGAGACTCGCTGTATTCTTCGCAACCATCGGTCTGCTTGGAGCCGCCGAACTTCCCCGGTTTCGATGGGAGAACTTCACTACCGCCCAGGGCCTGCCCGACAATCGCGTGTACAGCGTGTGCGCGGACGGCGACAAAATCTGGGCCGGCACCGACAATGGGCTGGCTCTGTATCAGAACGGCAAGTGGCGGGTGTTCACACCGGCGGACGGGCTGGCGCATCGCGCGGTATTGTACCTGGCGCTGGACAAACAGACGCACGACCTTTGGATCGCCACCATGGGCGGGCTCAGCCGGTATTCCGGCGGCCGCTTCGATACCTTTTCCCAGCTCAACAGCGGGCTGCCGAACGACGTGGTCTATAGCGTTGCGACGCACGGTGACTTCGTCTGGGTGGCCACCGCCGCGGGAGGCAGCCGGTTGAACAAACGAACCGGCGAGTGGAGTCTCTTCAACGAGCGGAACACGCCGATGTACGAGATCTGGACGTACTCGGTGACCGCGGCGGAGGACAAGGTCTACTACGCCGTCTGGGGCGGCGGCGTACTGGAGTACGACGTCAAAACAGAACGCTGGAAAGACTATAACGACCCGGACGGCGAAACCGAGATGGTGCTGTTCAAAGACCAGGGCCTGATCCACGAGATCACCACCTCGGTCAGTTACGTCAATAAGGTTTTGTGGGTCGCCACCTATTTCGGCGCCAGCCGCTACGACGGCCGCAACTGGCGCAACTTTCTCGAGAAAGACAGCGGCCTGCCGAGCAATTTCCTGAACCAGGTGAAATCCGTGGATGGCACGCGGACCTGGTTCTCGACCGACAAGGGGCTGGCGTATTTCGATGGCGAACAGTGGGCCACGTACCGGCCCGCGCTGGATACCCACGCGCCGGAGATGCTGGTGCGAAACGCCGCGGGCGAAACCAGCAGGCTGGCCGTCGACACGGCCCCCGCGCACAACTACATCTTCGGCGTCGAATTGCAGGGCGACGACATTTGGGTGGCCACGGCCAAAGGCCTCAGCCACGGAATCCGGATCAAACAGGAGACTGGAAAACAATGACAATCACTGAAGCGCTCGATCAGATTGGCGGCGCCACTGCGATCGAGAAGCGCGCGATCAACGCGCCGGCGGTGTTGAACGAGGCCTACCATTACGAGCGTCCGAGTTCGTTTTCGCGCGCGCTGCGCATCGATCTGAACGGCCTGGCGATTCTGCTGATTTCCGGCACCGCCAGCGTGGATGAGGACGGCGCCAGCGTCCACATCGGCGACTTCCGGGCGCAAGTGCAGCGCACCTACCGGAACATCACGGCCCTGCTCGAGGCCGCGGGGGCCACCTGGAAGGATATCGTGCGCACCACCTGCTACCTGCGCGATATCGAGCGCGATTACGCCGCCTTCAACGAGGAGCGCACGGCATTCTTCGACGAGCAGCAGTTGGATCCGCTGCCGGCTTCCACGGGCATTCAGGCCATCCTCTGCCGCCCCGAGCTGCTGGTGGAGATGGAAGCGATCGCCATGTTCATTCCGCCGCCCAAGGAGTAATTATGCGCTGGCAAACAGCCGGGGTGGCCCTTCTGCTGGCGGCAGCCGCCGGGGCGCAGCCGCGCACCTGTGCCTGCGGCTCGGCGCCGCCCGGTCCGCCGCCCAACCGCACGCTGGAGCCCTATGCCGGCGCTCCCGACGACCTGCGGCCGTTTTCGCGGTTCACCAAACCGTACTACGAACACTACACCAAGGAAGTCGAATACAACGGGGCGGCGCGCGACGTGCCTACGCTCAAGCCCGCGGACGTTTCCGAGGTCGCCATCGGGTTCCTGGGGCCGGTCCGCGAGCACAAAGACGAAGCCCTGGGGCGGGCCATGCTGCACGGCGCGGAGATGGCGGTGGACGAAGCCAACGCCCGCGGCGGCTACGGCGGCAAGCCGTTCCGGCTCAAAGTTCATAACGACGCGGCATTATGGGGGGCCTCCAGCAACGAAATCGTCAAGATGGTGTACGACGACAAGGTCTGGGCCATGCTGGGGTCGATCTCGGGCGATTCCACGCACATCGCGCTGCGGGTCTCGCTGCGGTCGGAGCTGCCCATCGTCAACAGCGCCGCCACCGATCCCACCATTCCCGAGACCATCATCCCGTGGATTCTGACCTCGATTCAGGACGACCGCGTGCAGTCGTATACCCTGGCACGGCGCATTTATTCGGATCTGGGACTCAAGCGGGTGGCTCTGTTGCGGGTCAACGAGCGCTATGGCCGTTTCGGCGTGATCAAGTTCCGCGACGCGTCGCGCCGCCTGGGACACCCGCTGATCATCGAGCAGAAGTTCGCTCCCGGCGACGTGGATTTCAGCCGCCAGCTTCGTGTGATCCAGGATTCCGGCGTGGACGCGATCGTGCTTTGGACCGACGCCGCGCCGGCCGGCATGATCCTGAAACAGATGCGCGCCATGGGCATGCGGCAGCCGGTTTTCGGTGCGGCGCGCGTGGTGGGTGAGGACCTGTTGCGGCTCGCCGGCGGCGCGGCCGAAGGCCTCGAGGCGGTCTACCCGTTCGACCCCACGCGCGACGACCCGGCGTGGGTCGATTTTCAAAAGCGCTTCACACAAAAGTACGCGGCTCCGGTGGATTCCTTCTCGGCCCTGGGGTACGACACCATGAACATCCTCCTGGACGCGATCTGCCGTGCGGGCCTGAACCGCGCGGTAATCCGGGACGCTTTGTACGGGCTGGAGCGCTACAAGGGCGTCACCGGCGAGATGATCTTCGATCCCAACGCGAAGAACATTGCGCCGCTGTATCTGGGAACGGTCAAGAGCGGCAAGCTGACGTTCCGCCGCTACAGCATGGAGCGCCCCTACGCCGCTGTGCGGGAGCACGCCGTGGAATTCGCCGGACCGCCGGCTGAGGACGTGAGCGCAAAGGAGTTGACGATTGGCCTGTTTGGGCCGCAAGCCGACCGGTTGGCGCCCTCGCTCCAAGCGAGCGGCTACCGTGTGGTGGGCATACCCTCGGAGGCCTCGTGGGGCAAGTCGTCCACGGACCTGGTGAACCTGGTGTACCAGCAGAACGCCATCGGCCTGATTGCCACGGACCGGGCAGCCGCCCACCTGGCCGAGCAGATTGCGGTGAAGACGTTTCTGCCCGTGATTGCGTTGTCGGCGGACCGCAAGCTGACCTCGACCAACATTCCCTGGATCTTCCGCCTGGATGCGGACACTCCCGTCTCCGCGGCCGTGGATTGCCTCATCGACGCCGCGCGCCACGCCGGGCCCAATCGCGGGCGGATTCGCGAATACCTGGCGGGAGGAAATCGCGTGGGCGGAAGGTTCGCATTCGATTCGCACGGTGAGCTGCGCGCCCGGCCATGACAGACTGGTCCCCGGATTCCTGGAGAACGAAGCACGCCGCGCAGGCGGTTGTTTATCCCTGCCAGGAAGAGGGGGAGCGGGTCGTGGAGCAGCTCTCCAAGCTGCCTCCGCTGGTCACCTCGTGGGAAGTCCTGGGTTTGAAGTCGCAGTTAGCCGAAGCGGCGCGCGGCGAACGGTTTCTGCTGCAGGGCGGGGATTGCGCGGAAAGCTTCGCTGCCTGCGACGCGGCCACGATCGCCAACAAGATCAAGATCCTGCTGCAGATGAGCCTGGTGCTGGTTCATGGAGCACAAAGAAGAGTGGTGCGCGTGGGCCGGTTTGCGGGCCAGTATGCCAAGCCGCGGACCGAGGAATTCGAGACGCGCCACGGCGTCACTCTTCCCACGTATCGGGGCGACCTGATCAATCGCTCCGAGTTCACGCCGGAGGCTCGCAGACCGGACCCCCAGGCAATGCTGCGGGGGTACGAACGTGCGGCGCTGACCATCAACTTCATCCGCGCCCTGGTGGTCGGAGGGTTTGTCGATCCGCATCATCTGGACTATTGGAACCTCGACTGGTTAAAGGATTCTCCCATGGCCGGGGAATACCGGCGGATCGCGCGGACAATCGGAGATTCCCTCCAGTTCACGGAGAGTCTTGTGGGCGGCTACCCGGGCGGCATTCACGGGATCGAGTTTTTCACCAGCCATGAAGGCCTGCATCTGCCTTACGAACAGGCGCAGACGCGGCAGGTGCCGCGCCAGCACGGCTGGTTCAACCTTTCGACCCATTTCCCCTGGATTGGGATGCGAACGGCCGATCCGGACGGCGCTCATGTAGAGTACTTCCGGGGAATCCGCAATCCCATCGGGGTGAAAGTCGGCCCCAATCTGTCCGCGGAGTGTCTGCAGAGGCTGATCCAGGCGTTGAATCCGGAGAGCGAACCCGGGCGCCTGACGCTGATTCACCGCTTCGGGAGCGAGCGGATCGCGGATCGCCTGCCGCGGCTTATCGAGGCGGCGCGGTCGCCGGAAAGCCCGGTCCTGTGGTGTTGTGACCCGATGCACGGCAATACGCGCACCACCAGCGGCGGCATCAAGACGCGAAACTTCGATGAAATTCTCAGCGAGTTGGACCAGGCTTTCGAGATTCACCGGAATCACGGCAGCCGCTTGGGCGGCGTGCACGTGGAATTAGCCGGAGAAGCGGTTACCGAATGCGTCGGCGGCGCCCGCGGCCTCCGTGAGGACGATCTGCACCACGCCTATCGGTCCTACCTCGATCCCCGGTTGAATTATGAGCAGGCCATGGAACTGGCCTTATTCGCCGCACGGAAGATGAGAGCGCTCAACGGCCAGGCAACCGGCGCCGAGGGCTTCCATTCCCCAGAAGCCCACTCCCGCCGATAGCGCGAATCGGCGGTGATATCTTCTCCGACCCGATCTCCGAATCCAATGACCGCAGGGACTGGATGCCAATCGCATCTCGGCAACCTGGTTTTCCAACAGATGCCCAAGGACGCCATCCGTCACTACGAGGCCGGGGTCCGGATCGGCGAGTTGTCCCTCGGCGAAGGCTTCGTGGGCCTGCTGGCTTCATCGCCGATCCAGGCAGGCAGCGAAGCAGCCGTCTCGTGCGGATCGGCGCCGGAAGCCTGGCGGGCTTTGATCCAGAGGCAGATCAGAGCCTGAGCGAATTGCCCGAAACTGCCGCTCGAATCGTCGAGCTCATCGGCCTTCGCATGGCATCCCGCGAGGAACGCTTCACAGAGCGTGACGGACCTTGCCGGCTCCATTGCGGTGACCCTCCCGATGTTGGCTGCGAGCCTCCTCCATGCCGCTTGGATGCCCGCTACCTGCTTACGCAAAACGGGGCAACGACTCCTGGCAGCCCGCCCCACCACGTCCCCGTCGATCCCGAAGTGCCCGTGGACAAGAATGTTACGGAAGGCTACGATCTGTGGGCCAAGGCACCTGGGGGTGGCGGGTCTTGAGATCTTCCGAGACTCGCGCGGCCGCTTCGCCTATGACGGCGAGCTTCTGAACTACAAGCGACCGGGGGAAATTCTCCAGTAGTGCGGCACGGCTGAAGCGCATGGGCAGGGAAGAGGCACGAGTTGAACCGGCATTCGCAGATCGCGGGCCAGCAAACCTCGCATTTTCAGGTGCAGCCTTTGCATCTCGGCTCCGGTAACTTTCCGCTAACCCACGCTGGCTCAACGGCCTTAGCCTGCGAATCTCGGGGAATCTGTTCTGGACCATCTCGTGCAAAGGGACGATAGGCGGCCCGCAAGGGCGAGAATCCGTGACGCCAACGGTCCCGTTAGACAAGGAGCTTTCAATGGATACGAAAAAGACGTGTGCCCACCCTGCATGTAATTGTGTTCCGCCCGAAGGTAAGAGTTATTGCAGTACCTCCTGTGAGGATGCCAAGAGCCGCACCGAATTAGCTTGCCAGTGCCAGCATCCTCAGTGCCGAGGAGAGCAGTTGAAGCCGTAAGGAACTCTCCTCCGTCGCACAAGCGTATTGGGCGGCCGCGGCCTGGGGCTTTGGCGATCTCCAAGTCTGGCGTACGAAGCGTGCTGATCGCTCGACAGTCCAGACTCAGGCTGCGGCCAGAAATATGCGGCGGTTCGCGCGACCATCGCCTCCGGCCAAGCCGGTGTCCTCGCCAGGCTGGTCCCTGGGCAATTTCTCTTTCACGCCACGCGCGCTCCAGGGCGCCTGATCCAGTGAGCCTCGGTGCCAGGCCGCACACGGGGAGGTTAACTCAGTTCGCGCCAGTCCTGCTCATTCAGCTCTACTTTGTGTTTCTTCGCGGCGGATTTGATGCGTTTCCAGGCGGCATCGCGTTCAGCATCGGTCACCCCTTGCACCTGCTTGAAGCGGGCGATCGCGTTGCGCACGTGAGCCGCGTCATGGATGGGTTCTTTGCGCTCCTTGGGGAAAGCGAAGTTCTCGTCGGTGATATGGTCGCGGCTAGCCTCAGTGATCTTGGACATGCTTGCCGATAAGCAAACCAATGGCCGATTTACTCTCGCCACCGCAGGAACGCACCGACTCCGCCGATCGATTCGAGTAAAGCCCCGTCTTCGATAAACGTCACCGTTGCGCCGGTTTGTTTGGCTTTCGTCACCAGTAGATCGGGCACCGACGCTTGCCTTGGTTCTTCGCTCTCCGTTCCCCCTTCTGAATCGGGGATCTCCGGCGCGAGGATGGCTTCCACTTCCTCCGGCTCGGGATGGGTCTCCTCGAGCGCGCCGCTGATGAGCAATTCCTCGACTTGTCCGTTGGCCAGGGCTTCGAGCGTCTCCTGCGACCCGACTACGGCCAATCCGCGGGCACGATATTGCTGCATCAGGCGGTCCACCTTTTCCGCCCCAGTTCTGGCTTCCTGCTCCAGTAGCTTCGCGAGAGTGGCGGTCAAAACATCCTGCTCGGAAGCATGAAGATCGAGCTTCATTACCTCCACCATCGGGACCATTTCCTGAGGCAGTTGTTCTTGAAGCAGAGGAATCACAACCTGATCGCCGGCAAGGATGATGTGACTTACTTTGTCTTCACGGACGATCTGTGCCAGGCGCTCGACGACCTCTTTGGCGTGCTCCTGGTGTGCGTTCCCTACCCGCCGCTGGTAGCGGGACTGCGACCAGCCACCCACCTTGACCCGATGAACCTTCTTGCCTTTTACCTCCTCCGCGTCGATGACCTGGCCGAGCCCGAAGACGAAGATGCGCGCTGTGTTCGTATCCGTAAGCACCGCGGCGTATCGCGGGTATTGCTCATCGAGGCGGGCGAGATGATACAGATGAGGTTGGTTGTAGGCGTAGACGCGGTTATCGCTTACAGGAGTCGTTAACTGGATTGCCTCGAAGAATTCTTCCGCGCCCCAACACGCGAATATGGCGACCCCGTTTGCCGCGGGATCGATTTTATCGGTGGCATAGGAGACAATTCTCTCCACGTCTTGATCGAAACTGTGCCGTTCCGGGGAACTCGGCGCCCAGGTCCTCGCGAGAGCTTTGAATTCGCGATGAAGATAAGGCACAGCGTCGGGTGTGCGTCCGTGCTGATCCGATTGACTGTTCAAGTAGACGCTCAGCACCGGAAACGTGGTGGGCTCAAAAGCCACCAGCCGCGCGAGAGGCTCATCCATAGTGGTCGCAAGTGGCGCTGTGATCGTCGAGGCCATGACCGAGCATGAGCACGCGGCAGGCCAAAGTGCAGCTAGTTGTCCTCTCTCTCCAGATTCATGATTCTACAGGGTCAGTTCTGAATCCAAGTCGATTGTGTACAGCATGAGGAGCCGTGTGGCTTCAGGTGGAGCACTGAAGCCGGCGTTTTGCTGCGCCATACTCTAAATAGAGCCGCGTGCGATTCACAGACTGGTTGTTGGCCGATCTCCGGTTGCCGAAGGGCATGCACGGCGAGCCCGAACCCGAGCACGCCTGGTGGCGCGTGATGTGCTTAACCGGCGTCGACTATTTTTCGACGCTTGGTTACCAGCCAGGCATCGCTTTTCTGGCCGCCGGCCTGATTTCCCCTCTGGCCACGCTCGTCCTGATTCTCGTGACCCTGTTCGGCGCCCTGCCGGTCTACTGGCGAGTGGCGGCGGCCAGCACGAATGGGCAGGGCAGCATCGGCATGCTCGAGAAGCTTTTCCCTCAGTGGGCCGGCAAGGCCCTGGTCTTGATGCTACTCGGCTTTGCAACCACCGATTTCGTCATCACCATGACGCTCTCCGCCGCCGACGCCGCCGCCCATGTTGCCCAAAACCCATTTACGCCAGATTGGGCGAAAAGCCAGATGGGTGTGACGCTGGTTCTATTAGGTATCCTGGGCGGTATTTTCCTGAAAGGATTTAAGGACGCCATCGGCGTAGCGGTCGTATTGGTCGCACTCTACCTGGCGCTCAACGCGGTGGTGGTTACCGTTGCCATCCGGCAGGTGCTCTTGCATCCGGAATTGCCGGCGCACTGGATACACGACCTTCTCGGACAGCACGGCAACCCATTCGCAATGATCGGAGTCTCGCTGGTGCTGTTCCCTAAACTCGCCCTCGGTCTTTCAGGATTTGAGACCGGCGTCGCGGTCATGCCTCTCATAGAGGGCGCCGATCTCGCTGCGCGCATCCGCAATACGCGCAAGTTGCTGGTGACCGCGGCGCTCGTGATGAGTGTTTTCCTGATGGCCAGCAGCATCGTGACCACCCTACTGATCGAGCCGGCCAGATTTAAAAGCGGCGGCGAAGCGAACGGCCGCGCTTTAGCCTACCTGGCACATAAGTACCTCGGCAACGCCTTCGGCTCGGTCTACGATGCCAGCACGATTCTGATCCTTGGATTCGCCGGCGCTTCCGCGATGGCCGGCTTGCTCAACCTCATCCCCAGATATCTACCACGATTCGGCATGGCGCCGGAGTGGGCTCGGGCCGCGCGTCCCCTCGTGCTGGTGTTTATGGCGGTCGGAACCGCTGTCACCATTCTGTTCGATGCCAATGTGGACGCGCAGGGCGGAGCCTATGCCACCGGAGTTCTGGTACTGATTACGTCCGCGGCGGCAGCGGTGACCATCGCCTTGTGGAACGGTTGGCTGCGGTGGCCGTTTCTGCTCGTCTCGTTGGTCTTTCTTTACACCACCGCTGTGAACATCGTGGAACGCCCGGAGGGCATCAAGATCGCAGCCTTTTTCATCGGCGCTATGGTAGTTACCTCCGTGATCTCCCGTGCATTGCGCTCCACCGAATTGCGTATTTGCGGTGTGGAGTTCGACGAGCAGGCGATCGCATTACTGTCACACGATGAAGACCAGGTGATCCGTTTGATTGCCCATCGGCCGCGCCTGGAAACCGAGGCCGCTTTCGATGAAGTTGAACACACGGTCCGCCACCGCTACGGACTCGGTCCCGAGGAACGGATCTACTTCCTGGCTGTGCTGCGCGGCGACGCCTCCGAATTCGAGGACACGTTACGGGTGACGGGCCACCAACTGGGGAGGCACGCCGTGCTCGCAGCGAAAAGTCCGGTTGTGCCCAACGCAATCGCGGCCTTGCTGATTGAGTTGGAGAAGACCACTCGCCGAATTCCTCATGCTTACTTCAAATGGACAGAGGGTAACCCGATCGGTAATCTGCTGCGCTTCCTCATATTGGGTGAGGGCGACGTCGCGCCCATTGCCCATGAGGTACTCCGCCGCGCCGTCCCGGACCCAAAGCACCGGCCCGTGATCCACGTCAGCTGAACCGTTGGCTCGCCGCCGTAGCCTGCTGTTTTGACGCAAAACCCATAGCGCCGTCACTCCGAGCCGGGGACAAAATCAGTCTGGCCGGGAACGGAGGCTTTGAACAACATTGCCGGAGTAACATCTGCATTGAGAGAATAGTGGGTTCCAAAGGGCACAAAAACGATAGCGCCCCGCGCGAGTGGGATGCTCTGGCCTCGCGTGGTAAGAGTCGCGGTTCCATCCAACACGATGATCGAATCCGGACCATGGGCCGCCTGGCCCAGGTAATGCCTGCCCGTCGCCAGGTCGATGCGGCTCAACTCGAAGTCGTCAGACGGGGTACGGTACACCCGCTCACAGCTGCCAGCGGGCTCTCCATCCAGCACCTGAGGTATACCGTTGTCGAAGGAGAGAATTCTCAGTAACTCCGGTACATCGACGTGTTTCTGCGTCAGCCCTCCACGAAGGACATTGTCGGAATTGGCCATCAACTCAACGGTCACACCCTCCAGATAGGCGTGAAGTGTGCCCGCGGGCTGGAAGGTGCCCTGTCCCGGCCGCAGGTGCACCAGGTTCAGCAGATAGATCGAGAAGATGCCGCGGTCGCGATGCCCCCCAACCGGGGGAAATGTCTCTACGGCCCGCACGACCCAGTAATCCGGACCGTCCTTGTCGGACCGCGCTCCGGTAGCGAGACGCTCAACCAGCGCATTCAGTAGAAGGTCCACGCGTTCCTGTGGCATCGTCATTACCGCGCGGTAGAGGTCACGGAGCAAGTCCCGGCGGGCCTGAGTAGCGTCTCCGGCGCGCGCCAGCCGAACGGAAAAGTCGGGCATGATCGAGCGCAACTCGGGAACCTTGCGAAGCGCTTCGGCGATTTGGTCCAATGGCCGGAAACCGTGCAGCATCCAGAAGTCCGTCAAGGCCACGGCTATCTCCGGTTTGTGATTCTTATCCTTGTAGTTCCGTTCGGCGGCGCCCAAGTCGATTCCGGCTGCATTCTCCCGGGCAAAACCGTCGGCGGCCTGCTCTTTGGTGGGGTGCACCTGAATGGAGAGCATGCTGGCAACGTCCAAGACCTTAAACAGATAAGGCAGACGTCCGCCGAAACGGGCACTGGCCGACGGACCAAGGATTCTGTCGGGTGCTTCCGCGATGAGGCGGTCCAGGGGCATCGCAACACCCGCGACATCGGCCGTTGCCGGCGCCTTCGGATGGGCGCCCATCCACAACTCCGCGAAGGGCTTTCTGTCACTGTTGGCGATACCTACCAGACCGGGGATGAAGTCGTAGCCACCCCAGTCGTAATGCTGGACCACGCCGTCGAGTGGCAGCACGCCGATTTCATGCATCGACGGCGACCGCTTTCTGCATGCAACGCAAGATGCCGTTCGGCTCAGCGACCCCCATCGCCGCGATCGCGTCGGCGCGGACCTGGGTATCGGCTACCGTGTAGATGCGCAGTTCGTCCGCGTTCCCAGACGGCCGCACATGGGCCACATCGCCGTTATCGAACAGGACACGAATTCCATCGGTGTTGTCCACATGGACGATGGTTCCGAACCCCATCTCCGGCGTGAAGAACTTGGCAAGGAGCTTCTGAGCGGCAGCACCAGCGGAGAAGAACGCCACGATCTTCAAACCAAGCGACCGGGGGAAATTCTCCAGTAGTGCGGCACGGCTGAAGCGCTTGGGCAGCCGGTCAAAGAGATCTACCAGGTTGAGCCCGCCGTCGGCCGCGGCAAAAAGCACTCCGAGGATTGGTAAAATAGCATCCCTCGTAAGCAGCGCGCTCAAGACCGCGCCGTTCCGCTCAATGTCCGAGCCGGTCAAGAAACCGCCATTTGGTTCCCAACCACAAACGCAGTTTTTCCCTTTGCGGCGGGCCTCCTCCATGCCGGCGATCACAAACGGCGAGCCAATGCGCGTCTTGGCCTCGACCACAGATGAGAGATTTCCCCGGTCTACGGCGTCGTTGCAACTGATGGGAACCACGACGGCATCGGCCTTCAGGTACTCGGCGACCACCATGCCCACCAGATCTCCGCCAAAGAAATGCGCTTTGGCAGTCGCCGGATCAACGCCGACAACCAGCGGCCGGTCGCTGTCGCCGTCCGTCGACACAATGGCATCGAGCGGTCCATGTTTGGCTGTGGCTTCGTCGGCCAGCGCCTGAATCGCAGCAAGCTGGGGCGTGCCGATATTCTCGGTGTCGATGGGAACGAACGTATCGCTGCGTCCGGCCGCGATCACCTCCGCCCCCATGCGTTGTAGGACCTCCACCAGCAGGTCTCGCCCCACCGCGGAGTGTTGATAGACCAGGAGACGCTTCCCTTCGAGAGATGCGCCCCTGAAGAAGCTGGTGAACCGCCCGATCCAGTCAACGCGGGCTTCAGGCTGTTCTGTGGGAAGATCCTGGTGGCCGGTCTTGAAGAAGCCGTGCTCATCAAACGGAGATTGATCCCGCGGCTGGTCGTACAAACTCTGGCGGACCTTTCGCACCTGCTCATGGATCGGTGCTTCCTGCTGCTTGAGCAACTCGCCCTTGCTGGTGTTGGTCTTGTATCCATTCCGGTCGAATGGAATGTGGCTGCCGGTCACCATGACGCTGCCTTTGCCGCGCGCCAGCGCATAGCATGTCAGCGCGGGAGTCGGTATCGAGCCAAGGTTGACGGCACGCATTCCAGAGTCCCGGATGGCAGCCACGATCGCCTGAGCGATTTCTCCACGGCCCTGCTGTTCTGGCACAAAACTGTCGGAGCTGGGACGCAAGTCCCGGGCAAAGAAAAACTCCTGACCGCGGACGATTCCACCTTCGGACGTGTCGAGCGACTGCAGGTATTCCAGTTCCGCAAGAGCGTTGATATAGACCTCCAACTGCGTGAGATCCACAACCTTGCCCCGCCGTCCGCTGGTCCCGAACTCCAGCTCTTGGGGTTCGTATTTAAGACTCGATCGAAGCGAGCCGGTTTGCATTGCGACATTCATCTCGGATCCTCTCGCCGGCCAGACCGCCGGGCCAGGAACGATCTTTCTTCTTTGCTTTTCATAATGGCGTTGATCGCGGTGTCCTATTGCATAGCGGCCAGCACTTCATCGAGCTGGACCGTGGCAAAACGGGTGGCGTAATCGGACACTCCGTACGGGATGAACAGCTCACCGTCGTGGAGCAGCGCGCCGCAGGAATAGGTAACGTTGGGCACATTTCCCTCCCATTCGCTCTTGATTGGTCTCAGCAGGGGTTCACGCAGGCGGCCGATCACTTTGGACGGATCGTCAAGATCGAGCAGGAACGCGCCGATCGAGTATTCTCGCACCGGGCCAACGCCGTGGCTCAGCACCAGCCAGCCAGCCTTCGTCTCAATCGGCGACCCGCAGTTGCCGATTTGAACCCTTTCCCACGGAAACACCGGCTTCAGAAGGATTCTCGGGTCATACCAGAAGTGGACATTGTCGGAGAACATGAGGTAGATGTTCTCCGAGTCCTGCCGGGACAGCATCGCATACAATCCATTAACCTTCTTCGGGAAAAGGGCCATCCCTTTGTTTTGAACCGCCGGACCGTTCAAAGTGGCAAATCGAAAAAGAAGGAAGTCGGATGTCTCCAGTAGTTGCGGAATACCGAGTTGACCGTCGAAGGCCGTAAACGTCGCAAAGTAGACGTGGGTTCCGTCGTCCTTCTGGAAACGTACGAACCGGGCGTCTTCGATGCCGTTCCGCTGCGAGAGAGTCACTGGGAAAATAACCCGTTCGGATACGCCCTGTTCGATTGAAAACTGAACCGAGCAGTTGGACTTGGCCAGTATCGACATTCTCTGCGCAGTGTCCTGGCGGTCCTTTTCCCCCTCCGGCGTTGAGCCCTCCTTCAATTCCGTTTCAATCGTGGACTGAAGTTCCTGTTCCGTGAACGAGTCCCCCAGCCTTTCCATCACGCGGCGCGTGTGCTCGTTGGTCAATCCAAGTTCCAGAATCTTCCGTTCGAATAGTGACTTCTCATAACGGGCGTTGGGGATCCGACGCGGTTCCACGATACAGCAATTGCCAGCCCTGACCTCAATCCGGTGATTGGCATCGATGATGCCTGTCCGGAAAACGATGGAGGAAATGCTGCCATCCCCGGTCGCGCGCAAGCTCAGAATAAAGCGTAACGCCCCCGGAGGCAAGCCTTCTTGATCGGGGTCGGCAACCATAGACGGATTGAACAGTGCCGCGGATTCCACAGAGAACTCGGAGACGAAATACGCTCCGATTAGTAATTGTCGCTGCTCGGAAAGGTCCTGATCGAGGGAAACCACTTCTCGCAATTGCCTGAATCGTTCCTTGAAGAGCTGGCCGATCTGCTGGTGGCGTCCGGAGAACTTTGCGGAAATTGCGTCCAGCAACGGACCGATGTCGCTTTCGGACATCGACATGATCCCAGTGACAATCCTCTCCAATCGCGGAACATCGCCGGGGGTAAACGACCGCAGGAGAACCCGCGTCGGATCGGGCGCCAGTTCCGCGTCAGTGCGTTTGACATTGATGGGGATGGCATTCATAAAGCACTTGTCCGGCGCGGGCGGGGTTGGCCGGCTGCGATCAAGCCTGACGGAAGACGCGGCCAGGGCAGGCACATCATCCGGATTTCTCCTTGGATATGGGGTTGTGCCAACCGCCGTCCGCAGCGATAATCGCGTCAGCCTCTTTCGGCCCCCAACTTCGGCGCCTGTAGGGGCGGGCCTTGTGGTGCCCCTTAAGGACTGGGTCGACCACCGCCCAGGCGGCCTCCACCGCGTCCTCACGAGTGAAAAGTGCTCCATCGCCGGCCAGGGCGTCACCCAAGAGTCGCTCGTAGGGCGCTTCCTCTCCCGCCTGTTCCTCAAACAGGTAGAGTTCGCGCTGCTCCCCGACGAACTCCTTCCCGGCGAGTTTGACGCGAGCTGCGATGGCGATGGCTGAGTTGGGGGAGACTCGGAAGCGCAGGTAGTTGGCCGGGCCGGCGGGCGGCGCTGAGTCGGCGAAAAGCCTCTGCGGCGGCGGCTTCAGCTCCACCAGCACCTCGGTCGCGGTTTCGGCGAGGTACTTGCCGGAGCGCAGGTACCACGGCACACCCTCCCAGCGCCACGAGTCAATAAAGAGCCGCATGGCGCAGAAGGTTTCGACGTCGGAGTTCTTCGCCACGCCTTGCTCCTTCCGGTAGCCGGCATACTGGCCGCGCACCAGGTCGTCGCGATTCAGAGGGCGCATGGCTCGAAAGACCTTCGCTTTTTCGGTTTGTACGGCTCCAAAGTCCCTATCGGACGGCGGCTCCATGGCGAGCAGCGCGACGACCTGGAAGAGGTGGTTCTCGACCACGTCGCGCAGACAGCCGGCGGTTTCGTAAAACGACCCGCGGCTCCCGACGCCGAAATCCTCGGATAGGGTTACCTGGACGCTGGCTACGTAGTTGCGGTTCCAGATCGGCTCCAGGAACGAATTGGCGAAGCGGAAATAGAGGATATTCATGATCGCCTCCTTCCCGAGGAAATGGTCGATGCGGAAGATCGAGTCTTCCGGGAACACCGCCCGCGCGACGCCATTGAGCTCGCGCGCGGATGCCAGGTCGCGTCCAAACGGCTTTTCGACAATGACGCGCGCATGCGCGGCCAGGTTCGCAGCACCGAGTCCTTTGATCACCATCTCGAAGAGCGAGGGCGGGATAGCGAGGTAGTGCGCCGGGCGCTGAGCGCTACCCAGCGCGCTCTTTATCGCCGTGAATGTTTTCGGATCGTCATAATCCCCGCTCACGTACTTGAGCAGGGACAGAAGATGGTGGAGGGCGAGCTGGTTGTCGACCCCGCCCGATCGTTCTATGCTTTCCGTCACGCGCTTGTGCAGACGGGCCAGGCTCCACTTCGGGAGGGCGACGCCGACTACCGGGACCTTCAGGGTGCCGCGCTTCACCATCGCATAAAGCGCCGGAAAGATCATCTTGTGGGCGAGATCGCCAGTCACTCCGAAGAGTACCAGCGCGTCCGAATGGGAGGCTTTCATCAGTCATCTCCTTGCTTGGCGGCAGGCTTTTTCTCATTGCCACCGGACGGTGAGCAAAAGCCAGACCGGGACTTTACACCTCGGATGTATCCTCTTCGATCTCGCCCAAGTCAGGCTTGCGGTCCTCCATCTCGCGATCTTCCTCCGCCCATTCGAGCGGCTGGTTCTCCAGCGGCTCTTCGAGATCGGCTTTGGTCTCAAGTAATCTGCCATTCGGAATCATAATCTTAAGTCCTCGCATTTGCGAGAGCACGAAATCGGCCAAGTTCCTCAAACGGAACCGAAGCGTTCTCTTCGCCATCGTCGACGGACACCAGGGCTTGAGAGATGTCGCCTTCCAGTGAGGGCCTGCCTTGGGTCCATGGGCGAAGGCCCTTCCCCAACGATTATGCCAAAACGAAGATGGAGTCTCACGGCCGCCACCGAACGCCCACCAGGATTGCGTTGGCGCTTCATTGTGAATCGCCGTAGCACTTCTTGCCTAATTGTGGCAGGACTTGCACCCGCGTTGCGTCCATTCCTGGGTTTTGTTCACATTATTCACTTATGGCCACCAATCTGCTCTTAATGAAGCAGAGGTGAAATATGTCGACTCTAGTGATCGTTCTTTTAGTGTTGTTTCTACTCGGAGGTGGCGGCTGGGGGTACTCCCGTTGGCGCGGGTAGCGATGGCGAGTCGCTGCCGAGACTGGTGAAATGCACGAAGGACAAGCGTGGCGGTGCGCCGCGGGTGTGTGCTGGTTGCAGTCACTTCGGGTGGGGCAAGGTGGACCGGGCCGCTGAGATTATGGACCAGGGCAGCTTTGACAAATGCCAACTGTCGTTCGGAACGGGGGGGAGGATGCAGGCCACGCTTAGGTCGCGGGGCAGCCAAGGTGCCGCTTCGCGGGAAGAAACTCCACGCCTGCGATAAATCTGGGGCGCGGCCCACACCCAGCGCATCCGAGAAAAGAAACTTCTTGAATCCCCTCTGAGAAAAACACTGCGCCGACAAGAATCCGAATCAGAATCGTTGCTGCCGGTGCGCTCGATCTGGTCAGCCGCTGAATCGTGATCACAAACCTACCCTCCATGCTACTCTTCAGCCTGAGTCACGCGACGTCAGGCCTTGAGGAATGCCACCAGGTTGGCATTGGTCCTTGTGAGTCTCGTTCAGGCCATGTGGTGCGCCTGCAAACCTTCAGAGTTGCGTTCTTGACGAGTTTCGACGAGGCAAGAGCAGCGGCGCCGATCGGCACGATCTGGTCGTCGTCGCCGTGTATGATGAGGGTCGGCACGTCGCATTTCTTGAGGTCCTCGGTGAAGTCCGTCTCGGAGAACGCCTGGTTGCAGTCAAGCGTGTCTTTATGGCCCGCCTGCATACCCTGGGACCAGAACCAGTCGATCATGCCCTGTGAGATCTTCGCGCCCGGCCGGTTGAAGCCGAAGAACGGCCCGCGGCGAGGTCCTTGTAGAGTTGCGAACGGCCGGCAACGGAGCCGGCGCGGATTTCGTCGAAGACCTTCATTGGCAGGCCGCCGGGATTGGCCGCCGTCTTCAGCATCAGTGGCGGGACCGCGGAGATTAGCGCTGCCTTGACCACACGTTTCGTACCGTGGCGGCCGATATAGCGGGCGACTTCACCACCGCCCGCGGAGAGGAGCCATTGCCCAGAATAACAATACCGAATTTCCGGCCCAGAACCAAATCGGGCATTCGCCGTCGCAGATTGGGTGCCAGGACTGTTGGACAGTTGCGCATCCTGTGCACTTGCCCTAATTCCCAAAGGAACAAGCGCCTATGGGCCGTAATGCGGTGACCCTGTCACGCGCGCAGGTTGCCGGTCGGAATGCTCAGGATAGAGGCAAGGAATAGGCAAACAAAACTCGCAGCCCAGAGGAAGGTGTTGCAAGTTATTGAAAATGAATAGATTAGATAGGACGGCGTTTTTCGAGAACCCGAAGGGTCTCTCGAACACAGAATCAATCATTTACAGCAGAAATTCGGCGCACCGGATAGACGTTTTCGCATCGGATGCCTTCTTCTGATCCCGTGTAGACTATTGATCATAAATGATTTGGCTCCTCAGGTAGGACTCGAACCTACAACCCTTCGGTTAACAGCCGAATGCTCTACCATTGAGCTACTGCGGAATGT
>JADGNR010000395.1 GCA_017883415.1 Bryobacteraceae bacterium | reverse complement strand
AGGACGTGGGGCGGGTCCCCGGACCCGCCCCCTGACCCGCGCCGAGCCCCCTGGCTCGGCCGTGCTTGTTACCGGGCAGCGTTCTTCCGCGGCCGGCCAAAAGCTGCCGCCGGATCTTGACGTGGCTGGCTTGCTGGTCGACTTTTTCGAAACCGAACTTCGCGAAGATTTTGAGGACGTCCTGCCCGGAGAGGTTCTTAAGCTTCGGCATGGACGAGCGGCTCTAGTTCGAAAGAGACGAGCACCAACGGCTCCTCCGCAAGATCAAGCGCGGCGAGGTCCTCGCCCTTGAGGTGAAGGCTGATCGCTTCTCTCACGTTTTCGGTCAGCTCATCAAGCGTCTTACCCTGAGTCACAACAGGAAGGTCCAGACACTCGGCAACGTACTGCTTTTCGCCTTTGAAAATGCGGACCTGGATGATCTTCTTCATGGTCGGCCGTCGTGGAGTCGAGCCGCCGCTCCGTGCCCATGGTATCGCATTGCTCGATGCGCTCCCCGCCCGCCTGGCGCGAACTTACCCCGGCCCGACCAGGAATCGCGGCGGCGTCCGCGCCCCTGCGCACGCAACATCCAGCCCTTCGACCGCGCCGCGTTCGATGAAGCGCGCTTCGATCTGCCGGCCGCAAGCGCCCCAGTTGCCATGGCTCCCGTCCGGGAACACTACGTGGAGACTGTTGGGCAGCGGCTTCGCCACCCGCTCGCCAAATTCGGGCGGCGTCACCGGGTCGCGATTCCCGGAGATCAGCAGCACGGGCACGTTCGAATGCACCAGCCGGTGCACATCGGGCGCGACTGCGCCGCGCACCCATTCGCGGCAGGCGGCCCGCTGTTCCTTCACCCGCAGATCTCCCAGGAAGGTGTGGGCGGTCTCGCGCGCGAGCGTAGCGTCGTCGATGAAAGGAAGCTGCTCGGCGCAGGTGACCGAAAGCAGCATCCCCAGCGAAAGGCCTTGCGTGAGATTCAACTCCGCGGCGATGGCCGTCTCCACCAGCGGCGCCAGATCGCCGGCCGCCGCGCGGTGGATCAGGGCCGGCAACGAGCCCGCATCGCCGCCGTACAGATAGTGGCGAATGCCTTCGGCCAGCGAGGACACCCCCGGCCGCACGCGCACCCGGCGGCCTCCGGCATCCCGCACCTCCACCTCCACGCCGGCTCGCGCGCTCTCGAATACCGCCTGGAATTCCTCGCGCAGGCCGGGATACGCGGCACGGCAGGGCGCGTCGGCGCGGCAAGCGTCGAACAGCAGGTCGATCGCCCGCTGGCCCGCCCGGGCATGATGCAACGGAATCAGCTCATCCACCGGCGCCACGCCCGCCAGCACCACGGCGCGGACGCTCGCCTCATGCCGCCGCAGGTAGACCTGCGCCGCCATCGAACCGTAAGATCCGCCCCATAGATCGATCTTGCCGTAGCCGAGCCACCGGCGCACCTCATCGAGATCGTCCATGCCCGTGGCGGTGGTGTAGAGCCCTAGATCGGCGATTTGTGCCAGGCGTTCGCGGCAGCGGCGAATGGCGTCGAGGGGAAACGATACGCCGGCCACGGCGCGCAGATCCGGCGGATCGCCGTAGAAATCGCAATCGAGCGGATTCGATCCGCCGGTTCCCCGTTGATCGATAAATACCAGATCGCGCCGTCCCCGTAACTCGCGGTTGCGCGAAAATCCCGGAACCATTTCCGTCGCCGCCGCGCCGGGACCGCCCGCGAGGATGAACACGGGGTCGGGCGCGCGTTTGGCGCCGAGCGCCGGCAGAATGACGATATGCAGCCCGATTCTCCGTCCGGACGCGCGCTCGCGATCCTCCCAAACCGGGTAGCTGGCGCACAGAACCGGTTCAGGCGCACCGGGCACGCGGCAGGGGTGAGGCTTCGATTCGACCGCGGGAACCGCCGTCCGGCTGGCGGCGCCCAGCGCAGTCGCCGCCAGCAGAAAAATGACGCCGCGCACCAGCATGGCGAGGATTCTACTACACACTGAAGTGGGGCGGCCAATCCTGGCCGCAGCCGCCTTTCAGGCGGCTTCTTCCGTACGCGCTCGACCACCGAAACTCTTCTGACGCCACCACCAACCCCGCTTTTACCGGGTTCTGCTCAATGTAATTCCGAATGCGATCAAACTCAATTTCGGATCTCACCAGATGGTCGTAGCTCTCTTCCTGCCAAAACGGTTTTCCACCCTGTCCCATAAACCGGTTGGCTTCATGCGCGGTGAACCCTTTCAGAGGCCCCAGCCATTGTGTGGCAAAGACGCGAGGCGTCACCAGCGCATGCACGTGATTCGGCATGACCACATACGAATGGACCTGATACCGCTCGAAGCGATCTTCCCCGGCCCCGCAGAGCCGATACTACCAGTTCGGCAATCTCCGGTATCCGAAGGTACGATGGGCCGCTTGCCGCGCTGTCCAGGATTCGATCCATCGCCACGAATACCTTGCCAGCCGTGGTCAGGACTTGCGGAGCGAACACCCGGTTGGCGGGGAGAGTACCGTGCAAGCGGAATGTGACAAATAGCGGTTCTCCTACCACGTCCCAGTGCGGCAGGCGACGGTTGTCGTGCTTCATATTTATGGGGTGGTTAGAGGGTGCCGGAGTTCTCAAGAAAAAGCCGCCTGAAAGGCGGCTGCGGCCAGGATTGGCCGCCCCACACTGGTAAGATTAGGTTTCCCCAGGAGGAGAGAGCGAATGGCTGTCAAGCCCCGCCGTCAGGCGGTTGTGGTGGACGTGGGAGGTGTCAAGGTCGGCGGCAATCATCCCATTGTCGTGCAGTCGATGACCAACACCGATACCGCCGACGTGCCCGCCACGGTGAACCAGGTGATGGCGCTGGCGCGCGCCGGCTCGGAGCTGGTGCGGGTCACGGTGAACACCGAGCAGGCCGCCGCGGCCGTGCCCAAAATCGCCGAGACACTGGACCATTTCGGCGTGCGCGTGCCGCTGATCGGCGACTTTCACTATAACGGCCACATTCTTCTGAGAAAGTACCCTGCATGTGCCCGCGCGCTGGCCAAGTACCGCATCAATCCCGGCAATTCCGATATCGGCAACAAGACCGGCGGCAATTTCCGCACCATGATCGAGGTGGCCCTGGAGAACGATAAGCCGGTGCGCATCGGCGTCAACTGGGGCTCGCTCGATGCCGCGCTGCTCACGCGCATGATGGACGAAAATGCGCAGCTCCCCGAGCCCAAAGAGGCGCGCGAGGTGACGCTCGATGCCATGGTGGCGAGCGCCGTCGAATCGGCCCATGCCGCCGAGCGCCATGGCCTCGGGAGCGACCGGATCATCCTCAGCGCCAAGGTGAGCGGTGTGCAGGACCTGATCGACGTCTACCGCGCGCTGGCCTCCGCCTGCGATTACGCGCTGCACCTGGGACTGACCGAAGCCGGCCTGGGCAGCAAGGGGATCGTGGCTTCGACGGCCGCGCTGGCGCCGCTGCTGCAGGAAGGCATCGGCGACACCATTCGCACTTCGCTGACGCCCGCGCCCAACGGGGACCGCACCGAGGAAGTGCTGGTCTCGCAGCAGATTTTGCAGTCGCTCGGCATCCGCAGTTTCACGCCGCAGGTGACCGCCTGCCCCGGCTGCGGCCGCACCACCAGCACCTTTTTCCAGGAGATGGCCGACCAGATCCAGACCTATCTCCGCGAGCAGATGCCGCGGTGGAAAAGCGGCCATCCCGGCGTCGAGACCATGAAGGTGGCGGTGATGGGCTGCGTGGTGAACGGCCCCGGCGAATCCAAACACTCCAACATCGGCATCTCTCTGCCCGGCACCTTCGAGGAGCCCAAGGCGCCGGTGTACGTGGACGGCCGGCTCCTGACCACCCTCAAGGGCGACCGCATCGTGCCCGAGTTTATCGCTATCCTGAACGATTACGTGAGCTCGCACTACGCGACGTAAACCATGCCCCGACGCTTTACCCTCGCCGAAGCACAGTCCCTGATCCCCGATGTGGACCGCCTCCTGCGCGAGGCGGTGGCGCTGAAGACCGAATACCAGGCGGCCGAGCAGGCCATTCACTCGCTGCACGAGCGCATCATGATGATGGGCGGCATGGTGGTGGACCGCGACCAGGCGCTGGACGGCAAATCGCGCCGCGACAACTCCGCCTCGCGGCTGCGCGACGCCATCGAACAGATCCAGGAGCTGGGCTGCGTGGTGAAGGACCTCGATACCGGACTGGTCGATTTCCCCACGCTGTTCCGCGGCGCGGAAGTCTACCTCTGCTGGAAGCTGGGCGAGCCGGCCATCGCCTTCTGGCACGGGGTGGAGGAGGGATTCCGCGGGCGCAAAGCCATCGACCAGGATTTCCGCGATCACCACCAGGGCGATCGCGCCCAGTAGCCGCGGCTATGGCTCACGGCACCCACGAAACGGAAATCAAGCTGGCCCTCCCGGATGCGTTGACCGCGCGCCGCATCCTGGGCGCCGCCGGTTTCCGGGTGTCCCGGCCGAGAGTTTTCGAGAAGAACACGATCTTCGATACGCCCGGCCAGACGCTGCGCGCGGCCATGAGCCTGCTGCGCATCCGCGAGGCCGGCCGCATCGCCACGGTAACTTACAAGGGGCCGCCGGTCGCTTCCCGGCACAAGAGCAGGGCGGAGTTGGAGCTGGAGATCGCGCGCGCGGGCGCCATGAGCGAGATCCTGGAGCGCCTGGGCTTCCGCCCCGTCTTCCGCTACGAAAAATACCGCACCGAATTCCGGCGCGCCGGCGCTTCAGGCACCGCCATGCTCGACGAGACGCCGGTGGGCGTTTACCTTGAGCTGGAAGGAACCGCGCGCTGGATTGACCGCACCGCGCGCCAACTGGGCTACGGCGAGCGAGATTTCATCACGTGCAGTTATGCGCGCCTGTATCTGGACTGGTGCGAGCGGCACCAGGTGGCGCCTTCGCACATGGTCTTCAAGGCCGTGCGCCGGCGCCCCGTCTCAGCACGGTGACCCGCACCAGTTTTTTTCCGAACTGCGTGGCCTCCGCCTCGGTGGGCATGAATATGTCGATGTGGCGCCCCTGCACCTTCGGGCCCGTGTCGGTGACCAGATAAACTCCCGAGTACGGCCCCGCGCCGGTAACGCGGATGCGCGTGCCCATGGACAGAACGCGAGCGTCCGCCGCCACGCTGCCCACCCGGGCGCGAGTCCCCGACTTGGTGATGCCATGCTGCGAAGTGGCTGTCGCCTGGAAAGCTCGATGCGCCGCCGGCCGTCTCGCCGCCGCGCTCAGTGGCGAACATACCGCCGCCAGAAGAACGAACAAGGCGAGTAACTTCTTCATGTCGTGCACCTCGTGGAGCCCCATGACGGAGAGCCCCGTGGCGCGCCATAGCGCCTTTTGTAGAGCACTCCTCCTACCAATGTGCTGGAGGTTACTAAGAAAGCTGTCTACCGCCCCAGTGCAGCACGATGACTCTCACCAGCTTTTTGCCGAACTGCCTGGCCTCGGCCCAGCTAGGAATGAATATATCGATGTGGCGTCCCAGCACCTTCGCGCCC
>JADGNR010000394.1 GCA_017883415.1 Bryobacteraceae bacterium | reverse complement strand
CAGCGACAGCAGCAGCAGATAGAACAGCCACACGCTCGCCGCGCCGGCCAGCAAAGCCGGTTCGCGCACCGCCCAGACGCTGCTGCCGAAAACCCGCAAAGGCGGCGCATAGACCCAGGTCTTCACCGTCCCCAGGTAGCTCATTAACATCAGGGGAAAGTGAGCGTGCCATACCCGCACCGGTATTCCGCCGCGCGGGGGCAAAAGGGGCACGGCGAAGAGGGCTTCGTCCGCTTCGATGCCAAGGCGCGGAATGAAAGCCTGCCCCATCAGCAGAAAGCTGAAGCACGCCGCCAGCGCCATCTGGCTGCCGCGCAACTTGATCGTACGAAAGCGAGTCGACATGGGATCCGTACTGCCAGTGTGCCACGCCTGCCCCCGGAGAAATGGCCGGCAAACGAAAGGGCCGGCATGGCCGGCAACGGAATGCTTGTCCCCCGCGTCTTTTTCATATAGATTGTCTGTACGAGAAGCGCTCACCGGTGGGCACCATGCCGTTGGGCCGGCGCGCCATGCGCATCGACCCGTCCGCGGCCCTGCGCATCGACTAAGCGCTACCCGCCCGCGGCGGTGCCGGCGAGATGCCGGGACGGTTCGCACGCCGGGCCAGCCGAGGACGCACGGTCTAGAAATCCGCAAGCCTGACAACCTTCTGCGGTAGAATCGCGGGATACTATGAAACCTCTCTTTGTTCTTCTAGCGGCATCGTTGGCCGCTCGCGCGGCCGATTATCAGCTCAAAGCCACGCCGGCCACGGTGGCCTGGGGGTATTACTGGTCGGCCGCCAAGCCGGTGCTGAAGATCAAGTCCGGCGATACGGTCGAGATTCAGACCATGACCACGAGCAGCCCCACGTCGCTGGCCAACGCCGGAGTGAAGCCGGAGGACATCCAGCCGGAACTCAAAGCGATCTACGACGAGGTGAAAGACAAAGGTCCGGGGGGCCACATCCTTACCGGGCCGATCTTTGTCGAAGGCGCGGAGCCGGGCGATGTGCTGGAGGTCCGTATCCAGAAGATCCGGCTTTCGACACCCTATGCCGCCAACAGCTTCAGCCCCACCCGGGGAGTTCTGCCGCGCGAGGATTTCGCGCAGGGGCGCACCAGGATCATTCCGCTCGACGCCGCGCGCAATGTGGCGCGGTTCGCGGACCATATCGAAATCCCGCTGCGGCCCTTCTTCGGCAGCATGGGGGTGGCGCCGGACGAATCCAAAGGGCGCCTCAACAGCGCGCCGCCGGGAGACCACGCCGGCAACCTGGACAACAAGGAACTGGTGGCCGGCACCACGCTGTTCATACCGGTCCACGTGGCCGGCGCGCTGTTCGAAGTGGGCGACGGCCATGCCGGACAGGGCAACGGCGAGGTGGATATCACCGCCATGGAGACTTCCCTCGTAGGCACCTTCCAGTTTGTCGTACGCAAGGACATGCGCCTGAAATGGCCGCGCGGCGAAACACCCACTCACTGGATTGCCATGGGCCTCGATCCCGACCTGACGCAGGCGCTCATCCTGGCGGTGCGCGAGGCGATCGATTTTCTGGTCGCCGAAAAACACCTGTCCCGCGAGGAGGCGTACGCGCTGTGCAGCGTCGGAGTGGATTTCGATATCACGCAAGCGGTGGATGGAACCAAGGGCGTGCACGCCATGATCCCCAAGAGCATCTTCAAGTAGCCCGGTGCGCCTCGTCACTCCTTTGACCCGCTGGCCGCCATGGGCCGGGAAAAGTGCAGACCTGCGGTGCTCGCCCTCCTGAGGACGTCGGGCTGTCAGGCTTACGGCTGCCGCAGGCGCCGGTACGCCCGCCGCGCCACGATCAATTCCTCGTTGACGGCCAGCGCCAGCACCGCCACCGGCGAATCGTCCGCGGAGACAATCCGGTCGCCGCCCGCGGTGTCGTTCTTCGACGGGTCTATCCGGATGCCCAGGAACTCCAACCCCGCGCAACAGCTCCAGCGCAGGCGAGCGGAGTTTTCGCCAATCCCGCCGGTGAAGGCGACGGCCTCCAATCCCCCCATGGCCGCGGCGAACGCTCCGATGGTCTTCTTCACCTGGTAGGCAAACACCTGGAGCGCCATCTCCGCCTTGCGGCTGCCTTGCCGGGCGGCGGCTTCCACGTCGCGCAAGTCCCCGCCCGGGACCTCGGACAGGCCAGCCAGTCCCCCACCTTCGGCGAGCTGCCGCCCCACCTCCGCCGCGCTCCATTGGTGGCGCTCCATCATATAGAGCACGGCGAAGACATCCAGATCGCCGTGCCGTGTGGCGCTCTCCAGCCCCGACTGTGGCGAGAAGCCCATGGTGGTATCCACCGACCGGCCGCGGTCGATGGCGCACATCGACGAGCTGCCCCCCAGGTGGCAGCTCACCAGCTTCGCCTGCCGGCCGAGCATCTGCGCGGCCCGCTCACCGATGAACTGGTGCGAAGCGCCGTGAAATCCGTATTTCACCACGCCCTCTTCCCGCCACCGGCCGGGCACTCCGTAGAGCCGCGCGTGCTCCGGCATGGTGGCGTGGAACTCGGGTTCGAAAGCGGCCACCAGCGGGACGCCGGGCATGGCCTCGCGGAAGGCTTCGATGGCCGCCAGGTAGATGGCGTTGTGTACCGGCGCCGCGGGCAGAAACTGGCGCAGCGCCTCGACCACGGGGCCATCCACGACGAAGGTTCCGCGATACCGCGGGCCGCCGTGCACCGCCTTGAGCGCGACGGCATCGATGGCGATCCCACCCGCGTCGATCTGGCGGATGGCTTCGCGGTAGTCGCCCACGCGCTCCAGGCGGCCTTTCGCCAGAACCGTCTCCGAGGGCATTTCCAGGATCTGGTACTTGAGCGAAGTCGATCCCAGGTTAGGTATGAGTAGATTCAACTGAGACTCCGATCCCGGCCCAATTGTAACTTGAACGGTAACTAAGGCGCTATAATCGGGTTTTGTGAGAAGGAGGCGACCGAGTTGGCCGTTCGCATGAAAGACATCGCCGAGGACCTCGGCGTTTCCCTGATGACGGTTTCCAAGGCCCTGCGCAACCACAGCGACATCAGCCAGCCTACGCGGGACCGCGTGCTCAAGCGGATGCGGGAGCTGAATTACCAGCCGGACTGGATCGCGCGCAGCATGGTCACGCGCCGGACCTACCTGGTGGGGCTGGTGCTGCCCGACCTGATGCACTCGTTCTTCGCGGAGGTGGCCAAGGGGGTGGCCCGCAAGCTTCAGCCCCTGGGCTACCAGGTGGTGATCTCCGATACCGGAGAGGATGGCGAAGTGGAACAGCGGCAAGTGGAGGTGCTGGTCAATCGCAAGGTGGATGGCCTGATCATCGCCTCGGCGCAACGCAGCGGCCGCCTCGAGATGTTCCAGGCACTCGAGCGCAACAAGATCCCTTACGTGCTGATCGACCGCATGCTGGCCGGGGCGGAAGCGCATTACGTCGGAGTGAAGGATGACGATCTGGGCGCGCTCGCCACCAGCCATCTGATCCAGCAGGGCTGCCGCCGCATCGCGCATATCCGCGGGCCGGCGGTGGCCACCGGCGTGGGACGCCTGCGCGGATACCGGCGGGCGCTGGCGCGGCAGGGCATGGAAGTCAAGCCGGAATACATCGCCAGCGGCCAGTACGGGGACAATACCGGCTACGAGGCGATGCAGCAGCTTCTCCAGACGAACCCGCGGCCGGACGGCGTCTTCTGCTATAACGATCCGGTGGCCGCCGGCGCCATCAAGGCGATCCTCGAAGCGGGCCTGCGGGTCCCCGAGGATATCGCCATTGTGGGCGCGGGGAACGTGCACTATTCGGATCTGCTGCGGGTGCCGCTTTCGACCGTGGACCAGAGCAGCACCGCGATTGGCGAGACGGCCGCCGAACTGCTCTCCGCATGCATGCAATCGAAGACGCCGCCCTCACCGAAACGGATCTTCATCCCGCCCCGGCTGGTGGTGCGCGATTCGAGCCGCCGCCGGGAGTAACCGACGCGATCCGGGCTGCGCCAGGTGGGGCGGGCGCCCTCGGGGGCACCTCCGGGTCCGGCTCGCACCTTGGGGACATGGGCTGTCGATTCTACACCTGTGCCGCGGCGGCGACATAGCGAATCGAAGAATGCCGGTGCGCGAACGCACGCTGTTGAGGCAGAATAGAAGGAAGCGTTCAGCGCGAGGCGTTTTGGACTGACGGGTGCAATCGGGGTCTAGCCGCGGCCGAATTCGCCGCCCAAATGGAACTCTATGAGGTGTCAGTGAAGAGATTTTCGACCGGTTTTATCTGTACGTGCCTGCTGATTTCCGCGTCGGCCGTCGCGATGCGGGCGCAGGAACGGCGGCCCGCCGAGGAGCGGCCTCCGGCAGCCGCCGAAGCAGCGCCGGATCCGCAAGCGGCCCCGCCGCAGCAGACTCCGACGACGCAGACTCCGCCGCAAACTCCGCCCGCGCCGACTCCCCCGGCGCAAACTCCCGCGCCGGCCGATACCCAGGCCCCGCCGGGACGGTCGGTGCTGATCAAGCAGCCGCCTCCGCCCCCTCCCAAATTGCCGGATGTCCGCATGCCCGGCGAAATGGGATGGTTTGTGGGTGTAAGCGGGTGGTTCCCGACCGAACTGCCCAGCTTCGACAAGGGCCGGGCGTCGCTGTTCACCAACTCCTCGAAACTGCAGTTTCAGGGCAAGCCGAAGATTGCGCGGGGTGGAGAAATCGGCATCGCGGCGGGTGCCCACAACACGCTTCGGATTGCCTACTTCGATTCGCGGGCGGCGGGAGATTTCACCACCACCAGGGACACTACCGCCCTGGACCAGACCTACGTCGCCGGCACCCTGGTGGCCACCAATTACCGGGTGCAAAACGCGAAAATCTCATTCGAATATCTAACCTGGCCCTACCCGGTGGAAAGCCGCCGGTTCCGGTTGAAGACGCTGTGGCAAATCCAGTACGTGAGTTTCCGGGCGGGCTTCGACGCGCCATTGCTGCCCACCACGGACAGTTCCGGCAACCTGCTGACCGACGCCAACGGCAATCCAGTCAGCTTCGCGGCGCTGCAATCGAAATGGTTCATTTCGCCCGCGTTCGGTCTGGGAGTGGCGCAGTACGCCTCCAAGTATTTCCGCCTGGAGGCCAACGCCAGCGGGTTCACCATCCCCCGCCATACCACCATCTGGGATGTCGATGCCTCCGCCAACATTCGATTCAGCCACTTCGAGCTGCGCGTTGGGGGCAAGGCATTTCACTTCAAAACGTCGACGTCGCAGGACTTCTACACACACAACATCATGGGTTCCGCTTTCGCCGGGGTGCGCTGGTACTCGAAGTAGGAGCAGGGCCGGCGCCGCGCAGCGCCGCGATCTCCAGCGCCGTCACGTGGCGCCATTTCCCGATGGGCAGGTCTCCGATGCGCACCGGCCCGATGGCCGTGCGGACCAGCTTGGACACCTTGCTGCCCACCGCTTCGATCATTCTTCGCACCTGCCGGTTTCGTCCTTCCACGATGGTGATTTCGAGGAAGGTATATTTGGGGCCGTCCCGCAGGCG
>JADGNR010000107.1 GCA_017883415.1 Bryobacteraceae bacterium | reverse complement strand
TCCAGACGATGGAGCCGGGCCAGGGACCCGCCACCTTCGTGCAGGTGTCGCCGACGGAGATGGTGCTGAAGCCTGGCGAGACGGTGCAGTTGCACGCGCGCCTGTTCGATGCCGCCGGCCGGTTCCTGCGCGAAGAGAAGGCCGCCCAGTGGTCGCTCGATAAGTTGAGCGGAACCGTTCAGGATGGCAAGTTCACTGTGCCGCCGAACTCGCCCGGCCAGGCCGGCCTCATCAAAGCCACGGTGGGAGGCATCACCGGCGAAGCGCGTGCGCGCGTGATCCCGGCGCTACCCTGGAACGAGACCTTCGACTCCTATCCGGTGGGCAGCGTGCCGCCGCACTGGATCAGCGCCACCACAGTGGGCAAGTTCCAGGTCGTCGAAATGGAGGGCCAGAAGGTGCTCGAAAAAGTTCCCACCGACACGCTCTTCAAGCGCATGCGGGTGTTCATGGGTCCGGCCGACTGGTCCAACTACACCGTCGAGGCCGATATCCGCATCAACGAGAAGCGGCGCCAGATGGGCGATGCCGGCATCATCGCGCAGCGCTACACCCTGTTCGCCTTCGGCAACAATCAGCGGCTGGAGATGAACTCGTGGCAGCCGGAAGTGGCGCGCACGGCATCGGCGCCGTTTGCCTGGAAGCCCGACACCTGGTACCGCCTCAAGCTGCGCGTCGAAAACACCGCCGGCGGTAAGACGCGCGTTCGCGGCAAGGCGTGGCCCGCGGCCGACCCCGAACCAGCCGATTGGTTGATCGACCGAACCGATCCCATTCCCAACCTGCAGGGCAGTCCCGGCATCTTCGCCGATGCGCAGTTTGGCGTATATTTCGATAACCTGAAAGTGACACCAAACCAATGAAGTACTTACTGCCCGTCTTACTGATTGGTTCCCTCTGGCTGCTATCCGCCTCCGACCCCGGAACCGGCGACTGGCCTATGTGGGGCGGGACGCCGGACCGGAACATGGTTTCGCCCATGACCGGCATTCCCGTTTCCTGGGACATCAAGACCAGGAAGAACGTGAAGTGGATGGCCGAGTTGGGTTCGCAAAGCTACGGCAACCCCGTGGTGGCGGGAGGCCAGGTCTATGCCGGCACCAATAATGAGCTCGCGCGCAACCCCAAGGAGCCCGGCGATCGCGGCGTTCTGATGTGCTTCCGCGAATCCGACGGCAAATTCCTGTGGCAACACACGAACGAAAAGCTGGCCGCGGGGCGCGCGCTGGATTGGCCCTTTCAGGGCGTCTGCTCCTCGCCGCTGGTGGAGGGCGATCGCCTGTACTACGTCACCAACCGCTGCGAGCTGGTTTGCCTGGACACCAAGGGCGACGGCAACGGCGGAGCCAAAGTGATCTGGAAGTTCGACATGATCGAGGAGGTCGGCTCCTCGCCGCACAATATGTCCAACTCATCGCCGGTGTCCTATGGCGATCTGATTTTCGTGAGCACGTCCAACGGACAGGATGAGAGCCACGTGCACATCCCGTCGCCGCGCGCGCCCTCGATGATCGCGGTCAACAAGAAGACCGGTAAGCTGGCGTGGGAGGTGAACAACGTCGGCGAGAAGATTCTGCACGGCCAGTGGTCCTCGGCCGCCGTCGGGCAGATCGGCGATGTGGTGCAGGTGGTGATCGGCGAGGGCGACGGCTGGGCGCGGGGATACGAAGCGCTCACCGGCAAGAAGCTCTGGGAATTCGACATGAATCCCAAGGAAGCGGTCTGGCCGAAGACGCGCAACGAAGTCATTGCCACGCCCGTCATCTGGCAGAACAAGGTGTTCCTCGCGAACGGGCAGGACCCGGAGCATGGCGAGGGCGTGGGCCATCTGTACGCGATCGACGCCACCAAGCGCGGCGACATTACCCAGAGCGGCCGTCTCTGGCACTACGATAAGATTCGCCGTTCGATCTCGACCGGCGCCATTTACAACGGACTGCTGTTCTACTCGGACTTCAGCGGCTTCCTGCATTGTCTGGACGTCAACACCGGCAAGCCGTATTGGACGCACGACATGCTGGCTGCCGTCTGGGGCTCGCCCATGGTGATCGACGGCAAGGTGTACCTGGGCGACGAAGACGGCGACATCGTGGTGCTGGAGGCTGCCAAGGAAAAAAAGCTGATCGGCGCGATCAACATGGGCAGTTCGGTGTACGCCACGCCGGTGCCCGCCCACGGCACTTTATTCCTGATGAACCGAAACCAGCTCTGGGCCGTATCCGGGAAGTGAGGTGGGGCAGGCTTCAGCCTGCCGACAGGTTTCAACACGGCGTGGTGCTGCCATGCGATTACTCCTACCCGTCCTGATTCCCGCGCTCCTCATCGCGGCCGACGACTGGCCGCAGTTTCGCGGCAATCCGCAATTGACCGGCGTAGCGGTCGGCGCGGTCGCCGCCAGCCTCAAGCTGGTGTGGACTTACGAAGGCGGCGATGGCTTCGAATCGTCGCCGGCGATTGTGGGGGGCTCGGTCTACGTGGGAACGCAATCCGGCGATCTGCTGGCCATCGATCTCGAAACCGGCAAGCTGCGATGGAAGTACCGGGCGCAGGAAGGAATCGGCGAGTCGTCTCCCGCCGTGCACGAGGGCGTGGTCTACATTGGCGACTTATCCGGCCTGCTTCATGCGGTGCGCGCATCGGACGGCAAGGGACTCTGGACTTTCAAGGCGGACGATGAGATCAAGTCGTCTCCCGTCGTGGCCGGCGACCGCGTGGTGATCGGCTCGTATGACGGCAACCTGTACTGCGTGTCCACGCGCGATGGCAAGCTGCTCTGGAAGTACACGACGTCGAGCTACGTGCATGCCACGCCGTCGATCGAAAACGGCGTCGTCTACCTGGGAGGATGCGACGAGGTTTTTCGCGGCGTGCGTCTGGCCGACGGCAGGGAAGTGCTGCAATTCCCCGCCGGCGGGTACACCGGCGCGTCGCCTGCCGTCGTCGCCCGGCGCGCCTATTACGGCACGTTCAGCAACGACGTAATGGCCGCCGACCTCGTCCAGAAAAAGATCGTGTGGCACTACACCAATCCCAAGCGTGCGTTCCCGTTCTACTCTTCGGCGGCCGCGGTGGACGACCGGATCGTGCTGGGCGGCCGCGACAAGCTGGTCTACTGTCTGAACGCGAAGACCGGCAAGCCGCTTTGGACTTTCCCTACCAGAGCGCGCGTGGACTCGTCGCCCGCCATCGCCGGCGGCCGTGTCTACATCGGCTCGAACGACGGCCATTTCTACGTGTTGGATCTGGCCAGCGGCCGCAAGCTCTGGGATTTCGAGGCCGGCGCACCGCTCTCGGCCTCGCCCGCGATCGCCGCGGGCCGCGTCGTGATCGGCTCGCTCGACGGCCGGCTCTACTGCTTCGGACCGGCGGCTCCGTGATCGCCCGCCGGCGGCGCAATACCGTGATTTTCGCCGCAGCCGCGGCAGTAACCAGCCTGTTCTTCATCGATTTTTGCGCGGCCGTGTTCCGCTGCGGATGCGTGTCCCTTTGGCGCGGCGCCATCGCCCACTGCAACATTCACACCGCCGGCACGCACCACTGCCCCTGGTGCGCTCACGGCATGGCGGCGTCCGTCATCCCGTGGGCGTTGATCGTCGCGGCACAAGCGGCGGTCAGCTTCCTGCCGCGGCCGATGCACCCAGGTGTGCGGCTGGCGTCGGCCGTAGCGGTGTTTCCGGTAGCGGGCGGGATCGTGGCCGTAGGGTACGGACTGGCGACCGGATATTGGAGGTAGCGCGCCTTACTTCAGAAACCATTCGATGGCGCCGCGCGCGATCTCGGGAGGCACGGTGTGGGGGCCATCGAACTCTTGGTAATTCACTTCGTAGCCGGCCTGTTTAAGGAGGGGCACCAAGCGCCGGCTCGAACTCTCGATGGGCAGGATCTGGTCCTTGGTGCCATGGGAAATATAGATGCGCGGAGTGCCGCGTTCTTCGATGCCGGGGGGGACGGAACCGGGCGAAAATGCGATCACCGCGCGGAACAGGTCGCCATTCGATATGCCGAGTCCCAGCGCGTACGAGGCCCCATCCGAAAAGCCGCAGACGGCGATCTTGCGCGGGTCCACACGACGCTGGGCGAAGACTTTGGTCAAGGCTCGATCGATAAATCGCACATCTGGGCCGTAGCCGGAGCGGATCGCGTCCCATGTGCCCTCCTCAGAGGCTGGGGAGAGGACCAGGCAACCGAACTCGTCGGCGAGAGCCCTGAGCCGGCGGATGCCCTGCTGTTCGTCGCCGGTGGCGCCGTGGAGATAGAGCACGAGCGGAGCAGGATCGGGCGCCGAGGTGGGGACGTACAGCAGAGCGTCACGGCGGGGCCGCAGATTGAGGGGAGTGATGCCAGGCTTGCCGTCACCGCCAACCACTTGGGCAGGCCGGGCGCGGAGCCGAACCGCGGATTCGGCACGCGAGCAGGCGGTCAGGAAAGCAGCGAGAAAGACTCGGCGAGTAAGCATCTTGATCAGACGTTCGGAGAACGAAAATACCCCGCATTCTCTGGAACGGTTGTCATTCCGCCCGCGACCCCGTGCGCGATCGCCTCCTGTTTGCAGCCATCGCGGCGAGTTACTACCGCCGCCCCCCTCAGCGGCCCGCGAGGGTCAACCGGAATGCGGCCATCTCTACGCCGTTGCGAACCAGCAGGATGTCGCCGGCTAGCACCGGGTGGTTCCAGGTCTTGCCCTCGAGCGCCTGGAACCGCGCCAGCTCCGTGAACTGGTCCGGGGCCGCCCCGACCAGCGCCAACTCGCCCAGTTCCGACGACACCAGAAGCAGGTCCTGATCGGGCAGCAGGATGAGCTGGCCGTTGCCGAAACGTCCGCCCTTCCACTTGCGCTGGCCGTCCTTGAGGTCGATGCACGAGAGGATGCTGCCGTCAAACCCGAACGCGTAGCCCTTGTGAACGACGAAGTCGTTGAAGTAGGGTTTCAGGCCCTTCGAGGTCCATCGCTCTTCGACGGTCCATCCGCCGGCTCCATGCGCGGCCGCGAGGCGGCGCGTGCCGCTTTGGTCGCTGACGCTGATCAGGACGTCGCCCTCCGCGGTCAGGTTCGGCTGCACGATGGGGTAGCCTTTCCATGGATGCTCCCAGAGCAGCGTGCCGTCGGCGGGCGCGAAACTGGCTGCGCCGACGGAGCTCAACAGAAGAACCTGCGCGACTCCGCCGATGGTCGCCAGTTGCGGCGAACTGTAGCTCTCGCCGCGAGCCGGGGCGGTCCAACGCGGCGCGCCGGTGGCGAGGTCGTAGGCGACCAGATGGCCGGAGACGGCGACCAGGACGACGTCGTCGACTACCAACGGCGAGCTCGCGAAGCCCCATTCCGGAGTCTTCGTGCCGGTTTCCGACGCCGCGTTGCGCGACCACACCACGGCGCCGTTTCGGGCGTCGAGCGCGTTCACGATTCCGGTGGCGCCAAATGTGTACGCCCGGCCATTGCTGAGAGTCGGCGTCCCGCGCGGACCGGGGCCGCCATTCGACTCATAAAACCGCGCTGTGTCGTGGTGTACCCACACCGGCTTGCCGGTGGCCAGTTGGTAGCAGGCGACAACCTCGTCGGCGCCGCGCTGCTCTTGGGTGTAGATGAGGCCGCCGTGGACCGCAAAGGACGACCAGCCCGGTCCGATCGGCCGGCGCCACAGCGCGACCGGCGGCGAAGCCTTCCAGTCGGTCTTGATCCGCACACCGGGGACGACGCTGTCGCGATGCGGTCCGCGGAAGCCGGGCCAGTCGACTCCCATCTCCGCTTTTGTGGCAGCCGGCGGGAGGGCCACTGCGGCAGCCGGCGCGGGCACCACCGGCTCGCTGACGGACGGGGCCACCGGTAATTTCTCGGGAGCCTCCGCTGCTACCGGAACCGGCGGGGGCGCCGCCGGCTCGATGCCGGGTTGGGCCACAAGCCGTTCCTCGGGAGTCTTCGTCCACCGCCAATGCAAGTCGTTCTGGAAGCTGGCGGTGAAGCCACCGGTCCGGATGAGGGCCATCGAGCCGCACGCGGCCAGGATGGTCACGGCCATCGTGGCGCGCCGCAGTCCGTCCGAGAGATGACGGGTGGTCACCGCCCACGCGACGAAAGCGAGGCTCAGGACCGGGACCGCCAGGGGGTACAGCAAGAACCCCATCGCCCCGCCGGCGATCGACTCGTGGACGATGCGCTTGGTCAAGAACAGCGCGATGATCATCAGCGCGATGGCGCCCAGACGCTCGAACCAGCGCGCCCGGCTAAGCAACAGCCACCACAAGACGATAAGCGCTCCGCCGACGACTCCCCCAAGCACCCCGTACATCATGGTGTCGGGCGCAATCACAGGGACGACAAACCTGCCCAGCCCCATCAATATCGCGATCGCCACGCCGGGCCATAGCCGGAGCGGCTTCCTAGGTATGGGCATGGGCATTCATACGAAAGAGAGCCGCGGATCGTTCCATAAAGATGTTCCGCCTAATCCGGCAGCTTGGCCTGCCGCGGTTCGGGCAGCCAGAAACTGGCGATGAAGCCGCCGGCGTACACCAGCAGCGCCACCAGCGCGGCCGCGTATGCCAATTTCGCCGAGGCGTTGCCGCCCGGCATAGTATTGGCGAGTTGCGTGGTTAACAACGCCGCTGACGTGCCGATCATCCGGCCGCCGATATTCGCCGCGAAGCTTTCGCCCGTGCCGCGCAGGTGCGTCGGGTAGACCCGCGGCAGATAGTTGCCCCAGAAGCTGAACTGCGCCACAGTCAGCAGTCCGGCGATGAAGATCCCGATCTGGACCATCGCGAGACTATGCGTGGCTGCATAGAAGAAGACGAAGGGCACGATCACCAGTCCGGGCACCTGGAAGACGCGCAACAGGCGCCGCCGGCTCACGATCACCACCGCCAGAATCGCCAGGATGAGGCGTCCGGTCAAGCCGCCCATTTCCTGCAGAAACTGCACCTTGCTCACCGCCTGCTCCTGAGCGGCGCGGGCCAGGTGCGCCACCTCGGGCAACCCGGGCACGATGCGCGGAATATGCTGGATGGCGCCGAATGCCGCGCCGAACGCGAACGCGGACATGAGCGCGGTGATCAACGTGGTCTGGCGGAATTCGGGCCGGAACAACTCGCCGAAGCTGGGCCGCTTCAGCGTGCCTTGCGCCTTCTTCTCCCGCCATAGCGGCGATTCGGGCAGGAACGGACGCACCGCGATCAGCGGAATCGCCGGCAGCAGCCCCGATAGCAGCGTGTAGCGCCACGCCTGGTGGCCGCCGTGAATCGCGGGGAAGGAAGTGCCGTAGGTGACCGCGAGGTAGTACGCGCCGCTCACCATTACGCCGCCAATGGAAGAGAACGCCTGCGTGTAGCCCAGCACCTTTTCGCGCTGCTTCGCGTCGGGAAACAGCTCCGCGAGCCACGCCACCGCCGCCACGAATTCCACGCACACACCGATGAACGTGGTGCAGCGCAGAACCAGAAGCTGGGTCACGGACGTGGCATAACCGGCGCCCATCGCCGACAACGCGTAAATCAGAATGCTCCACACCAGCACCCGGCGCCGCCCGAGGCGGTCCGTCAGGTAACCTCCGAGCAGCCCGAATATCCCGCCCGCCACCGCCGGAATGTAGAACAACAGCCCCACCCACAGATTGAACTCGGGCGTTCCGGGCTTGATCTTGGCCATCTCCATCAGCGCGGGCCGGACAATGAGCGGCAGCACCAGCAGTTCATAGGTATCGAAAGCGAACCCGAGGGAAGCAATCACGCAGATCAACCACTGAATGCCGGTAAGCGGCCGCGCAGCCGCGACAGGTCTCGGTGAGGTCATTACAAGCGATTCCCTTCCTGCGATTTCCAGGTAGTATGCCACATTGAGTCGAGAAATAGCAGAACCGCAAAAAGCTGATAGAATCTGGAGAACCGATGCCAACGAGGGACGCGGCAACAACCAGCGTGGCCAAGAAACAGGCGGGGGGAAAACGCACCATGGTATGGATGATGTTCGCCCTGGGAGCAGTGCTCTCGTGGGGCGTATACGGTGTCGCATTGCACAAAGGGCAGGTGGAACTGGGCAGTCCGCTGAAAGCACTGCTGTGCGTGGGGGGAGCGTACTTCCTCATCTGTGTGCTGGCTCCCGTAGTGGCCTTGTCCGGACAGGGCGGCGTCACGGGTTTCAACTTCTCCGGCACCATCTGGTCCGGGCTGGGCGGGGCACTGGGCGCCCTCGGAGCGGTGTGCATCATCTATGCGTTCCGCAACGGAGGTCTGCCGAATTACGTCATGCCGCTGGTATTCGGCGGCGCACCGGTGATCAACGTGGTGGTTTCGATGGCGACGCACCCGCCGAAAACCGCCCCCAACCCGATGCTCTATGTGGGCTTCCTGCTCGCCATCGCGGGAGCCGGAATGGTGTTGTACTACAAGCCTTCGTAGCCCCTTACTGCTTGCTCCCGGAGGCAATCGCGTACAGCGCGTGCTGTGTCCGCACCAATAAGAGCCCTCCCGAAATCGCCGGTGTCGCCATCACCGGGTCCTCCATCGAGTTGGTCCGCAGCAGTTCGAAGTGCTCGCCCGAGCTGACGACGAAAATGTCGCCATCCTCGCTCGAGAGGTAGATCCTTCCGTCCGACGCGACCGGCGACGCGCTGAAACCCGACCCCTGGTGCGGAATGCGCTGCCGGTAAATCTCACGGCCGGTCTGGAAATCGTAAGCGTCGAAGATGCCGGCGTTGCCCAGCACGTACAGTATCCCGCGATAAAACAGCGGTGTCGGCATGTAGGGCCCGCGCTGCGTCTTCGACCAGGCCACCGCGGAATTCCGCGTCTGATCCGCGGCGAGCGTGATGTTCCCCGACGCCCCGGTGTGCACCGCGAAGATGGGCGCTTCCGGCCGGCGCCCGCTGGCAACCACGATCAGGCCGCCGGCATCAATCGGCGTGGGCGCTGTGATCTTGGAACTGCCGCCCAGCCGCCAAAGCTCCTTGCCGGTGAGCGGATCGTACCCGCGTATGAAGTTGGAAGCGTTGGCGACCAGCTCGTCGCGAGCCTTGCTGCTGACGATCGTGGGCGTTCCCCACGATGGCAATTCATCGCGCTCCGCGCGCCATACCGTCTTGCCCGTCTTGCGATCCAGGGCGGCCAGGAACGAGCCCTTCTGCTGGTCGCACTGCACGATGACCAGGTCGCGATAGACGATCGGCGAGCTGGCGGTGCCCCATTCATAATCGGGCAGATCGTAGGCGCCGGCGTCAATTCGGCCGAGGTCCCGGCGCCACAGCGCCTGGCCATCGAGGTTGTAGGCGTACAGTCCCTGCGATCCGAAGAAGGCGACCACGATTTCGCCATCCGTGGCCGGCGTGGCGTTGGCATAGGTCGCCTTTATGTGACGCTTCTCTTTCGGCACGCCCTGGTAGGCCAGGCGCTCCCACATCATGGCGCCCGTTTTCCGGTTGAGGCAGAGAAGCTTCCACTGCTGTACGCTGCGATCGTCGGAAGCGTCGCCTTCGCCATAGAGTCCGCGCTTGAAGTTCTCGCCGCCGCGGCTGCTCACCGCAGTGGTCACGAAAACGCGATCGCCCCACACGATCGGACTCGAATGGGCAAGGCCCGGAATGGGTGTCTTCCAGGCGATGTTGGTCCCTTGGGAGACGTTCCACGCCACCGGCAGTTGGTTCCCATCGGCGACGCCCGCGGCGCCGTTTCCGCGAAAGGAGGGCCAGTTCTGCGCTGCCGCAGTAAAGGCAAGAAGGAACGCACCCACGCGAATCATGGACACTCGCCGAGTATAGCAGCGGCTCACCGGTCCGTTCCGTCGTGCGGCATCCGCGTCAAGAGTTGAGGTCCTACCCGCCGCCCCCGCCGCCCCGGCCGCCCCCGCCGCCCCCGAAACGCCAGCCCCACTTTTTCGCCTGATATACTCGATGCATACGGACGGGATGCGGACAGAGGTCACCATGAGCCAAGGGGCAGACGCGCGTCTGAACGAAGAGACCACAGCCGGCAATTATTTCGTCTCCAACTACCCTCCGTACTCGTACTGGAACGCGGAGCAGGTGCCGCAGGCGCGTGCCGCCCTCGACCGTCCACCGCGGCCCGGGACTCCTCTGGGAATCTACGTGCACATTCCCTTCTGCCGCAAACGCTGCCACTTCTGCTATTTCAAGGTCTACACCGGCAAGGACTCCTCGGAAATCGACCGCTACCTGGATGCCGTGGTTCGTGAACTGACGCTCTACTCCACCAAGGCGTTCGTCGGCGGCAGGAAACCGACCTTCATCTATTTCGGCGGTGGCACCCCATCCTACATTTCCACCCGCCAGCTCAGCCACCTGGTCGATGCGATGAAACAGTTGCTTCCGTGGGACCACGCCGAGGAGATCGCGTTCGAGTGCGAGCCAGGGACCATCACCGAAGGCAAACTCGAAATCCTCAAGCAGATGGGCGTTACCCGCCTCAGCCTGGGAATCGAGAACTTCGACGAGCGCATCCTCGAAGCCAACGGGCGTGCCCACGGCGCCAAGGAGATCGACGCGTCCTACCAGTTCGCGCGCGCCATCGGGTTCCCGCAGATCAATATCGATCTGATCGCGGGCATGATCGGCGAAACCGAAGAGAACTGGCGCGAGTGTGTCCGCAAGACCATCGCGCTGTTGCCCGACAGCGTCACCATCTACCAGATGGAAGTTCCCTTCAATACCACCATCTCGAAAGAAATGCGCGTCCTCGGCCAATCTACCGCCCCAGTGGCAAGCTGGCCCACCAAGCGCCGATGGGTCGACTACGCGTTCGGCGAGCTGGAGAAGGCGGGATATACGATCGCGAGCGCGTACACCGCCGTCCGGGATCCCGCGCGCGCCAAGTTCCTTTACCGCGACCTGCTGTGGACCGGCGCCGACATGATCGGTCTGGGAGTGGCCTCCTTCTCGCACGTCAACGGTACTCATTTTCAGAATGAACACGAATGGGATCCCTACATCGACCGCGTCCACCAAGGCGAGCTGCCGATTTATCGCGCGCTCACGACGAATGAGGAGGAACGCATGATTCGGGAGTTCATTTTGCAGATGAAGCTCGGGCGCGTTCAAACGGAATACTTCCAGCGGAAGTTCGGCATTGACGTGCGGCAGCGATTTGCCGCGCCCCTGGACCAGCTCAAGCAGGAGGGTTTCCTGCGCCTGGAGCCGGAGAACCTGCGGCTGAATCGCGACGGGTTGCTCCAGGTGGACCGGCTTCTGCACGAGTTTTTCCTGCCGCAACATCGCGGCGCCCGCTATGCGTGAGCGCCGTGCACCGCCAAATTTCGGAGAGAATGAACTTGGACCAACACTACGAAGCGATCGTGATCGGATGCGGTCCCGCAGGTTCCGCGGCCGCGTCGATACTGGCCAGCAAGGGGCGCCGCGTCCTGGTGCTCGAAAAGGAGAAGTTCCCCCGCTATCACATCGGTGAATCGCTCATTCCGTACACGTATTTTCCCCTCCAGCGGCTGGGCCTCATCGAAAAAATGAAGGCGTCGCACTATACGAAGAAGTACAGCGTACAGTTCGTGAGCCCCGACGGGCGCGCTTCCCATCCGTTTTACTTCTTCAAGCACCTCCAGCACGAGGCGGCGAACACGTGGCAGGTGCTGCGCAGCGAATTCGACCAGCTCCTCATGGACAACGCGCGCGAGAAGGGCGCCGAAGTGCTGGAGGAAGTCACGGTACGCGAAACCATCGAGGAGAACGGTTACGTCACGGGCGTGAAGGCAGTGAAGAAGAGCGGCGAAGCGCTGGAGTTCCACGCGCCGATGACCATCGATGCTACCGGGCGCGACGCCTTCTCGGTGACCCGCCACGGTTGGAAAGTGCGCGACCCTTACCTGAATAAGATTGCGATCTGGACCTATTACCAGGGTGCGATGCGCGACCCCGGCGTTGACGAGGGCGCCACCACGGTCGCCTATGTTCCGGATAAGGGTTGGTTTTGGTATATTCCCCTGGCCGGCGATGTGGTCAGCGTGGGAATCGTGGCCGAGAAGGATTACCTGTACAAGGGCAGCAAAGACCTGGCGGAAATCTTTCACCGCGAAGTCGGGAACAACAAGTGGATCGAGCAGCACGTCGCGGCAGGCGAGCAATTCGGTCCCTACCGCGTGACCGGCGAATACTCCTACCGCTCGCGTCATTGTGCCGCGAACGGGCTCATCCTGATTGGCGACGCCTTCGCCTTCCTGGATCCGGTATTTAGCTCGGGAGTGTTCCTCGCGCTGTGCAGCGGCGAGCGCGCCGCCGACGCAGTGGACCAGGCGCTCACCGACGGAGACTACTCGGCCGCCCGTTTCACGTCCTATGGCGCCGACATGTGCCGCGGAATCGAAGGCATGCGCCGCCTGGTCTATGCCTTCTACGATCATGCGTTCAGCTTCCGTGAGTTCGTGAGGAAGTACCCCGATCTGACTGGCGATCTGACCGATTGCCTGATCGGAAACCTGTTCATGGACTTCGACCCGCTGTTCGCGGCGGTCTCCGACTTCGCACGAGTGCCGGCCGCCTTATCGCACGGTCTGCCAGTGGCCGCGGCCGTCTGACCCATGGCCTACGAACACCGAATCGTGCGCGAGGTGGAGTTCTATCACACCGACATGGCCGGGATCATGCATTTCTCCAACTTTTACCGGTTCATGGAAGCCGCGGAGCACGCCTTCTTCCGATCGCTCGGGCTCTCCATCCATACCGTCGATCCGGAGCCGCTCGGATGGCCCCGCGTGCACGCCGATTGCGATTTCAGCTACCCTCTGCGCTTCGAGGATTCCGTGGAGATCCAACTGCTGGTGCGCGAAAAGCGCGAGAAGAGCCTGGTCTATTCGTTCATCTTTCGCAAAGTGAGCGGCGAGCCGCAGCGCGAAGTCGCGCGAGGAACCCTGGCCGTCGCCTGCGTAAAGCGGGACAGCGCCACCGGAAAGATGAAGGCGGTTCCCATTCCCCCAGCGATCGCCGACAAGATCGAGGCTGCGCCGCCGGAGGCCTTCGGCGGATGACGCCGGCCCCAGACATCCGGGCGGACCAGACGCGCAAGATTCAGTCGCTGGTCGAGGCGCTGCTCGCATCCAACCGCTTCTATGCGGCAAAGCTGCGCGCGGCAGGTGTCGACCGCGTCCCGGGGGACCTACGCGCATTCTGTGCGCGTGTCCCGTTCACCTGCAAGACGGAATTGATCGACGATCAATCGAAGCATCCGCCGTTTGGCTCCAACCTGACGTACCCCGTGGAGGACTACAGCCGTTTCCACCAGACCAGCGGCACCTCCGGCCAGCCGATGCGCTGGCTGGATACTCCGGAGAGTTGGAGTTGGGTGGTCGAGTGCTGGACCCGGATCTATCGCTCGGCCGGCGTGGGCCGGCAGGATCGTGTCTTCTTTCCCTTCTCGTTCGGTCCTTTTCTGGGCTTCTGGGGTGGCTTCGATGCAGCGGCGCATCTCGGATGCCTCGCCATTCCGGGCGGCGGTATGCGCAGCACGGCGCGTCTCAGGACCCTCCTCGACAACGAAGTTACGGTGCTCTGCACCACCCCCACCTACGCCATCCATCTGGCCGGAGTTGCCGCCGAGGAAAAAGTCGATTTGAGCGCCGGCAAGGTGAGAGCAAGCGTCGTGGCCGGCGAACCTGGCGGCAGCATTCCGGCGACGCGTTCGCACATCGAGCAACTTTGGTGTGGCGCGCGCGTAGTCGATCATCACGGCATGACGGAGATCGGCCCCGTAAGCTATGCGTGCCCCCTGCGCAGGAGTGTGCTGCACGTCATGGAAGCTGCGCACTTTCCGGAGGTGATCGACCCGGACACGTTGGCGGCTGTGGGGCCGGGCGGCACCGGCGAGCTGGTGCTGACGAATTTGGGGCGCATCGGGTCGCCGATCCTGCGGTATCGCACCGGGGACACCGTGACACTCGCGCCGGAGCCGCGCTGTGAATGCGGAAGTCTGGAAATGGCGCTCGAAGGGGGCATCTTAGGACGCCGGGACGACATGGTGGTAGTGCGCGGGGTCAACATGTATCCCAGCGCCGTGGAGCAGGTCCTGCGATCTTCCGGCGGCGTAGCGGAGTATCGGGTCGACGTCTACAGCGAGAAGTCGCTGGCGGAGATGAGCATTCAGATCGAACCATCCGCGGGAGAAGACCCGGCGGCATTAAGCCATCGCATTGCCGCGGCGCTGCAATATGCCTTCGGCCTGCGCATCGCGGTATCCTCCGTGCCCGCCGGCGCCCTTCCCCGATTTGAAGCTAAGTCGAAACGCTGGTTCTATAGGTAGCAACAGCGTTCGACGCGTTCGACTCTGCCCGTTTGCAACTTATATCCAGTTGGATATAATGGAGCAGTGCGGCCCGTGCGCTTCCTTGGCGATTCGCTCAAGTGCCTGCGAGACTTTCCTGAGGGCGCGCGGCATGATGCGGGTTATCAGCTCGATAAGGTCCAGCGAGCAGCCGGACGATTTCAAGCCGATGCCCTCCATCGGCAAAGGAGTCGAAGAGATTCGCGTTGTGGACTCGAGTGGCGCCTACCGTGTGATTTACTTCGCCAGACGCGCGGACGCAGTATACGTTCTGCACGCTTTCCACAAGAAGACACAACGGACGCCGAAGAAGGATCTTGAAATCGCGAGAAGACGATTTGGGCAACTGTTGAGAGGCAGGATATGAGCAAACCCGAGAGCTACACGAGTGTTTGGGATGCGATCGCGGACACCCCCGAGCAGGCTGCGAATCTGAGAGCCCGCGCCGAACTGATGCAGAAGATCGCGGCGCGCCTGAAACGACACGACTGGACACAGGCCGAAGCGGCAAGACGCTGCGGCGTAACGCAGCCGCGGATCAACGATCTAATTCGCGGCCGGG
>JADGNR010000106.1 GCA_017883415.1 Bryobacteraceae bacterium | reverse complement strand
TGGTACGCCGAGCGGCAGGATGTGGCGCCGCTGTTCGAAGCCGTGTTCGCGCGCTACCTGGAGGAGAAGCGGATTCCCTGGGGGTACCACACCGAGCGTTTGCGCAACGCCATGCTCGAAGACCTGCGGGCCTTCGCGGACGGCGACCAGTGGCCGCGCGCGGAATTTCAATCGCGCATGGAAGAGAAGTTCACCTTCCCGCTCGACGATTCGCTCACCATCGTGGGCAAGATCGACCGGCTCGACATCGCCCCGGACGGCCGCGCCTACGTGATCGATTACAAGTACAGCGGCGCCCAAAACACGAAGGCCAAGCGGGACGACGACAACCTGCTCCAGGCGCCGCTCTACCTGATGGCCGCCGAGCGCGCTTTCGGCGTGCAGCCGGTGGGCATGTTCTACGTGGGATTGAAGGGCGGCGTGCAGTATGTAGGCTGGAGCGCCGGCCAACTGATGGGAAGCGACCCGCTTCCCGAAAACTGGCTGGAGCAGACGCGCCAGCGGACCTTGCGCCTGGTGGCGGACATACGCGCCGGAAGGGTACAGCCGGCGCCGGCCAATCCGGATCGCTGCCGTTACTGCGATTACCGCGATGTCTGCCGCGTGGAGGCGCGCCCGGAGGCGGTGGTGGCGGAGGGCGCATGACCTACACGCCCGCGCAACTCCGCGCCATGGATGCGGCCCAACGCGGGCGCGACACCTGCGTGGTGGCCGGTCCGGGATCGGGGAAAACCACCGTCCTGGTGGAGTATTTCATGCGCCTGGTGGCGGCGGGAGTGGACCCGCTGCGCATCCTGGCCATCACCTTCACCGAGAAAGCCGCCGGCCACATGCGGGCAAAACTGGGCGAGGCCCTGCGCGAAGATCCCGCCCAACGCGCCCGCCTGGAGCGCGCCTGGGTTTCCACGGTGCACGGCTTTTGCGCGCGCCTGGTGCGCGAGAACGCCGTGTTCGCCGGCGTCGATCCGGAATTCTACGTGGCCGACGAGCGCGAGTCGTTGCGCATGCAGCGGGAAGCCATGGCCGCAGCCATGGATGCGCTGTTTGCGGAACGGCCCGCGGGCGTGCGCGCGCTGATCCGCGGGCTTTCCTCGATGGAATTCGAGGATGCCGTGCGCTCCGCTTACGACGCCATGCGCGGCGCCGGAGTGGGCGTGGAAGCGCTCGCCCGCTTTCCCATGCCGCCCGGCGTTTCGCGGGACGATATCGCCCGGACGCTGGAAGCGCTCGGCCGCGATCCGCTCTCCAACTGGAGCTATGCGCAGAAGAAGCACCTGGACTCGATCCGCGAAGGAGCGGAGCGCGTGGTCGCGGCCGATGGGCCGCTCGCGGCGCTGCGGGCCATCGAAGAGTTCTCCGCCAATCTCCAGAAATGCAAGAGAAGCACCCGGGCGTATGAATTGGTGGGGCAGTTGCGCGCGGAGATCGACGCATTCCGCTATGCATCCATCACCGCGCATTACGCCTCCGAGCGCGAAATGCTGATCGACGTGGTGCGCCGCTTCGACCGGCTGTATCGCGAGCGCAAACGCCAGGCCGGAGCGCTCGATTTCGCCGACCTGGAGGAGTTCGCCGTGCGCTTGCTCGAAGAGCATCCCGACCGGCGCGCGCACCTGCAGGAGCAATTCGACTACATCCTGATGGACGAGTTTCAGGACACCAATCCCCAGCAGGCGAAACTGCTCGACCTGGTGCGGCGTCCCGATCGCTTCTACGCGGTGGGGGACATCAACCAGTCCATCTTCGGTTTCCGGCACGCCGAGCCGCAGGGCTTTCGCGAGTACCGCGACCTGGTGGGGCGGCGCGGCGGGCGCCTGGTGGAGCTGACGGATAACTTCCGCAGCCGGGCGCAGATTCTGAGCGCGGTGGAAACCGTGGTGGCGGGCGCCGCGGGGGTGGAGCCGCGCAGCCTGGTGGCGGGCCGCGAGTTTGCGCAACCGCGGCCGGTATCGGTGGAGGCGATCGCCGCCCAGGCGGCCGGCGAAGCGTCGTGGGTGGCGCACCGCATTCTGGAGCTGCGCCAGGACGGCGGCGAATTCGACTTCCAGGATGTGGCCGTGCTGGTGCGCAACACCGAAGTGATCGCGGATTTCACCGCCGCCTTCGACCAGGCCGGCATCCCGTACCTGGTGAACCGCGGCAAGGGCTTCTACGAGACGCGCGAGGTGAACGACCTGGCGCATCTGCTCGCCCTGATCGCCAATCCGCGGGACGAGATTTCGCTCGCCGCGGTCCTGCGCTCCCCGCTGGTCGAGGCATCCGACGAAGCGCTGCTCGGGCTCAAGATTCTGGCGGACAACCTCGGCGCCGCGCTGGGGAGGCTGGGCCCGGAGACCGCGCCCGGGTTCGACGACGCGGATTATACCAAGCTATGCCGCTTCCGCGACCGCTTGCGGGAATGGCGCATCCGGCGCGAATATGTCTCCTTCGACCGCCTGCTGCTCTCCGCCATCGACGACTGCGGCTACCGTCCGGAATCCGGCGCGCGCGGAGCGGCGAACATCGATAAGTTCCTCGCCCAGGCGCGCGAAGCCTCCTCCCGCGGATCGCTCGACGCCTTCGTGGATGAGCTGGCGCTGGTCCGCGGCTCCAATCCGCGCGAGCCGGATGCGCCGCCGGAGGACTCCGCCAACGCCGTAAAAGTGATGACCGTGCACGCCGCCAAAGGCCTGGAATTTCCCGTCGTCTTCGTGGCCGCGCTGCACAAGGGAGTAGAGACGAGCCCGCCGGTAGTGGCCTTCTCTCCGCGCATCGGATTGGGAGCGAGGTGGCGCAATCCGGTCAAGCGCGAGGATAAGGACGATCTGTTCCAGCATGCCATTCGCGAGGAACGGAAGAGGCTGGAGGGCGAGGAATCCAACCGGCTGCTCTACGTGGCCATGACGCGCGCCGAGCAGCACCTGGCGCTCAGCTTTTCGCTCCACGGCAAGAAGCCCGCCAACTGGGCCGAGGTGGTGGCGGGAAGTCTCGGCCTGGATCTGGACCACCCTCGCGACGAAGTGGTGACGCGCTCCGCGCCGGACGGCAAGCCTTGGATGCTGCGCCTGCTGGTGGCGGACCGCCCGGCGGAGCTGGTCGTGGCACAACCAGGGGCGGTCTCCGGTGTGCCGGCGCAGGACGGTTCCGAAGGCGTGGAGCTGTTGCCGCCGCCCGCAGCCGCCAGCCAACAGGAAGGCAACGCCACCGTCACCGCGCTGGCGCACTTCGCCAACTGCCCGCGCCAGTATTTCCTGGGCGGCTATCTGGGCTTCGAGGGCCGCGCGCGCGGAGGAGAAGAAACGGCCGCCGGCGGCGACCTTTCGGCCGGCGAACTGGGCACCCAGGTGCACGCTCTGCTGGCGGGCGCGGCGGTGGCGCAGCCCGACCCCGAGGCGGTCCGGCTGGCCGAGACGTTCCGCCAGAGCCCGCTCGGCCGGCGCCTGGCCCGGGCCCGCCGCGTGGAGCGCGAGTTCGACTTCCTGATGGCGGTGGAGGATCTGGTGGTCGGCGGGCAAGTGGACCTGTGGTTCGAAGAGGGCGGCGAGCTGGTGATCGTGGATTACAAGACCGATGCGGTGACGGCCGCCGAAGCGCACCGGCGCGCGCCCGACTACGCGTGGCAATTGCGCCTGTACGCGCTGGCCGTGGAACGCGTGGCGGGACGAGCGCCGGATCGCGCCTGGCTGCATTTTCTGCGCCCCAACACGGCCCTCGCGGTGGATGTGACGCCGTCGTTGCTGGAGTCGCCCGAGCAGATGGTGCGCGATTTTGCGGAGGCGCAATCGAAACTCGCCTTCCCGCTAAACGAAGGCGAGCGCTGCCGGCGGTGTCCGTTCTTTCGCGGCCTCTGTCCGTCCGCATTCGACCAGGCGCGCGCGTGAAAAATCGGCAAGCGAACGCCGAATCGGCCCCGTCACAGCCCGGGCCACGCCGCCCGAAACTGCACTGCCCAACCGCCGATCCACACCACGACGGCGGCGCTGGTGTAGACCAGGGCGCCGCGCCGGATCCACCACGCGGCCGAGCGCTCCCATTCCCGGGCCGCCCGCCATTGCGTCCCGGCCAGCACCAGCAGAGCGGCGGCCAACGCCAGACCCCCGAACACCACTACGGGCCCGGCCGGCGCCAGGCGCCATGCTGGTCCCACCTCGCCGTGGAGACTCAGCACCAGGCTGCGCGTCAGCCCGCACGTCGGGCACGGCAGGCCAAAACGGCTCCGCAGCCCGCAGACCCAGTCCACCGGATGGCCCAGCACGTAGACGCGAACCTCGTCGGCCGCGAGCAGCAGGCGCGCCAGCGCGGCTTGCGCCAGCATCGCCGCGCCCACCGCCGCCGCGGCAACTCCCGGCCTGGACCCCCAGCGCACCATCAGGCTCCCTGCGGGTTGTTGATCACGTAGCAGCCGACCGCTTTATCGTGGAGCGTCTGCCGCCGCTCGTCCCACAGCGGCCACAGCAGATCCAGCAAGGGCAAGAACGGCAGCAACCCCATGCCCGCTTGCACCAGCAGGCGAATCAGGGCCGTCCCCTGGGTAAGCAGTTGCCCATTGGCATCCACCACCTTCACCTTCACCAGGCCCTGCCCGATGGAATAGCCCCGCTGGCTCACCAGGTACACGCGGTTGTACAGCCCGACCAGCAGCGTCGCCAGCGGGAAGAGGAGGAGCGACACGCAACACATGGTCACTCCCGCGTCCTGGCTGACGGACCCGGCGAGCGACGCCAGCAAACCGCCCAGCACCAGGTAGAGGACCGCCACCACCACCCCCACCAGCACCGCGTCCACCAGATAACCGATCGCGCGATTGGCCCAGGTGGCGTAATCCATCGCTGGAGCCACCGGATAGCCTGCCGCCGCGAACACCGCAGGCGCCGCGGCCGAAGGTCCCGGCGGCCCCGTTTGGACCGCGGCGGAGCCAGCGGGAATCATGGCGCCACAGCCGGGACAGAAGGCAGAGCCATCTTGAATCTGCGCGCCGCAACTGGGACAGAACATCGGCATCCTCCTAGAAGGTGAAAATGTATCCTATCATGCGTTCTCCACTAACCCGCCGCCGCGGCTCTTCGCGCCGACTCCCGCCGGCTCTCCGCCAGGAACTTGCTTTGCCAGATCCGCGCCGCCAGGTTGCCGCCCAGACGCGCGGAGATCCACAACTCCGCGGCAGACACCGGCACGAACAGGATCGGCACGCCGATGCCGGTCCAGGCGAACAACGAGAGCGCCAATACGCCGGCGAGGGCCCATAGCAGCACCAGGAACACGAACGCCACCACGCTCGGCAGGTGACCCAGCGACAAGGCCGCATTTCCCAAAAGGTGGAAGAAGCTGCCGGCTTTTCGCGTCAGCGCAAATCTCGCCAGCGCCGTGACGAACATCGGAATGGCCGCCACCAGGTAGGCGATGGGCGCAATCTGGTGCTGCCACCAGAGATGATACTCATGGTTCAGAAACCGCCCGAAATTGTCCGGGCTCGCGACCGGCGCGCCTCCCAGCGTGACCCACCAGTACTGGATCCACTGTGCGCCCCAAGTGGCCAGGCGCCACAACGCCTCGTCCCAGCCCCAGTGGAACACCAAGGAGATGATCAGCAGGGGAATGAAGAAATAGATGCCGCTCATGAATGCCACGATCAGGCCGTCTCTGAGCATATGCAGCAGGTCGCGATTCTCCGGGAGCAGTCGAGCGTCGCCGCGCCCGCGGCGTCCCGCCGCATCCAGCCACCAGCCGAAGCAGATTACCCAGGCCGGCAGGAAGGCCGCGAGGCCCGCGATCCATAGACTGGCGGGCCGCTGGTCCTGACGAAAAGGCCACGTGAGCGCATTACCGCTGGTGCGCCGCTCGCGGGCCAGTACAGGAGCGGGCGCGGCGGCAACCCGCGCTACCAACGCGGCCGGCATAGGCACCGGGCGAACCGCCACCGGCAACGGCGCGTTGGGCCGCGGAGGCGCTGGCGCACCACAGCGGCGGCAGAATCGGGCCCCTTCCGCCATTGCGGCCCCGCACCTTGCGCAGAACATGGTCCTCCTCCTGGCGCTGAAAATGGAGTCCCATTATACGTTCTATTCCGCGGAGAAAACGATGAAATTTACAGAAACGGCACAAAGATGCGCCCGATCCCATACAGCGCGAAGGCAACCATCCCCCCGCTCCACAAGCGCCCCCGCCAGGGGCTGTCCCACCACAGGGCGCCGAGCATCAGCAACGCCAGCGGGCTAAGGGCGTTGCACCCGATCGCCTGGCTGAAGTGCCCCTTCGCCAGCGCGAACAGCGCTCGCGTGAGGCCGCACAGCGGGCAGGGCCGGCCGGTCAGCCAGTGAAACCCGCACAGCCGGAATGCCGGCTCCGCGGGCGGCGTGAAGCACCACAGAGGGATCAGCACCATGGCCGCCAGAGACACGCGCAGACAATCCGCGAATCGCAGGCGGAACCGCCTGCGCCACCAACCCGCACAACGGCTCTCGATATCGTTGTCCATGCGGTTACAGGGTGGCCACGGTTCGCGGCTCGAAGCCGACAATCTCCTGGTACGCCACCGTGATGGCGGCGATCACCACCGGGATGGCCACGAACACGCCCACCACGCAGCACAGCACTCCGAGAAGGATCACCAGCATCGATACCACGATGAACATGGTGAAGCCGAAATAGTCGTTGCGCACCACCGCGTGGCTGGCCTGCATCGCCGGCCAGAAATCCATCCGCTTGTCCACGATGAACAGGTACGTAAACATGTACATCGCGCTCAGCACCAGCCCCGGGATGATGCACAGCAGCGTCCCCAGGGAAATGAACAGCGACATGACCAGCGACGCCACCAGCGTGGGAACGAAGAAATTGAAGCCCGTGAAGAGGTCGGCGAACTCCGCGCGCCGCCCCAGAATCTTCTTCATGCAATAGATGTGGAAGCCCGCCAGCAGCGGGCCGTGCAGGATCACCGGCACCATCGAGCTGATCAGGCTCATGACCAGCGCCAGCACGAAGAACATGCCGATGTCCGCCTTCACCATTTGCCATCCCGCCCCGATCCAGCGGCCGGTCATCGCTTGCACGCCGGCCGGCGCGGTCCACGCCACCGGAGGCGCGCCCCACGGCCCCGGCGTCGCGCCGAGCGATTGACCGCAGTTCGGGCAGAATTGAAGATCGGGAGCAACCTGCGTACCGCAACGGTGACAGAACATGGGAAACCTCTCACAGGTAGATACGCACCTTGTACGCGCGCAGTTCGATCGCCATGCGGGCGGGCCTACGCGGCCCCGCCTGGACCGGCGAGGGCGGCGTCAGAGCACGGCGGGAAGAGTGAGTCCGGCTTTCCCCAGAGCGCGCTGCAGCATGGCGGCCGCCTGGATCTCGGCCACGTTTCGCGCAATGGAGATTTCCGCCAGCAGCATGTGCCGCGCACGGTCCAGCATCTTCTTCTCGCGGAAGGAAAGCGGCTTGTCCACATGAAGCTGCAGAAGAGCCTTGAAAACCTCCGCCGCTTTGAGCAGGTCGCCACTCTGCATCTTCTCGGTATTCTCCTTGAACCGCACCTTCCAATCCGAGTGGGTGGCACACCAGCCGTTGGAAAGAAAAGAGAGAATGCGCGAGATTTCCCGGTCCTTGGTCACTCTCCGCAGCCCGATGTTGGCCGCATGGGAAAAGGGCACCAACACGGTGATGCTCTGGCATCCCAGGCGCAAAAGATAGAACTTTTCGTAGGCCGATCCAAAGGAGCGAGTACTGATATTCTCGATGATCCCCACACCCTGGTTGGGATACACCACTTTATCGCCGATCTGAAAAGTCATACGGGGTCCCCTCAAACCACCGCTGTCAAGTGTTGCTACGGGCAAAGACTATGAATTAAGGATAGTACGCTTACAAACTGTCCCTGTCAATAGGAGACCGAGACGAAAAACGCCATTGGGTGGGCTTTTTCGATAGGTTGATCGGGAAAATACCGGATCTCGCGACCCAGAGCGCGCACACCCTCGGCGGGCCGCCAAAACACCCTCACCCGTGTGGTCTCTGGAACGACAAGCTCGGTTTGCGTGGGCGTGTTCCTGGCAGTGCGGGATTTAGGCGCCCGCGCGGCTGGCGACCTCTCTTTCCGCTTCGGGCTCCGCACCGCGTTCCGCCAACAGCAAACGTCGCAGCGAACGCAGGTCGTTCAAAATGCGACGGGACGTGGTGATGTGGAGATTCAGTTTGGCCAGGTTATAGGAGACCAGAAGTAGGGCCTCTTTGCGCCGCTGCGCTCCCTCGCGGCCGGCTGCGGCAATCTCACCCTCCACGTCACGCCGGGCCTCTCCCAGCGCCTCCGCCAGCATGGCTACATACTCGTGGGACCCCTCGATATCGTCGAACGGCGTTTCGGCCATCAAAGACATGCCTTTCCGACCCCCTGCCTCCGCCGGCGGCCCTCACAATCTTGGGTACCCTATTCTCGCATAACCGGAGACCTCTGAAGGACCCTTCTTGGGGTGAAACGTTACCACGCGCCCGCCTGCCGCAGGTGTTTCCGGCAGGAACTGTAGCGATGGAACAATTGCCGGCCGGCCGGGCCTTCGTGGAACTCCCGGAGGCGCACTTTCGCGCACTCGCTGGGCCGCTTCCATAGCCGAAGTCCGGCAAAACGCTCCCCGGCGATACGTAGCGCATTACCAGGTCATCGTGGTAAGCCGCGTTTCGTACGAATTCGGACTCCAAGCGAAGCCTCGGCTCCGATCGTGACCGGAGCGGGTGTGGGGCAGGCGCTTTCGCCGGCCAAAGCGGGTCCTGGGGGACCCGCGCGGACCAGGGGGTCCGCCCTACAGGAAGCTGGTATCCTGTGGCGTAAGTGGATCAGCCGAAGTTACGCGCGGTCATCGTGGACGACGAGGAACTGGCGCGCGGATTCCTGCGCGAAATGCTGCGCACCCACTCCGAAATCGAAATCACCGCCGAGTGCAGCAACGGTTTCGAGGCGGTGAAGGCCATCGCCGGGACCCGTCCCGATCTGCTCTTCCTGGACATTCAGATGCCCAAGCTCGACGGTTTCGAGGTGCTGGAGCTCATCGACCCCGGCCCGGCGGTCATCTTCGTCACCGCCTACGATCAGTACGCCATGCGCGCCTTCGATGCCCACGCCGTGGACTATCTGCTGAAGCCCTTCGGCGCGGAGAGATTCGAGCGCGCGCTGGAACGCGCGAAATCGCGGCTGGGAGCACAACGGTTGCCGGAGGAGTTCCTGTCGGCCGTGCGCGGGCCGGCCAGCCGGCCGCAGCGCATCGTGGTGCGCGACGGCACGCGCGTGCACGTCATCCCCATCGATACGCTCGACTACGTGGAGGCCCAGGACGATTACGTCGCGCTGCACAGCGCCGGGAAGAGCTACCTCAAACAGCAGACCATCGCCCAACTGGAGGCCCTGCTGGACCCGGCGCGCTTCGTGCGCATTCACCGCTCGGCCATCGTCAACCTCGAGCGCGTGGCGCGCATCGAGCCGTACGGGAAGGAGAGCCGCATGGCCGTGCTCTCCGATGGCGCCCAGCTACCCGTGAGCCGCACCGGCTATGCCCGGCTGTTGGAAGTGATGGGCGATTCGCACGGCAGCCGCAACACCACGCGGTAGACCGCACCCACGGCGCCCGCTTCGAACAGCGCGTCTTCCCCATAACGCACTTCCAGGCGACGGCGCACGTGGGTCAGACCGAGGCCCAGGTTGTTCCCCGAGCCGCTCGCGGAGCCGCCGGCCGGCGCCGTCTCCGGATCGAAGGCGTTTTCCAGGGTGATCGCAACCGCCGCACCGCGCCGCTCGGCCGCGAGCCGGATCGACCCGCCCTCCACCAGGCCCGCGATCCCGTGCTTGACCGCGTTTTCCACCAGCGGCTGCAGCAGCAGGGCCGGCACCGCGCACTCCTCGCACTCCGGCTCGATCTGTTCCTCCACGCGCAGGCGCTCGCCGAAGCGCACCTGTTCCACTTGCAGGTAGCTTCTGGCCAGGCCGAGTTCTTCGCGCAGCGGAATGCTCTCGCGCGCGCCGAGTCCCAGGCTGGCTCGCAAGAAACCGGCCAGACGCACGCACATTTCCCGCGCGCGCGCTCCATCGAGCGTGGCCAGGGCGGCGATGGAGTGCAGGCTGTTGAACAGAAAATGGGGATTGAGGTGCATGCGCAGCGCCTGCAATTCAGCCTCGCGCGCCATGGTGCGGGCTTCGGCGGCGCGGCGCTCCGCATCCCGCGACGCGGCCACCGCCAACGCGGCATAATGCAGTACCGCGGAGACCAGGTAGAGCAGCACCCCCATGCCGAACAACAGCGACGGGCGTCCCGCCGGACGGCCGAGCAGGGATTCGGCCAGCCGCGCCGCCCCGGCCATGAGGAGCCCGCCAGCCACCGCGGCGGCCCCGAATGTGGTCAGCAGGCCGGGTACGCGCGCGAACTCCAGGGGCTGCGTACGGCAGATGTACCACGGCGACAGGCAGACGAAGGCATACACCAGGCAAGCCGGCGCCAGCGCCGCCGCCGCATCGCGCCACGCCACTCCGCCCGCGGCCCAGGTCACATAGACCAGCAACGCCGCCAGCGGAATCCACGCGAGCGCGTACAGAATCAGCCGCCGCCCCGAGGCCAGGATGGGATGCATCGCCGGTCAGTTCTTGACGTTGACGCCGCCGAAGATGGCCACGCCCTTCACCAGGAGCCGTTTCACCCCCGGTCCCGGCGCGGGCTGCACCGTGCGGTCGTCAAAGCCGCCGAAGATCGGGACCCCCTCGAGCACCACCATCCAGTTCTCCGGCACCTTGATATCGGAACCGCCGAAAATGGTGGACACTTCGAGCGTCGCGGAGTCCTCCGCCATTCCCGCCTTCCGCAGGTCGAGATTGACGCCGCCGAACATGGCCGACAGGTGGCCGCCGCGAAAATCCCCGCCCACGAACTTGCGGTTGCTGCCGCCGAAGATGGCCACCAGGTTCACCTCGCCGTCCGTGGGGGCCGCTTGCCGCGGTCCGGACCACGAACCCGGCCACCACACCCGGTTGGCCAGCATCAGCAGGCCGGCGCCGATCAGGAACAACGGCCACAGGTCCCATAGATCCACGCGCAGGTAGCCCAGGTTGTCCGCCAGGATCAGCCCGCCCGCGGCCATCAGCAGCGCGCCGGCCACGCGGCCGCCCGTGAAGGTGGAGTCCACCAGTTTGACCAGCCCGATGGCGATCAAAATGACCGGCCAGTAAGCGAACCAGTCGTGGACGTAAACGATATGGAGATTGCCCAGAAGAAAAAGCACGCCGATCGCGATCACGATGAGCGCGGGCGCCAGGCTCACATGCGCGCTCCAGCGTGGCGCGCGCCGGGAATCTTCAGGTTGCATGATGGTCATGACCCCAGGGTACGGGAGGCCATGGCGCGAAGCCCGCACTTTTCGGCCAACGCCCGCCGGTTACCGGCGAACAGCGGCGGTGGGTGGGGTGGGTGCGATCGTTACTTCCGCTCGTTGGCGAGGCGAACGCGCGCGTCGTCCAGCTTCTTGGCGACCTTCGCGACTTCCTCCGGGTCCATGTCGGTCTGCGCACCGGTCTGGAACCCTTTCAACGAAGCCTGCCATTGCGCGATGGCTTCCCGCGTCTTGCCCAGCCGGGCATAGATGTCGCCCAGATGGTCGTGTACGGTCGGGTCCTGCCCGCCGATGCGATCGAGCGCCCGCACCGTCAGCCCTTCGGCTTCGGTGTATTTCCCCTGGCGGTAGTAGACCCACCCCAGGCTGTCCAGATACGCGCCGTTGTCCGGGTCGAGGTCCAGCGCCTTGGTGACCAGTTTCGAGGCCTCCTCCAGCCGGACGCCGCGGTCGGCCAGCATGTAGCCCAGATAGTTCAACGTGCCGGCGCTCTCGGGGTTCAACTCCAGAACCTTGCGGAACTCCGCTTCCGCGGCTTCGTATTTCTTCATGCGCTCGTACATGGCGCCGCGCATGAAATAGACATTCTCCTTTTCCTCGTTGGAAGCCGCCAGCTTCTCGGCCGCATCGAGCGACTTGCCCATCTCGGGAAAACGCTTGCCCTTCTCGTAGATCTGCGCCAGCGCCAGGTGCGTCTCGCGATCGTGCTCGCCATTCAGCAGCCGGCGAACTTCCGCCGCCGCCTCGTCGATCTTGCCCTGGTCGGCCAACACATCGGCATGCTCGATCACCACCACGCGCTCGCCGGGGTATTTCTTCAGCGCCGCATCGGCCTCGCGCATGGCATTGTCATAATCCTTCGCCGTCCGGTAGGTATCGACGATCTGCCCGGCCATCCGCGGGCCCGCCGTCTTATCCAAAACGGCCATCTGCCGGAAGGCTTCCACCGCCTGCGGATATTGCGCGGCGCCGCGATAGAATGCGCCGAGCTGCTCGAACATGCCCGCCCGGTCGCGGCCCTCCGCGGCGCTATAACTCTTCTTCGCGGTATCGTCCAGCAGGGCTTTCAGGGCGGTGATGGCTTGCGGGGTCTTGCCTTCGGCCTGCAGCAGGGTGATTTCTTCATAGCGCACGGGCAGGCTTTCCGGATCGAGTTTCCGGGCCTTGTCCAGCGATTCCCGGGCCTTGGCATAATCGTGCTTGCCGCGATAAATCTCGGCCATGCTCAGCGGAAGCTGCGCATCTCGAGGCTCTTCCTCCGCCAGCCGCTGGTAGATTTCGAGAGCTTCGTCGAGCTGATCGGCGAACAGCAGATCCTGCGCCAGGCTGCGCGCTAAGCGGTCGTTGTCGGGCGAGAGCGCCATGGCGCGCTTGAGCGCGTCGGCGGCGTTCTTCCAGTCCTTCAGCTCCTCGTATGCCTTGGCCAGGAAAACCAGGGTGCGCTCGTTGGGCGTCTTGTCCGTGACGGTCTTCAGCTTTTCGACGGCGCGTTTCGTGTCGCCCAGGCTGGCGTACAGCATGGCCAGGCCGGTGAGCGCGTCTTCGCTTTCGGGCTCCGCCTGGAGCGCGGCATTGTACGCCTTCTCCGCTTCCGGCGACTTGCCCGCCGTGCGATAGAGCTGCGCCAGAATCACCCAGCTTTCGGCATCCTTGGGATCTTTCCCGGTGATCTGCTGGTACTGGTCAATCGCTTTCCGCAGAGTCGCCTCGTCGATCTTGCTTTCCGGCGAGTTGCCCAACGCGCGCATGTAAATCCGGCCCAGCGTGCGGCGCGCATCGAGATTCGACGGGTTCTGCTTGAGCATGTCTTCGGCTTCGGTGACGGCCTCGCCCAGTTTCCCGGTTTGGACGTAGAGGTCCGTCAGCTCTTCGAAAATAATGCCCGCCTCGGGGTTGAGCTTCAGCGCTTCCTTGTAATGCTGGATCGCCTTGTCGATGTATTCCCGATTCCCTTCGGAACCGGCCAGCTCCGCGTACAGCCGCCCCATGGCGAAGTTGTAGTATGCGCCGGCTTTATTGTTGTCCGCCGGGGTCGTGTTTTGAGCCGGAGTCTGCGCGAAGGAAACGCAAACCACGGTAACTGCTAGCAAAAGCGCTTTGGCCGAGCCGATCATTGAATCTCAAACTTTCTTCCCGCCGTGTGGAGGTCCCAGCCGGAGGGAGATCACTCATACTATTGTATAACGGGGTCTTTGGGCGAGCGCCGGACAAACGTACTGTGTCCACCGGAAAACAAACGAACGCCTCCCCTGTGGTAGATGCGCCGGAGCGGCCGCTGGTTGCCGTGGCCGGCCCCACGGGGTCGGGGAAAAGCGATCTCGCGATCGCTATTGCGGAGCAATTCGACGGCGAAATCGTCAACTGCGACTCGTTGCAGGTCTACCGCTATTTCGATATCGGCACGGCCAAACTGCCGCCCCGGGACCGCCGTGGGATTCCGCATCATCTCATCGACATCCTCGACCCCGACCAGATCTTCACCGCCGGCGAATACGCCCGTCTGGCCCGCGAAACCATCGCCGCCATCACCGCCCGCGGCCGTCTCCCGATTCTCGCCGGCGGCACCGGCTTTTATCTGCGCGCTCTATTGGACGGCCTATTCGAGGGACCGTCACGCGACCAGCCCCTGCGCGACCGCCTGGCCGCCCGCGAGGGGCGGCGTCCCGGCTCGCTCCACCGCCTGCTGGCCCGGTTCGATGGCGACGCCGCGCGCCGGATTCACCCCCACGACGTGCCCAAGGTGACGCGCGCCCTGGAGGTCTGCCTGCTGATGCGGCGCCCGGTAACGGAACTGTTCCGGCTGGGCCGCGACGCACTGCGCGGCTACCGCACGCTCAAGCTCGGCCTGCTTCCCGATCGCGCCGCGCTGCATGAGCGCCTGGATCTCCGCTGTTCGCGGATGTTCGAGGGCGGCTTGGTCGAGGAGGTGAAACACATCCTCGCGCTGGGCTTCGCTCCCACCACCAAGCCCTTCGAATCGCACGGATACCGGCAGGTGGTGCAGTTGCTCGCGGGCGAGTTGAACCCGGGCGAGGCGTTATTCTACGCGCAGCGCAACACGCGTAACTACGCCAAACGGCAGATGACCTGGTTTCGCCGCGAGCCGGGCCTGGTGTGGCTGAAAGGATTCGGCGAGGCGCCGGAGATCCAGCAAGCCGCGCTCGACCTAGTGCGCGCGTTCCTGCCGGGCCGCACAGGGCCGGCCAGCTGAGCATCCGGGTCATGCGACATCGGAAGCCCTGAATTCTCGTCGTGCGCCGTGCCGGATGTGAAGCACATCCACTTGTTCACGTTTCTCGAGGATGCGGTAGATCACGCGATAAATGTGAGGCTTGCGGCCATAGAGCAGATGCCTGAGACTAGCGTTCTCAGGTGTCACGGGGCAACGATTCGGATGTTTCTCCAGGCTGAGGACGGCGGCTTTCAGCCCCTGATACCATTTCAGAGCAGCGCCGGAATGCTCTGCGTTGATCTTGTCGTAAAGATATTCAAAATCGCGCTCCGCGCGGG
>JADGNR010000393.1 GCA_017883415.1 Bryobacteraceae bacterium | reverse complement strand
CATCCAGCGGGCCTAGATCATCGAAGACGCGGCTCAAACCATTGGCGGCCGGACACGCACGGTGATAAGTCCGCAAGCCCCGGCCGCCGCAACGAACCCCTTTTCACCCGCCTCTTACAGCCAACGTGTGTCCAAAAAAGCACGGCCCGAAGGGCCGCACCTTCCAGCCCCTGGCTAGCCCCCAACCCCCCTCATCGCCCCGGCGCCACTTCGGTCAGTTCCAGCGTCAGCAGCGCGCCGCATTTCCCGCACACCAGGGAGCCGTCGGCGGTCATGTACACGACGGGGGCGTCGCACCGCGCGCAGGCCGCGGCCGGATCGGCAGCCTCCGGCGGCGGATCGGGCGGTACGATTCCTGCCAGCGCGCCGCCCGCCGCCGCGGTCACCGGCTCGAACGTCGTCCCGCAATTCGCGCACACATGGTTGAAGCAGCAGTTCGGCGTGCAACTGTAGAACACCTCGCCGGAACCGCACACCGGACACGCGAGGGCGAGCTTGCGAGTCTGCACCGGGCCGGCCATGTCCGGCCGCTACTGTTTCGCCATGCCGAAAAACTCCGGATCGAGCACCGCCGGGTTCTTCTTCTGCAAGTCCTCGATGGCTTTCTGGATCTGCTGGGGCTTCACGCGGCTCTCAATATCGGGCCGCAGTTCCTCGAAGCTCTTCACCGCCTCGACTTTGATGAGATGGTAGCCGAACTGCGACTTCACCGGCTCGCTCAGCTCGCCCGGCTTCATCTTGAAAGCCGCCTCCTCGAAGGAGGGCACCATCTGGCCGCGGTGAAAGAACCCGAGATCGCCGCCCTTGGCCCCGGAGCCGGCGTCATCGGATTCCTGGGTGGCGAGCGCGGCAAAATCGGCGCCGCCCACCAGCTTCTTCCTCAATTCCTGCGCTTTGGCCAGCGCCTCGGCGTCGCTGAGTTCCTTCTGGCCCGGTTTGACCGGCACTTGCGAACCCTGCATGCGGATCAGGATGTGCCGCGCCTGCACCTGCTCCAGCTCCTGCTTATGCGCGTCGTAATACGCGCGCAGCTCGGCGTCGTCGATCTTCAGATCTTTCCCCATCTGTTCCGCGGTCATGCCCGCCAGGGTATTGGCGTCGGTGAACAGGGCGCGCACTTTGTATTCGGAGGTCTCATTGAGTTTGCGGCGCTGGCCTTCCTGGGCCAGCACGAAAACCCGCGCCAGGCTATCGGCCACCTCCTTGCGGCGGGCCGGATTCTGATACTGCTGCGGGAGCGATGCCACGATCTGGTTGAACTGCGCGGCGGTAATCTTCACATCTCCCGCCGCGATCACCACACGGTCGGGAGGAACTTGCGCCGGCTTCGGCGCGGTGTTCTCCACCGATAGTTTGACCTCCGGCACCGGCGGCGCTTGCGGAGGCTTCGCCGGAGGAGGGGTCTGCGCCCACAGGCAAACCGCTGGACAAAGAAGTAGTATATTGCGGAACAACGTCATATTTCTATCATAACCGGTCCGCGGCCAGCCACCCGGTCCGCGGCCAGCCACCCGGTCCGCGCTTCCTACTGCGCCGGCTCGATCACCGCCGACATGGACCCTTTGGAACGCGGAAGCCGCCAGTCCGCGCCGTACCCATGGATCTGATCGCGCGCGAATTCCGCCGTGGGCAGCTCGCAGGTGATCAGCACCGTGCGCCCGCAGCGGTCCACCTCTTCGGCATGCCCATACGCCTGCTCCAGCGTGAAAATGAAAATCTTCTGGAGCATTTCGATCACGTAATCGTAGGTGTGGTCGTTGTCGTCCAGCAATACGACGCGATAGAGCGGCACTAACGCTTCCCGCTCCACGACTTCCGTATCGGGAGAAACCGAAGGCTTCGGCATGCGCTCCGGCGGCGGCCGGCATTGACCAGTATCCGCTATTCGACGCCTGCGCGACAAGCGCCGGTGCGCGCGCACAAAGGTGGGGCCAGCTTGCCCGTCGCCCACCCCTGTCCCTGAGTCACAATGGAAGGGCCGGGACATCGCGAGCGCTTCCTCATGGAAAAGCCGGTCTATCTCGACTATCACGCCACCACGCCGCTCGATCCGCGCGTGCTCGAAGCGATGCTGCCCTTCTTCGGCCGCCGGTTCGGCAACGCGGCCAGCCGCAGCCATCGCTACGGGTGGGAAGCGGAAAAGGCGGTGGAACAGGCGCGCCGGCAGGTGGCGGAACTGGCCGGCGCCACGGCCCGCGAGATCGTCTTCACCAGCGGCGCCACCGAATCCGATAACCTCGCGCTCAAAGGCGCCATGGAGGCGTACCGCTCCCGTGGGAACCACATCGTCACCATGGCCACCGAGCACAAAGCCGTGCTCGATACCGTCCGCCGGCTCGAACGCATGGGCGCACGCGCCACCGTGCTGCCGCCTGAGCCGGACGGGCTGCTCGATCTCGGCCGGTTGCGCGGCGCCATCCAACCGGACACGGTGCTGGTGAGCGTGATGTACGCCAATAACGAGATCGGGGTGATCCAGCCGGTGTGCGAAATCGGCGCCATCTGCCGCGAGAAGGGCGTGCTGTTCCACTCCGACGCGGCCCAGGCTTTGGGCAAGGTGGCCGTCGACGCGGCGGCCTGCCAGGCGGACCTGATGTCCTTCAGCGCGCATAAAATGTGCGGCCCGAAGGGCGTCGGCGCGCTCTACGTCCGCCGCCATCCGCCGGTGCGGCTCGCGCCGCAGATCGATGGTGGAGGGCACGAGTGGGGCATGCGCTCCGGCACCTTGAACGTGCCCGCCATCGTGGGCTTCGGGGAGGCATGCGCCCTGTGCGCCGCCGAGATGGCGGCGGAGGCCGCGCGCGTGGGCGGCCTGCGCGACCGCCTCAAGGCGCGGCTCGAAGCGGAGCTGCCCGGCGTCTACGTCAACGGCTCCATGACGCGCCGCCTGCCGGGCAACCTGAATATGAGCTTCCGCGGGGTGGATGGCGAAGCGCTGCTCCTCAGCTTGCCCGATGTGGCGCTATCCACCGGCTCGGCCTGCACCTCGGCCACCGTCGAGCCCAGCTTTGTGCTCGCAGCGCTCGGCGTGGGCCGCGATCTGGCGCACTCCACCCTCCGCTTCGGCCTGGGCCGTTTCACCACCGAAGAGGAAGTGGAGTACGCGGCGCGCCGCGTCATCGAGTCGGTGCGTAAGCTGCGGGTTCTGGCCCCGGTCTGACCGTAATGCCTCTTCACCGCCGAGGCGCCGAGCCGCCGAGAAAACCCAAGTCCATGGGTTTCCCCGTGGTCGATCACCAAGGTGGCCGAGAGCGCCGGGAAACCCTGTATTCTCTGTGTCTCGGCGCCTCGGCGGTGAAGTCTTTATCGGCACGTGTTATAATTTTTGAGTCTTTCCTGTTCGCAAAGATCCAGGGAATAATTATGCCGAAGCTCAAGACCCACAAAGGTGCGTCTAAGCGGTTCAAGAAAACGGGCACGGGAAAAGTGGTTCGCAATCACGCCTTTGGCCGCCATATCCTGACCTCGAAGCCGCACAAGCGCAAGAAGAAACTGCACAAAAGCGTGGTCGCCGATCCATCCAATCAGCCCGCTTTGAAGCGCATGCTCCCCTACTGAGGGGGCGCGGATTGCGCGGACGGAGCGCGTGGCACGTGCCCGAGCCGCCGATCGATGTTCACCATTTGAAAGGAGATCAAACGTGCCCAGAGTCAAACGAGGTACCCACCGCCGGGCCTCCCGCAAGAAGGTGCTCCACCAGGCTTCCGGCTACTTTCTCACCAAGAGCAAACTCTATCGTTCCGCCCAGGAAGCGGTGGAGCGCGCCCTCAAGTTCGCTTATGTCGGCCGCAAAAACAAGAAGCGCGATTTCCGGTCGCTGTGGATCGTGCGCATCAACGCGGCGTGCCGCGAGGCGGGCCTGTCCTATAGCAAGTTCCTGCACGGGATGAAAGCCGCCGGCCTGGACCTGAACCGCAAGATCCTGGCCGATATCGCCCTGCACGACGACACTGCATTCCGCCAGTTGGTGGATAAAGCCAAAGCCGCCTTGGAGAAGGCATAACCAGGTTATGAGCCCCGTGGAACAGGAAACCGACTCCCTCAGTAGTTTGGAGGAACGCATCCAGCGAGCCGTCCAGCTTGTGGAGCGCTTGCGCCAGGAAAAAGAATCCGCGCTCGAAGAAGCCGCCCAGGCGCGCACCGAGACGGCCCGTCTGGCCAATGAAGTGAAGACGCTCCAGGCGGAGCGCAAACAGGTTCGCACCCGCATCGAAAAACTGCTGGGACAAATCGACCAGTTGAGCGGCGGGTAGCCGCGCGCCTCGCGAAGGCCCGGATGGAAAGCAACTCACCCGAGAAACAGACCGTTCGCGTGACCATTCTGAGCCGGCCGTACGTGCTCCGCACCGCGGGCGATCCGCGCGAAGTGGAGGCGCTGGCGGCGAGCGTGGACGAGCTCATGCTCACCATCGCCTCCAAGGCCCCCAACGCCGATTCCACGCATATCGCCGTACTCGCCTGCCTGCACCTGGCGGACCGTCTGCAAGCGCTCGAGCGCGATCTCAACCGGCTCAAGGAACGGGTGGACCGCAAGAGCGAAGAATTCGGCATCATGCTGGAAGGCTTGATCGCGTCGGCCGGAGATCATTGATGCCCTCCCGCCTGTTGGCGATGCTGCTGGCCGGGACCGCGCTGATGGCGGTGTCCGCCTACGAAACGTCGCTCGCCCAGTGGCGCCGCGACCGCGAAGCGTCTCTGCGCGCCGAGGGAGGCTGGCTCTCCGTCGCCGGTTTGTTCTGGCTGCACGACGGCGCCAACCATTTCGGCAAGGACGCATCCAACGATATCGCCCTTCCCGACGGGCCCGCCCACGCCGGCAGCTTCGAACTGCACGATGGCAAGGTGATGGTAGAGATGGAGGGCGGCCGCCGCGAGTTGCACCCCGATTCCGCCGACGTGGCGCAAGTGGGCCGTCTCAAGCTGTACGCCATCAAGCGGGCCGACCGCTACGGCATCCGTCTGAAGGACCCGGCGAGCGAGTATCGCCGCGAGTTCCACGGCCTCGAGTATTTCCCCGCGCGCGAGGAGTACCGCGTCACCGCCAAGTTCGTCGCCGAGCCGCGCAAGATTCCCATCCTCAACGTCCTGGGACAGACCGACCAGCAGGAGTGCCCCGGCTACGCCCAATTCCGCCTGGGCGGCCGTGAACTGCGGTTGTATCCCGTTCTCGAGGAGCCCGGCGCGAAGGAGCTCTTCTTCATCTTTCGCGACCAGACCGCCGGGAAGGAGACCTACGGCGCCGGCCGCTTCCTGTACTCGGACCTGCCGCGCGACGGGGAGGTAGTGCTCGACTTCAACAAGGCCTACAATCCCCCCTGCGCCTTCACGCCCTATGCCACCTGCCCGCTTCCGCCCCCCGAAAACCGCCTGCCGGTGAGGATCGAAGCGGGCGAGAAGAAGTACGGGCATTAAGCTTGAAGCAGTGGGGCGGACCCCCTGGTCCGCGCGGGTCCCCCCGGACCCGCTGTCGCCTTGGAATCAAAATTCGGCGCGATGCGAACAGGCCGACGGGGGCGTCGGCCGCGGACCAGGGGGTCCGCCCCACGAGGGGTGTTTTCAAGGGTGTCTGC
>JADGNR010000105.1 GCA_017883415.1 Bryobacteraceae bacterium | reverse complement strand
GTTGGCGAGATTGGCGCAGGCGATCAGCAGCAGCAGCAGGCCGCCGGCTTGCAGGGTCAGCAGAATCGGGCGGGACTTTCCGACCAGCTCTTCGTGCAACGGCACCAGGGACGCGCTCCATCCGGTGTTGGTCGCCGGGTAGGCCGCCGCCAGGCGCGCGGAAAGGAGGTCCATCCCTGTGGCCGCCTGGCGCGGGGTAACGTGCGGCCCCAGGCGGCCAACGACGGTGAGCCAGCGCCCTTCGCGGTTGGAGCGATTCGCGGCATTCAAGGCGAGCGGCACCCAGGCGTCGGTCTCACGCGAGGGGAAGGCGAAGCCGGCGGGCATGACTCCAATTACCGTCGCGGGCGAGCCGTTGATGGTCAATGGACGGCCGGCGATTTCGGGGGACGCGCCCAGCTCCCGCCACAAATGGTGGCTGATGACGATTACGGGGGCGCTCTGCTCGCCGTCCTCATCGGGCGCGAATGTCCGGCCGATCCGCGCCTGGACGCCGAGGGTGGAGAACAGGCTCGCCGAGACGAGGACGGTCTCGAGGCGGCGGGGCTGGTCGATATCGGTCAGGTTCATCGGCCAACTGGCGTAGGCGGCCAGCGATTCGAAGGCATGAGACTGCGCGCGCCAATCGTAGAAATCGGCGGCCGACACGTGCATGGGTTCGACGCCGCGCGGCGCCGAACGCGACCAGACCGCGAACAGGCGGCCGGGCTGGGGGTAGGGGAGGGAACGCAGCAGGACGTGGTTCACGGTGCTGAAGACGATGGTGTTGGCCCCGATCCCGAGCGCCAGGGACAACACCGCCACGATGGTGAATACGGGGCTCTTGCGAAGCAGGCGCACGGCGTAGCGGACATCCTGCCCCATCTCGTCGAGCGGCACGAAGGCCCATTTCTCGCGGCACCTTTCCAGGAGCCGGGTACGGTTACCGAACTGGCGCAAGGCGTGGGCGCGCGCCTGGTCCGGCTCCAAGCCGCCGGCGATCAGCTCGCCGATCTTCTCGTCGAGATGAGCCTCGATCTCCGCCGCGAGGTCGCGCTCAAACTGCCGCGCCCGGAGGTACCGCAGGATGCGTCTCATGCTTCCGAGGGCCTCATCACGCGGGCGATTCCGTCGATCATGCGGCCCACGCGCGCGGTCTCGCGGCCCAGTTGCTTGGCGCCGGCGGCGGTCAGGGTATAGATGCGGACCCGGCGGTTCCGCGCCGACATGCCCCATTCGGCGGAAACCCAGCCTTCAATCAGCATGCGCTGCAGGGCTGGATAGAGGGAGCCCTCTTCCACGCGGAGGAGGTCGTCGGAATTCCGCTGGATGCGCTGCGCGATGGCGTAGCCGTGCAAGGGCTCGCGGCGGAGCGTTGCCAGGATCAGCATTTCGAGTGTGCCGGGGAGCAGGTCGCCTTTGGGGGAGTCCGTCATACGAATGCCAAGGTTGTCTATGCATAGATTGGCATCGGGAAGGAAAGTTGTCAAGCTGGGGAGAGAGCCCGGTGAGGGCTACTTACTCGCGTTTTGCTTGAAGGTCAGGCTCCCAAATGCAATATGTGGATGGGAGTTGCCAGACGACGCCGACAGACGCCAGTCGCGTTGAAACGCTGGGTGGGCTTAAGTGGTTTCCGATAACGGATATTATGTAAACTAATCGGGACGGCTCGGCCTTTGATCCTTGCACTACCGGCCGGCCCAATATACGCCTATAAGGTGCGTTTATCTCTTGTCTGAACGGCGCCAGCCACAATATGCGTTTCGAGCATTACCGAGTATAGACCGGATAGTCCGGAGGATCCTTCGAAGCCGCGTCTCGTTGCCGTGCTCAGCCGAGATCGCGATCCGCGTGGAAGTCGAGGTCCCGCGGCCCCTCTCCTCCCACACCACCGTACATGCGGGTCCGCGTAGGGCGAACATGCTCGGCACACCCCAAAAAAAGGCCCGGTCCCCGCTGAACGGGACCGGGCCTATGGGAAGAAACTGACGCTTTGCTAAGGAACGAGAACTCTTACTTGTGTCCGCCTCCGCGGCTGCTGCCGCCGCCGGAGGAGCGGGCGCCGCCGCCACCGCCCGAGGAGGAACGCGGGGCGCTGGAACTGGGCGCACTGGAACGCGGAGCGCTGCCGCCCGGATTGCCGCGGGATTCCGAACGGGGCGGCGGCGAATACTGCGGCCGCGGCGCATTGTTGGTGGAGCCAGGGCTCCCGAAGCGGTTAAAGCCACCGTTGGACTGCGGCGCCGCCTGGCGCTCTCCGCCGCGCGGGGCTTGATTTCCGCCCGGTTCCCCGAACCGGTTCCAGCCGCCGTTTCGCTGCGCGGGCGCCTGGGTGGATGCCGCGGGACGGTCGGTCCCGCGCGGGGCCGCGTTCTGTGCGGAGGACTCGCCGAACCGGCGGAAGCCGCCGGCCGCACCGTTCTCGCCGGCGCGGGGCGCGGTGTTGGCCGGCCCTTGCGCGCCACGGAATCCGGTGGGCGCAGGAGCGGTTGCCGTGCGGCTTCCCTGCTCCATGGCCCGCTGTTGCTGGGCGAACGGCACGCGCTGCACCTGCGACGGCTGCTGGTGCGTGAAGAACCGCGCGTTCTCATTGGATCGCGGCACGTTGGTGGCGGCGCGGTCGGAAAAGCGAAGGTTGGAACTGGTCGGCGCGATCGGCATCCGTCCGCGCATCAAGCCGGCTTCGCCCACCTGGGCTCCGGAAACGCGCTGGATATTGTGGAAACGGCCGCCCCGGAAATCCTCCGAGCTCACAGCGGAGACGCCATTGAGGGCGCGCGCATTTCTGAAGTTATTTGTGATATTTACGTTGGTAATATTCACGTTTCGCTCGAAGGAGCGCCCGCCGTAGAAACCGCGGCCCCACCAAGGATGGAAGACCTCGAACGGCGCCAGCGGCACCCATCCGACATTGCCAAACCCGAAGCCGAAACCGCCGCCGCGGCCGAACCCGAAGAAGCCAACCAGCGCCGGAGACCAGTAGTGCCGGACACCGAAGGCGCCGGGATACCAGCACCATCCCGAGTTCCAGAACCAGCGGCCATAGTGGTACGGCGCCCAGCCCCACGGATCGTCGCTGACCCAGGTCCATCCATACCAGTCTTCCCAGACCCAACGCCCCGACTGATACGGAGCCCAACCCACCGGCACGGCCGGACGTCAGACGTTACCGTATTCAGGAACGTTGCTCCACGAGCCGTAGGAATCCAGGTCTTCGGCGCCGTAGACCCCTTGCGGAACACGGCGCGCACTGACCGATTGCGTGAGGGCACGATCCCGGGTGTCGGACCAGCGATCCCAGTCGTCATAGGGGATGGCGCTGGCGACCTGAAATTCGGGGTCGGCCGAAGTGCCGCGCGCCAACATGGTCTGGCCGGCATAAATCCATTGCGAGCCGCGCGGCGTAAACACCTCGACATCGCCCGCGCGCGCGGTGATTTCGGATTCGCCGGCGTCGTTCACGGTGATCCTATAAGCACCTTGCTTGGAGGGACGTACGGACACATTCGGAGTATCTGCTTCAACATTGGCGGAGGACGGCCGCAGGATGCGGTAGGTCACCGTGCCGCGGGCAATTTCCATCTGGTAGCGCCCGTACTCGAGCGACGTCAGCCGCACTTCGGCATTGCCGCCCATGCGCAGCATATTGGCCGAGTCCAACTGCACCTCGGCGCGCGAATTGGGACCGGTGGAAATGCGGTCGTCGGCCATGAGCGGCGCATTGATCACGCCCGCCACCCATTCGCCCGAATCGCCGCGGCGCACCGACACCTCGCCATTCATCAGGCTGATGCGAGCCACCGCCCGCTGTTGATCGTCGGGATCCTGCGCGCGGGCCGGGGTGAACATGCCGGCGGCCAGCAGCACTGCTCCCGCCAGAGCCAACAACCGTGAATGATGCACGCGTTCCATAAGGGCCTCCCGAATTCCAGCGGCTTAGGAGCACGGATTGGGCCAAACAGGATCTATCGGAGTTTCAAGGGATTGCGAATAAGCCGATAGTCCGCGGGGTGGCCGAAAACCACCACCCATGGCCGCGATCCAGCAGGGCATCCCGGCCTGCCCACTTCCCTTCCCGGCCCAACCGAGCACGGCGGTAGCGCGTTTCTGGCGAGGTCGAGGGCGAGTTCCGACAGGTTGCCTTGTGAGGCATATTCCCGTACAATGCTGCTCAGGAGTGTTTCCGTCATGCCCCAGCAAGCAAGCCGCACCGCGCGTATCGAAGCGCGCATCGCGCCCGATGCGCTCCGGGTCGTCAGGCGTGCCGCGGAACTGCAGGGCCGCAGCATCAGCGATTTTGTAGTGGCCGCCGCGCAGGAGGTCGCAAACCGGACCATCCACGAAGCCCAGATTATTCATTTGTCCATCGAAGACCAGCGGCGCTTTGTGGAGTTGCTTCTGAATCCGCCGGTTCTTGCGCCGGCCCTGAAGCGCGCGAAGAAGGCTCACGCCCGTTTGATCGTATCCTCGCGATGACGGGTTCATTCCTCATTGAGCCACTCGGGCCGAGCCATGATCGTACGGCGTTCACCTGTGGGGCGGATGCGCTCGACCGCTACATTCGGGAGCAGGCCGGCCAGGATGTGCGCCGCCGCGCCACGGCATGTTTTGTGGCCCGCGAGATCGCGACCAATCGGAGTGCCGGGTTCTACACATTAGCCGCGGGCGGAATTCTTCTCGCGCAGATGCCAGTCCGGCTCGCCAAACGTCTGCCGCGGTATCCCGCGGTACCCGTCGCGCGCCTGGGGCGCCTGGCCGTGGCGGTCGCCTATCATGGCCGTAAACTCGGGGGCGCCCTGTTGTGGGATGCGGCAGAGCGTGCGAGGCGGTCCGAAGTTGCCGTTTACGCGCTGGTCGTCAATGCCAAGGATGAACAAGCGGAGAGCTTCTATCGGCACCATGGTTTTGTTCCGTTTGGCGGCACGCCGGGAACTCTCATCCTGCCCTTGCCAAAGAGGACGTGAATCGGCATCCGGAATCGGCCCCGGCAAGCGCGCTCCCGCCCGAGCCGCGAGAGAGAAGCCTTTCGGAGATTGTGGTTAATGGAACTATTCAGCCGCAGCTACGTTTGCGCAAGAGCATAGCTCGTGCTGCGCCCGCCTTCAGGATTGCGGACAAGAATTCCCCGTTCGAAGAGCGGAAGAATGTCACGAAGTGCCGTGTCCTGCGAGCACTTGGCGAGTTTCGCGTACTTCGACGTCGTGAGCTTGCCCTCAAAGCCATCAAGCAGCCGGTTCAGAACGAGACGCTGACGATCGTTCAGAGCAACGCCCTGAGTGCGTTCCCAGAAGCGTGCTTTGGCAAGAACTGCACTCAAAGTTACTTGTGCCCCGCCGATAGCCCGCCCGAGGCAACCGAGGAACCAGTCCATCCACGGCGTGATGTCCATCGTCCCCTTCTGTGTTTCCTCCAGAATATCGTAATAGGCATTGCGCTCCTGCCGGATCTGCGCCGACACGCTGTAGAAGCGTTGCGGGCTGTTTTCGGATCGCGCCAGAGCCATGTCGGCGATGGCGCGCGCAATGCGGCCGTTACCATCGTCGAAGGGGTGGATGGTGACCGACCAAAGGTGGGCCAGCCCAGCTTTCAGAACCGGATCAATGTCGGCGCTTGCGTTGAACCATTCGAGGAATGCTTGCATTTCCCCGTCGAGGCGTTTCGCCGGAGGTGCCACGAAGTGAACATGTTCCTTGCCGATCGGGCCGGACACAACCTCCATCGGGCCTGTACCATCGTCGCGCCAGGCCCCTGCCCTGATCTTGGTCATGCCACTGCGCGCGGTGGGGAACAGGGATGCATGCCAGGCAAACAGCCTTTCGGCCGTGAGCGGCTCGTCATACCGGCGCGTGGCGTCGAGCATCATTTCGACGACGCCCTCGACGCGCTGGTCGGATGGCTTGAGAGCGCCGATATCCAGGCCCAAGCGACGCGCGATCGACGAGCGGACCTGTTCCGCATCCAGCTTCTCCCCCTCGATTTCACTGCTCTTGAGTACATCGGCGGTGAGCGTTTGCAGCACGGCTTCCTGCTGGAGGTTGAAACCGAGGGCCTCCATGTGGCCGATCAACCGGCCCTGCCGGTGGCGAATGGCGGCGAGAGGTTCGGCGAGGCGTTCCCAGCTCCACTGAAACCGGGGCCAGTCCTGGAGCTCATGGATATACATTCTCCGCATCTTCTGCGGAGATTATAGCCTGGAATCACCGCTCGAAGCAAGTTTTCTCCGCTACAAATGCGGAGAATGCTACCTCTATTCTCTCGCATTGATTGGGGTTGTGTGGCTGAGCAGCTGATGGCCGACGACACGGCGAAAAAGGGCAGCCCCGGAGCCCCCCGGTGATCGAGCTGTCGGTTTCGGCGGGCAGCGGCAACTGTCCCAATCCGGTTCTGCTCCAAGGTGGAAGCGCGTGCTGGTAATTCTCGGGCGCTTGCGAAGGCGGCAAGAAATTCGTCCCGTGATGCACCAAGCTCAAGCGCCCGCGGCCTCACGGCTAGCCGGAGAACAATGACAGGCAACGCTGTCCACGCGCCGCAAGAGGCGCGGGCTTGGGACAGCGAAGCCAGCCGCCGTTTTGACTCACCCTTCCAACCCCATCTGCGTCAGACGGTAGCGCAGCGCGTTTCTGGTGAGGCCGAGCATTCGCGCGGCCTGGCTCTTGTTGCCATCGGCGCGGCGCAGGGCTTCGCGGATGATGTCCTGCTCGTACTGGTCCAGAGTGAGACCTTCGGGCAGGAAATGGGAATCGCTTTGGGCGCGCGGGCGCGGCGCGCTCTCCAGCCTGATGCCGGCGGCGTCGAGTTCCGTGCCGGTGCACATGACCAGGCTGCGCTCGATCACGTTTTCCAACTCGCGCACGTTGCCCGGCCAGTGATAGGCCATGAGCTTTTCGATGGCGGCGTCGGTAATGGAGGTCACGCGGCTGCCGGTGTCGGGCGCCAGCTTGCGGAGGAAGTGGGCGGCCAGCGAGGGGATGTCCACCTTGCGCTCGCGCAGGGGCGGAATGTTCATGGGGACCACGTTGAGGCGGTAATAGAGATCTTCGCGGAAGGTGCCCTGCTCGAGGGCGGCGCGCAGGTCCTGGTTGGTGGCGGCAACGACGCGCACGTCGATGTGGCGGGTGACGTTGCTGCCCAGGCGCTCGAACTCGCGCTCCTGGAGCACGCGCAGCAGCTTCACCTGGATGGCGGCGGGCACATCGCCGATTTCGTCGAGGAAGACGGTGCCGGTGTCGGCCTGTTCGAACTTGCCGGGCTTGGTGGTCTGGGCGCCGGTGAAGGCGCCCTTCTCGTAGCCGAACAACTCGCTCTCCATGAGATTTTCCGGAAGGGCGGAGCAATTGATTTTCACGAGTGGGCGGTCGCGGCGCGGGGAGTGAAAATGGATGGCGCGGGCGATGAGGTCCTTGCCCACGCCGCTTTCGCCGGCCAGCAGGACGGTGGCGCGGGTGGGGGCCACGCGCTCGATGGTGGCGAAGACCTCCTGCATGGGCTGGCTGCGCCCGATGATGTTGTCGAACTCGTAGCGGCGGCCGAGCTCCTGCTTGAGCAGGCGGTTCTCGTCGCGCAGATCGCGGACTTCGAGCGCTTTGTGGACCACCTGCATGAGGTGATCGAGCGAAAACGGCTTGAGCAGGAAATCGGCGGCCCCGGCCTTCATGGATTCGACGGCAGTCTCGACGCTGCCGAAGGCGGTCATCATGATCACCGGCACCTGCGCGTTCTGGCGGCGGATCAGGGCGAGGAGCTGCAAGCCGTCCATGTTGGGCAGTTTCAAATCGGTGAGCACGAGGTCGGCGCGGTCGGCGATCTTGACGGCGTCCTCGGCGCTGGCGGCCTTATCCACCTCGAAGCCGGAGGAGACGAGCTGCAGCTCGATCACGCGGCGGAGTTTCTCTTCGTCTTCGACGACCAGGATTCGTTTTTTCATGCGGCGGATGGGGGAGCGACGGATCGGGGAGCGGCGGGTTCGATCGGCAAGAACACGCGGAAAACGCTGCCCTTCCGACTCGCTCTCCACTGCTATCTTACCGCGGTGTGCGTCTACGAATTGCGGCGCGCCGTGACTATAGTCACTGAGGCGGGCCGGCGGCAGGCGCATCATAGAGTTATAAGGAAGGTAATATCAATGACAACAACCACAACTCTGGCCGATGTGGCCGCCACCTCGCTTAGCGCGGTGCGCACTCTGGAGCGTCACGGGCTGGACTATTGCTGCGGTGGGAAGCAATCGTTCGACGAGGCGTGCGCCGCCAAAGGACTCAAGCCGGAATCCGTCATGCAGGAGATCGAGCGGACTCCTCGGCCCGGCGCATCGGAGCGAGACTGGCAGACGGCGCCGCTCGATGAAATCGTAAAGCATATCGTCGCCACGCACCACGAGTACCTCAAGGCCGAACTACCGGCCCTGGGCAGCCGCATGGACAAGGTGCTCGCCGTCCATGGCGCCAAAGATCAGCAGACGCTTAGCCGATTGGGGGACGTGTTCGGCTCCTTGCGCGCCGAGATGGAGATGCACATGCACAAGGAAGAATCGATGCTCTTCCCCTTCCTGGAGCAGTACGGCCGCGCCGAAACCTTGGGCCGGCCGGTACCGCCGGTTCCCTTCGGGTCCGTCGCCAACCCTATCGGGACGATGGAGCGTGAGCATGAGGGTGCGGGCGAAGCGCTGCTGGAGATCCGCGATCTCACGGGCGGCTTTGCCTATCCGTCCTACGCGTGCAGCACCGTCCGCGCTCTTTTCGATGGCCTGAAGGCAATGGAGGCGGACCTGCACGTGCACATTCACCTGGAGAACAACATCCTGTTTCCGCGCGCCATCGCGCTGGAGCGGGGATAGGGGCCGCTCCTCTGACCGACACGAGTCCGGCTGCGGTGGAAACCTCATTACAGCGGCTGGTGACGATCTACGTCTTCACGGGCCTGCTATTCCTGTTGCTGCCGGGGACGTTTCTGGGAGTCTGGAATCTGGTTTCGATCAGCGGCCGGCATTCCCTGGCGGGCCTTTCCCCGTCCTGGCTTCAGGCCCACGGGCACGCCCAGATCTTCGGCTGGATTGGCACATTCATCATCGGGATCGGGTATTATTCCCTGGCGAAGATGGGCCGGCTGATGCCGTTTGCCGTCAGCCGCGGCTGGGCAAGTTGGGCTCTGTGGACCGCCGGCGTGGCGCTGCGCTGGGGGGCCAACGTCAGTGAATGGAACTGGCGCGTCCTGCTGCCGGCATCGGCGGCGCTCCAACTCCTCGGCTTTCTGATTTTCTTCGCGACGGTAAGCGGTCACCAGTCCAGGCCCGCGCCGGCGGCTGACCGGGCCGCGTCGACACCTCGAACCGGGATCGAGACGTGGATGAAGCTGGTCATTGCCTCCACGGCGGGTTTGCTGCTTGCGTTGGCGATGAACCAGGTCGTGACCGTTCATGCAGCCCTGGCCGGCGCGCATCCGGAGATACCGCACTGGCTGGACCAGCGCTACCTGTTTCTCGCCGCCTGGGGTTTCCCCGTTCTGGCGGTGTGGGGCTTCAACGCCAGATGGCTGCCCGTGTTTCTGGGCCTGGGCAAGCCCTCCGGGAGTGGGCTGATGGCAGCGCTGGGCGCGAGCGGTGGCGGCATCGCCGCGGCGCTTCTCGGGCGGTTCCGGCTGGCGACGGCCCTGTTGCTTGCCGCCTGCATCGTCGCTTCCCTCGCCCTGGGAGTCTTTGAGCGGTCGCAAAAGCCGGCGAAGACGCGCGGAGTCTCCGCCTCTTTTCCGTATTTCGTGCGCGGCGCCTACGTGTGGCTTCTGGTCGCGGCCGCGCTCGGCGTTTATGCGGCGCGGTCCGACGCCAACGGCGGCATCTGGGGCGCCTCGCGCCACGCTCTTACCGTTGGGTTCCTCGCCACCATGGTGTTTGCGATCGGCCAGAGAGTACTGCCTGCGTTCAGCGGGATGCGACTGCTCTACAGCACCAGGCTGATGTTCGCTTCCCTGGCCGTCCTGAATCTGGGCTGCCTGCTGCGCGTGGCCTCCGAGATCCCGGCGTACGAAGCCAATCTGCCGGCGGCGTGGAGAATTCTGCCCATCTCCGCGGTGACCGAACTGATTGCCGTGACGCTGTTCGTGTTCAATCTTGGAATTACCCTGATGTTGCCGGGCCCGAAGCGGAATACGGACGAGTGAGAGGCGGTGCCGTCTGCGATCGGGGCGGGCCCGCTATTTCATGCGGCGGAAGGGGGGGCGGCGGGTTCGAGCGGCAGGAGCACGCGGAACACGCTGCCCTTTCCGAGCTCGCTCTCGACGGCGATCTTACCGCCGTGTTTGTCCACGATCTGGGAGACGATGGCGAGCCCCAGTCCCACGCCCGCCGGCTTGGTGGTGAAGAACGGGTTGAAGATGTTGTCGAGCTGCTGCGGGTCGATTCCCACGCCGCGATCGATCACGGCGATTTCCGCGGCGCCGGCCGATCCGCGGGTTTTCACGGTGACCGCTCCGCCGGGCGCGGTGGCCTGCGCGGCGTTGAGCACCAGGTTGTAGAAGACCCGTTCCATGAGCTCGGCATCGAAGGGAAACGGGGGAATCTCGGGGGCGTAGTTCTTGTAGATGGCGATCGACGGCGCCTCGCGTTCCACCTCGGCGATGGCGCGGTCGAGCGTCACGGTGAGGTCGGCCGCATCCAGGCGCAACTGGAGCGGACGCGCGAATTGCAGGAAGCGGGTGATCAGCGAATTGGCCCGGTCGGCTTCCGAGGTGATGAATCCGGCCACCTCGCGCGCCACGTCGTTTTCCGCGGCGACGGTGCGGGCGAGCATCTCCGAGGAGGCGCGGATGGTGCCGAGCGGGTTGCGGATCTCGTGCGCCAGGCCGGCGGAGAGCTGTCCCAGCGCGGCCAGACGGTCGGAACGGCGCGCGGCCTCTTCCACCTGCTGGATGTGGCGATTGGCTTCGGCCAGTTGCTCGGCGGTGCGGCGATGCCGGGCGGACTGGATGCGCAGGTCCTCGGCCAGGGTATTGGCGAGGTTCCCCACCATGACCAGGAACACGACGCGGAAGGTGAGGCCGGTAACATACTGCGACCAGTTGGCCCACGCCAGGAAGGAAAGGTAGGCGGTGGCGGCCAGCAGGGTAAACAGCAACGTGCCGACCACGCCGAACGCGTTGGCGGCGGAGACGACGGGCAGCAGCAGCAGCGGCCAGTAGCGGCTGGTCACGCTGCCCGAATAGCCGATCAGCAGGTAGACCAGCGCCAGCTTCAGGACCAGCCAGAAGATGCGGCCGCGCGTGGAGGACAGGGCCGGAATCTTGGGTTCGAGCACCTGGACCACGAACAGCGCCACGAGCGGCACGACTTCGAAGACGTCGCCGATTTCGGCCGAGGCCAGCAGCACGGCGAACAGCAGGAGCCAGACGAAATCCTGAGGGCGGACCAGCCGTATCCAGCGGAGCAGCGGGGTGGGCACGCGTGATGATATCTCAGTGGGATTATGCCACAATAGGAAGGTAACGTCTCATGTCAAACCCTAGCAGCGCGCATCAGGATCGGACTGCCGTTCCGGATCCGCAACCCTCCAACGAGTCCTCCGAGTCGTTCGGCGATATTCTGTCGCAATACGAGGAGTCTCATTCCCATCGAGCCGAAGAAGGCGGCAAGGGATTAAAAGGCACGGTCATCGCGGTCACCGGTGAATCGGTCTTCCTGGATATCGGTTTCAAAACGGAAGGGATCATCCCGCTGGCGGAATTCCAGAGCGCGGGCGAGACGGTGAAGGCCGGGGACAAGATTCCGGTTTCCATCAAGGGGCGCGATCCGGAAGGCTACTACGAGCTGTCGCGGATGAAGGTGGAGCGGCCCCGGGACTGGTCGGCGCTGGAGAAGGCGTTTGCCGCGAAGACGCCCATCGCGGGCGTGATCACGGCGGTGGTGAAGGGGGGCGTGAGCGTGGACGTAGGGGTGCGCGCCTTCATGCCCGCGTCGCGTTCGGGCGCCAAGGACGCGGCCGAAATGGAGAAGCTGATCGGCCAGGAGATCCGCTGCCACATCATCAAGCTCGACGTGGCCGATGAAGACGTGGTGGTGGACCGCCGCGCGGTGCTGGAAGAAGAAGAGCGCGGCATCAAGGAGCGGCGCTACGCAGAGGTCAAGGAAGGGGAAACGGTGCAGGCCACGGTGCGCAGCCTGACCGACTACGGCGCGTTCGTGGACATCGGCGGGGTGGACGCGCTGCTGCACGTGGCCGATATTTCCTGGGGCCGCGTGAACAAGCCCGCCGACGTGCTGGCGGTGGGGCAGCAGATCGAAGCCAAAGTGCTCAAGGTGGATGCCGCCAAGCGGCGTATTTCCGTGGGCATGAAGCAGCTTCAGCCGCACCCATGGGACCTGGCAAGCGAGAAGTACAAAGCCGGCGAGCGCGTCACCGGCACGGTCACGCGGGTGGCCGAGTTCGGCGCTTTCGTGGAACTGGAAAAGGGCATCGAGGGATTGATTCACCTTTCCGAGATGTCGTGGTCGAAGAAAGCGCGCAAGCCCTCCGACGTGGTGAAACCGGGCGAGAAGGTGGAGGTGGTCATCCTGGGCGTCAACCAGGCCGACCGGCGCATTTCGCTCGGCCTGAAGCAGGCGCTGGGCGACCCCTGGGTGGATGCGGCGCAGAAATTTTCCGTGGGCGCGGTGGTCACCGGCGCGGTCACCAGCATGCAGAAGTTCGGCGCCTTCGTGCAGCTTGCCGAGGGCGTGGAAGGCATGATTCACGTAGGCGACATCAGCGCCGAGAAGCGCATCAATCACCCGCAGGATGTGCTCAAGAGCGGGCAAATGGTGCAGGCGCAGGTGCTCGAGCTGGATGTGGAAAAGCGGCGGCTGCGCCTGGGCATGAAGCAGTTGGTGCCCACGGGCCTGGACGAATACATCGCCGAGCACAAGGAAGGCGACCTGGTGACGGGCCGCATGACGGACGTGGCCAGCGGACGAGCGCGGGTGGAACTGGGCGAAGGCATCCAGGGCACCTGCCGGCTGGCCGCGGAAGGTCCCGAACCGCAGGAGAAGGCCAGCGAGCGGCCGGCCGACCTTTCCTCGCTCAGCTCCATGCTGCAATCCAAGTGGAAGGGCGGCCAGGCGGGCAGCGTCCCCCGGCGCGAAGCCGCGCGCGCCGGCCAGATCCGCAGCTTCCGCATCGTGAAGCTGGACGCGGCGGTGAAGCGGATCGATCTGGAGCTGGCGTAGGAAAGGCGGGGGCCGGGGGCTAGGGGCTGGGGGCCAGGGAAAGGCGGCTCGCTGCGCTCGCGGCTCTTTGGGAAACGACGCGAGCGAGAGCGGGCTTCCTTTCCCCAGTCCCTAATCCCCAGCCCCCAGCCCCCGCTTTATTGGCCCGCGCCGTGCACGGATACCAGGCGGGAGTGCGGATCTGCTTGCAGCGCAAGGCTTGGCGAGAGGCCGATCGTGCCCTTTTCACACACAGGTGTGACCATCGGGCATCACTGGCAAAGGTGGCGGCCCCTGGTATAATTGTGAGTTCATTCGATTGAGAGGCTCCTTCAAGAATCGCCCATGAAGTGTATCCCGGTTTTCTTCTTATACACCGCGGTTGTGTTCGGCCAGTCCGCCGCCGCTCCGGTCGGTTTCGCCACCGGACAGGCGGCGCGGCTGGTGATCGGGCAGACCACATTCACCAGCCAGGATTCGAATTCAAGCGACACCATTGTCGGCGGAGTCAGCGGGCTGGCGTATGCCGGCGACACGCTCTTTGTCGCCGACGCGAACCGCGTGGGCGCGAACCCCTCCAACCACCGCGTGCTTCTGTTTCAGAATCTCTCGACCATGCTGCCCAGCGCCACCGCGGACCTGGCCGACAATCGCAAGTGCCCGGTTTGCCTGGGCCAGGCAACCCTGGTGCTGGGGCAGCCGGACTTCACCACCACCACCGAGCCCATCCCCGCCACGCGCAACAACATGCGGCAGCCCACGTCGGTGGCTTCCGATGGCATCCACGTGGTGGTGGCCGACACCAACCATAACCGGGTCTTGATCTGGAACCGCATCCCGTCCACCAACGACGCACCGGCCGACGTGGTGGTGGGACAGCCCGATTTCACCAGCGTATCCATTCCGGGCAACGCTCCCAATGCGAAGTCGATGCGCGGCCCGCAGGGCGTCTGGATTCTGAACGGAAAACTGTACGTGGCGGACACGCAGAACAACCGCGTGCTGATCTACAACAGCATCCCCACGGCCAATGGGGCGGCGGCGGACGTGGTGCTGGGGCAGCCGAATTTCACCACCTTCGTGGAGCCGGACCTCACCCAGCAAAAGACCGGGGCGTTGGCCAACAACCTGCTGAATCCGACGTCGGTGACCTCGGACGGAACGCATCTTTTTGTGACCGACCTGGGGTTCAACCGGGTGCTGATCTGGAACACCGTTCCCACCGCCAATGCCGCGCCGGCGGATGTGGCCCTGGGGCAGCCGGACCTGGTGAGCGCGACTCCCAATAACGCGTTCACCGGCACGGCAGCGACCACCGCCACCGACACCAACAAGGAAACGCCGGTGCTGTGCACGATCCCGACCGGCACGCTGGACAGCGCCAACAACCCGGAGTTTCCCACCTCCTGCAATGCCACGTTGAATTTTCCGCGGTACGCGCTGGCGGGCGGGAACCGGCTGTTCATTGCCGACGGCGGCAACGACCGGGTGCTGGTGTTCAACCAGATCCCCACCCAGAGCGGCGCTTTGGCGGACACGGTGATCGGCCAGATCGGTGGCGGGGTAAACCAGGCCTCCGATGCCTCCGATTCGTTGCGCACGCCGCTGTCGTTGGCGTGGGATGGCAGCAACCTCTATGTGAGCGATGCGTTCAACCGCCGCATCACGGTCTATACCATCGGCGCCAATACGATTCCCTTCCAGGGAGTGCGCAACGCGGCGAG
>JADGNR010000392.1 GCA_017883415.1 Bryobacteraceae bacterium | reverse complement strand
GGGGCGGGGCGAGCGGAGGGCGCGGGCGGGCGGGCCTGGGGGCGCGAGCGGCGGGCGCAAGCGACGGGTGCGGGCGATGGCGGCGGGAGGTCGCACCGGCCGCTTGCCCCGTGCCTGCCAGCCCTTCACAGCAGCCGGAAATTCACTTCCACGATGGCGGCGGTGGCGAAGGGCTTGCCGCTGCGCGTGCCGGCGCGGAACTTCCAGCGGCGCACGGCTTCGATGGCGCGCTCGTCCAGGCCGAGCCCCAGGCTCTGCTGCACGGTGATATTTCGCGGCTGGCCGTGCGCGTCCACCTCCACATACAGGAGCACCGTGCCCTGGATTTTGGCGCGGCGCGCTTCCTCGGTATACTCCGGCTCGATCTTCCACAACAGGACCGGCTGAGTCAGCGTGCCTTGAAAACCCGCGTCGCCGGTTACCCCGCCGCCGCCCGGTCCATCGCCATAGCCGGGACCTTTGCTATTGCCGACTCCGGTGCCGTCGCCGTCTCCAATCCCGCCATGTGTTCCACGGCCGCCCGACGCGGGTCCGGCCACTCCGTTGGGATCGCCATATTGCGGCAGGTCGAGCGTGGGAAGCTCGATCCGCGGATCGCCGATCAACGTGGGCGCCATGGGTAGTTGCGGGTTGAAATTCTCAATGACCGCCACCGGCGGAGTGTACTGGCGCGTGCTGAACTTCGGCAGCCGACCGATGCTGGCCGGCAAAGGAGACCGTGTGCCGCCTCCTCCCCCGCCTTCCATTTTGTGCGGGACTAGGGGCCGGTAGAGGCCGATGTCGGACGGCATCACGAGAACGTAGCGCGATATCACCGCGGGTGGGTTCCGGACGCCGGTTGCGGCCAGCACCAGCATGATGGCGGCGGCGTGTAAGAGCCCGGAGAAGAGAGCGGAACGCTTCGGCGAACCTGTCATGTCGTTCACCTGCCGCTCGACAGCATGCAGTTAGAACACCAGTCCGGAATTGCCTGGTTTGCAATGCGGGCGCACGGGAAGTAAGTGACTTATTGCGGACACTGTGATGTCAAGTAACGGGGCCGGCGTCGAAGAAGGTTGGCCGGCGGGTTCAACCCGAGGTTGCGGCCGGATCGGGTCCTGGGGATTTGCGCCATCGATGCGGAAGGGAAAAGAGCTGAGAGAGAGACCCGCGGGAGTTTTTTTCCGGCAGCCCAGCCAATTTTCGGGCCACAAGGGCCATCTGCTTTCGCAATCCACAGGTCTCCGGCGGCGGTCTTCTTGCCAGCATCGCCTGCTGCATCTGGGCAGCTTCGTGCGGCACCGAGGCATACACTTCGGTGCCGAAGATACTGCGCATATCGCGCTGGGAGAGCGCAGGCGCCCGGTCTGCTTCATTCACAATCAGGCGGATCTGCTCTTTCCCCAATCCCGCTTTGGCCAATGCCTCAACGGCCCGCTTGGCTTCGTAGAGCGCCCCGAGGCCGGTACTAGTGACGACGAAGATCTCGTTAGTCCGGTTCACCAAAGCCGCACTGAGGGCGTTGAGGCGCCCCAGGTCGAGCACCATCCAATCGTAGAAGGGCTGTACCAGGGCGAGAACCTGGCGAATGGTTTCCACCGGCACTTCCTCACGTCCCAGCAACGCCGGTGAGGAGACGATGTGCAAATCGTCCCGGTTGCGCGAGATAATCGCGTTCCAGCAGCTTTCGTCGAGCCGCTGGAAGTTCGCAATGGCGTACTGGAAGGAGTATTGCGGATCGACCCCCATCATGAAGGCGACCAGTCCGGCATGGAGATCGAGGTCCGCCAGGAGCACCCGCTTACCGGTCTGCGTGCGCAGCTCGGTGGCCAGATTGCACGCGATGGTGGTGGCCCCTACTCCGCCTTTGGCGCCAATCACGCCGATGACCCGGGTCCGGCTGGCCACCTCCGCCGTATGTTTGGCCACCGCGAAGCGCAGCGCCTGGGACAATACCGCGGCATTGCAGGCACTCTTGACCAGGTAGTTTTCCGCGCCTTCCTGTATGGTTTGCAGCGCCAGCGACTCGGTATCGGCCCCGCTCAGAATGATCACCGGAATGCCGCGGGCCTTGGCTTGTTTGTGGACCGCCGTAAAGGTTCCCAGTCCATCGCTGTCGGGCAGACCCAGGTCCAGGACGACGACCTCTACTGCTCCCCGCGAAATCTGACCAAGCCCCCCAGACAGGGAGTCCGCCCACGACATGGAAAACGCCACGTCCCCGGCGCCCGCGGCGAGCCAGTGTTGCACCAGGCGGGCGAAATCCGGGTTGTCTTCAATCAGAAGAACTGAGATGCTTCTCTGTTCCATGTGTTTTCCCCAGGCCATCTCGCACCGGCCCTACGATTATGTTCGGCCGAATACGGCAAACACTTTAGGGATAGGCCCAAAAGAAGCTGCCCCTCCGGCCCTGGCGCAGCAATGCCAAGGCCCGCCAGCCGGACGCCGGCCCTGGTGCGGCCGCGAAGTACACTGACGCGGCGCGCTGAATGCGCGCGGATGGACGGCTGCTCCGGCACTGGCGGGCCGTGCCAAGGCCCGCCGGCCGGGCGCCGGCCTGCGCTGCCGCCGCGAGGTATACTGACTCGGCGCGCGGAATGCCGCGGATGGAGCTCGAATCAAATATGAAGCTGAAACTATTAGCCTGGATGCTGCCGCTGGGTGTGGCCCTGGCGCAACCACACGCTGCCCCGATGTCGGAAAAACCGGTGGCTCTTTACAAAGGATTGGGCGCCTGGAAGCATGCCATTTCTACCACGAACCCCGAGGCGCAGCGCTTCTTCGATCAGGGCCTGGCGCTGCTCTACGGATTTAACCGGTACGAAGCCCTGCGCAGTTTCCGCAAGGCGGCGGAGCTGGACCCGCAAGCGGCCATGGCGTATTGGGGCATGGCCATGGCGCAGGGGCCCTACATCAATATGGATGGCGACCCGAGCTTCGATCTCAAGGGTTCCTGCGCGGCCGTGGAGGCGGGGCTGAAGCTGACGGCCGCACCGGAGCGCGAACGCGCGTATCTGCATGCGGTGGCGGCGTGGTGCCCGGAGTACCGGCCGGCGGCCTACGTGGACGCCGCGCGGGACCTGGCGGCGCGGTATCCGGACGACCTGGATGCCCGGACCCTGTACGCGGAGAGCCTGCTGATTCCCGTGCGCTGGCACTGGTACGCAGCCGACGGCACGCCCGCGGCGGGGGTGGCGGAGGCGGAGCGGACGCTCGAGGAGGTGTTGCGGCGCTGGCCGGAACATCCCGGCGCCAACCACTATTACATTCACGCCGTGGAAGCTTCGCGCACTCCGGAACGGGCCATCGCCAGCGCACAGCGGCTGATGGGCGTCGTGCCGTCCGCCGGACACATGGTGCATATGCCGGGGCATATCTGGCTGCTGTTCGGCGACTGGGAAACGGCGGCGGCGGTGAACGAACGCGCGGCGGAGGTGGATCGCGAGTACTTCTCCGCCAGCGGCGTCGAGGGAACGTATGTACCCTATTACCTGCACAACTTGCACTTCATCGTGTACGCGCGGGAGATGCAGGGGCGCAAAGCGGAGGCCCTGCGTGCGGCGGACCGGCTGGCGGCGGAGATGAAGCCCATGGCGGAGGCCATGCCGGAGATGGCCGACGCATTTCTGACGATTCCGATGTTCGCCTACGCGCGGTTCGGCGAGTGGGACTACCTGCTGAAGATGGCGCAGCCCCGCGAGGAAATGAAGATGTCGACCATTATGTGGCGCTATGCGAGAGCGCTGGCCCAGGCCGCGCGCGGCAATCGCGCGGGCGCTGAGCGCGAGCGGGATGCCTTTCAGAAACTGCGCGCGCAGATCCCAGCCGCCCAGCCGTGGGGCCAGAACAAAGCCGTCGATGTGCTGGCGCTGGCGGCCGAGATCCTGGCCGCCCGGGTGGCGGCGTCGCCCGAGGACGCGGCCGGGCACTGGCGGCGCGCGGTGGAGATGCAAGACGCCTTGGGATACGACGAGCCCCCGGACTGGTATTATCCGCTGCGCGAGAGCTGGGGAGCGGCGCTGGTGCGCGCGGGCCAGGCGGCGGACGCGGAGAAGGTGTTTCGCGAAGGCGTGCAGCGGTCTCCGCGCAACGGCCGCATGCTATTTGGGCTGATGGAGAGCCTGCGTTTGCAGGGCAAGAGCGAACAGGCCGCCTGGGTAAAGCGCGAATTCGAGGCCAACTGGAGCAAGGCGGACGTGCAGTTGCGCATCGAGGAGATGTAAGGGCGGCACCGCCGAGACGCCGAGAACTTTGGGAGAGGGATTACGGAGCGGGGCGCGGCGGCCGCGCGGTGTATGATGACTACTCACGCGCATGCTGTCTGCAGGCACCCGGATCGGTCCCTACGAAATCATCTCCCTGTTGGGCGAGGGCGGGATGGGCGAAGTGTATCGGGCCCGCGACACGCGGCTGGGCCGCACGGTGGCGTTGAAGGTGCTTCCTCCCGAGGTGGCCGCCGATACCGGGCGGCGGCAGCGCTTCGAGCAGGAAGCGCGTTCCGCCAGCGCTCTGAATCATCCGAATATCGTCTCGCTGTACGACACCGGCACGGAGAACGGGTTCGCCTATATCGTTACCGAGCTGATCGACGGCGATTCGCTGCGCGCCCTGATCCAGCGCGGCCCGCTGCCGCAAAGCAGGCTGCTCGACCTGGCGGCCCAGATCGCCGACGCGCTGGCCGGCGCGCATGAGGGCGGCATCGTGCACCGCGATCTGAAACCGGAGAACATCATGGTGACGCGCGAAGGCCGCGCCAAGGTTTTGGATTTCGGCCTCGCCAAGCAGGTCAAACCCATGACGCCGGGCGATGAGACCGCCTTTCTCACCCGCACCTCGGCCGGCACGGTGCTGGGCACGGCCGGCTACATGTCGCCGGAGCAGGTGCGCGGCGATACGGTGGACCCGCGCTCGGACATCTTCAGTTTCGGATTGGTCCTGCACGAGTCGCTGACCGGCCGCCCGCCCTTCGAACGCAAAACCGCACCGGAAGTGATGACCGCCATCCTGCGCGAGGATGCGCCCGAGCTTCCGGAAACCGTGGCGCCCGCGGAACCGGAGGCCGCCGCGGCCGAGCCGACACAGCCTGGACCCCCGGCCTGGGCCGCTTCTCTCTTTGGACAGCCGCAGCCGACGCCAGCCGCGGATCCACCGATTCAGCCGGAGACCTCCGATCCGTTCGCCCCGACTGCGCCGTCGTTCGCTCCGTCCAATGGTCCGTTCCCCCCTCCCGGCGACTCGCCGCCCGAGCCAACATCGTCGGCGTTCCCGACCGAGGATCCCGATGCTCTGCGGGCGCTCTACGCAGCAGCACCTGCGCCGACTGTTCCCGCGGCCGACGCCCCGCCGCCGCCTGGCTATGAGCCACCAGTCGCGCCCATCGGGTTGTCGTCGGTTGGATCGCCTAGCGAACCCGGGGACCTGCGTCCCCGCCGCCGCGCCCTCGATGGCGACGGATCGTCGGAGCCCAGCGCGCTGGATAGCCTCCAGGCACAACTCGACCAGCGTGACCGCGAGGCGCGCGAATACGCGGCATGGGAATCGTCGATGCTCGGGGTCGGCACTCCCGAAGCTCTGGCCGCGGTCGAGGAAGCCCGCGCGGAACGCG
>JADGNR010000391.1 GCA_017883415.1 Bryobacteraceae bacterium | reverse complement strand
GAAATCTTTCACCGATACAGCCAAGAATACCTGAAATAGCTGACAGCTGACAGCTAAAAGCTGAAAGCTGAGAGCTGAAAGCTGAAAGCTGAGAGCTGAGAGCTGAAAGCTTTAAGGGTGTGGACTATACTGTGGAGTGAGGTCCACAATCAAGACCATACAGGTGGTTCTGGATAGCGAGCTGCTGAAAGCGGCCGATCTAGCGGCGAAGCGGCAGAAGGTGAACCGGTCGGCGCTGATCCGCCAGGCTCTACAGCGGCACCTCAAACGCTTGCACGAATTGGAACTGGAAGAGCGGGACCGGCGCGGATATCTGGCCCGGCCGCAGCGGGCCGAAGAGTTCCGCATCTGGGAGGATGCCGCGGCGTGGCCGGAACGCTGAGCAGGGGCGAGGTCCGCCTTTGCCGGTTCGCGCCCCCGGACAAGCAGCGGCCGGTTCTGATTCTGACGCGCGACAGCGCGATCGGCCATCTGGCGACGGTAACCATCGCGCCGATCACGTCAACCATTCGCGGCGTGCCTTCCGAAGTAATTCTGGATATCGAGGACGGAATGAAGCGCCGTTGCGCGGTGAATCTACACAACGCGGTTACCGTGGCGCAGGCGCGATTGGGACGCCGCGTGGGCACGTTGCGAGCGGAGCGCATGCGGGAGGTTTGCGCGGCTCTGGGCTTTGCGCTGGGATGCGGCGCTCCGGCAACTTAAGGGAACTGGCAATCTCCCTAGCCCTAAGCTTGGCTGGCCTCTCAAACATCGTGGTTTCCGGCCCGGCCTTCGGCAGACTATGATGGAGCGAATGGGCGTCGATGAAGCGCTTTTGAGCGAGATTGTCCGACGCGTGTTGAGGGTCGCGCGGCCGGAGAGGATCATTCTGTTCGGCTCCGCGGCGACCGGCCAGATGACCAGGGACAGCGACATCGACCTCCTGATCGTCGAGGCGGCTCCGAAGAATCGCCATGAAGAGAGTGTCGCTATCGCGGACGCCATCGGCGATGTCAACTACCCGGTCGATGTGAAGATCATCGCTGCGGAACGGTTCGAGGCCACGAAGAATATCATCGGCGGGATCGCCTATCCGGCTCACAAGTACGGCAGGGTCCTCTATGAAGCGGCCTGAAGAGGAGATTCGCCGGCTGGTCGGCGAGTGGATCGAAAGGGCGGATCTCGACTTCGACACTGTCGTCCGCCTGGCAGGGGAAGAGCGGTTCCGGGACATCGTCGCGTTCCACGCACAACAGGCGGCGGAAAAATACCTGAAGGCTCTCCTGACCCGGCACCAGGTCGAGTTTCCGAAAACCCACGTCATCAGGCGGCTGCTGATTCTGTTGCAGCCGGTCGATCCCGCACTCGCGCAAGCCCTCGATGAGGCAACTTGGCTAAGCCCGTTCGGCGCCGAGATTCGCTATCCGGGTGATCGCCCCGACACAGCGCCCGGCGACGAGGCGCGCGCGTACGATCTGGCGCTGAAGGTGCGCGATGCGGTCCTGGCTGCGCTCGATCCGTATCTGTCCGGGGGCTGATCTTCCGCGAGTCTTCCGCGCCGGTGATCCAGACGTGATCGGCTTTTCCGGTGAGCCGAACGGGATGGTGGTCCGGAATCGCGATCCGCTGGTGAGCTGGTTCGCTGGTTCTGAGGTCTCCAGGATGATGTGGCTACCGGCCTGATGGACCTTCGTACCGCCATTGCCGGCACAGGGCATCCGCGAGGTGCGTGCCCGAGACATCGCGAGGGATCTTCATGCGACGGACAAGATCTCGTCACGGACAAGGTGGAGGCGAATCCGCTCGGGCCGTGGCCGGTCGAAGAAGAACGCCGTGGCGGCCTCCAGCACGTTCTTGCGCAACTGCTCCCAGGTATCCCCTTCCGTGAAGATGTTTTCGGTGAGGCATTCGGCGCAATAGCCGCCGTCGGCCTCCTGGACAACCTCGAACACGAGTTCAGACATACGTTCATGATAAGGCATGGGTTCTGAGGTGCGTGGCGCACCCGTCCCCGGTCCCCGACACGCCGCCGGACCGGCAACGCTTCGGCCTGTGGCGCCGGCGGACGTTCTATAATCGAATTGCCGACGGCTCCATCCGGCGGAAACGAGGGTTGCGTTTGGAGGACCAGATGATATGTCGAACGTCCCCCGCACCGCTGGTGGATTCTTTCGGCCGCGTGCACGACAACCTGCGCGTCAGCGTCACCGACCGGTGCAATATCCGCTGTTTCTACTGCATGCCGGAATCGGGGGTGCAGTTCGTCCGGCGCAGCGAAATCCTGGATTTCGAAGAGATCGAGCGCTTTGTGCGCATCGCGGTCTCCCTCGGGGTCGCCAAACTGCGCGTCACGGGCGGCGAACCGCTGGTGCGGCGCGACCTCCCCATGCTGATCCGGCGCCTGGCGGCGATTCCCGGAATTCGCGATCTGGCGCTGACCACCAACGGCGTCCTGCTGCCGGATCTGGCCGAGCCGCTGTACGCCGCCGGGCTGCGGCGCCTCAACGTCCACCTCGATACGCTCGACCGCGAGAGGTTCGGAAAAATCACGCGCCGCGACGAGCTGGATAAGGTGCTGGCGGGCCTCGCCCTCGCCCGCCGGCTCGGCTACTCCAAGATCAAAATCAACGCGGTGGCGGTGAAAAACCTGGTGGAACCGGACATCGTGCCGCTGGCCCGATATGCGCTCGAGAACGGCTTCGAGGTGCGCTATATCGAGTTCATGCCGCTCGACGCACAGAACCTGTGGGACCGCAAAAAGGTACTGCTGGCGGAGGAAATCATCGAGACGCTGTCGCGCGAGATCGCGCCGCTCACGGCGGTGCCGAATCCGGATCCGCGCGCGCCCGCCACGGAGTATGAGTTTCCGGGCGGGGCCGGGCGGGTCGGCTTCATCGCTTCGGTGAGCCGCCCGTTTTGTCTCAACTGCAACCGCATCCGCCTGACCGCGGACGGCAAACTACGCTACTGCCTTTTTGCGATCGAGGAAGACGATGTGAAGTCGCTGATGCGCTCGGGCGCCTCCGACGAAGAGATCGCCGCCCTGGTCCGCCGCAACGTGGCCGGCAAATGGGAGGGGCATGAAATCAACTCGGCGAAATTCGTCGCGCCTCCCCGCCCCATGTATTCCATCGGCGGGTAGCTCCTGTGGGCCGGCCCATCCTGGCGCGGCCGGCTGAGCCCGCTCGAAAGCGGGCTCGCGGGCTGGATAGCCCGCCCCACAGTTGGCTGACGAAGTTGTCAATTCCTGGCGGGGACAGATGGCCGGGTTGCTACTTGCCGTGCTCCAACCCCAGCAGGGCGTCCGCCATGTGATTGACGGCGTGCTCCTCTTCGCGGCGGTTGGCGTCGGTGCGCTGCAGATCGGCCAGCACCGGAGCCATTCCCAGGTGGATCAACTCGTGCACCACGGTGAATTCCATGTCCTTGAGCATGTCGGGAAATGTCATGTGGTAGTCGGCCGGGTCCAGGACGTGGATGGTGGCGGTTTTTTTCGGCAGATCCCAGTGGATATTGCCCAGGGTCCGGGGCTTCAGATCGGCGGCCCGCGCCATCACCACGGAGATGTTCCAATCCCGCAGGTTCAGCCGATTCTGCCACACCCACAACCGCTCCGCCGTGAAGCTCTCGCATAACAGCGTGCGCTCCCGCGCGCCGCTCGCCGCCGGCGCCTGCGCTGGCAGCGTTACGCTCCGGTCCGACTGCTGGCCGGCAGACACACCGGCAACCGTCGCCGCCGGCGTCTGCGGTGGCTGTGGTGCTATGGATTGAGGCGCAAAACCTGCGACCAGTACCGGCAGTATCAGAACTGAAACGCCGGACAGGAACTGCCCGAACATGTGAATTATATTACCAGATTTCCCAACACAATTTCCAGCAGTAATTATACGGCAAAGGGCCCAGTACGATCCGGCTGCCGGCGTTCCCCCCCAAATCGCCCCTAACTTAATGAAAAATATAGAAGGCTGCCCTTATTCCCGGCCCCTGGACGGCACCTTCCCGCCTTCCCGCGGGAAGGGAAACACTGGTACTGGAGGCCGTTGTCCCAGGCCGCATTCGGCATGGACCGCCTGCACCGCTTTCTCCAGGCCGTCGCGCCGTACCACCACCGCAATCGTGAGCTCGCTCGACCCCTGCGCGATGGCGATGATGTTCACCTGCACCCGCGAAATGGCCGTGAAAATGCGGCCCGCCAGCCCCGACTTTCCCTGCATCCCCTCGCCCACCGCCGCCAGCAGCCCCACTTCGCGGTCCACACGGATCGGCTCCAGGTAATGATGCGCCAGTTCCAGCGCCAGGTCGCCTTCGAGCGCGGCCATCGACCGCTCCAGTTCCTCCTCGCGCACCAGGAAGCAGAAGTTCTGGCGATAGCTCGAACTGGAAACCAGCAGCACTTCCACGTTCCGCCGCGCAATGGCGTCCAGCGCGCGCGCCATCACTTGCACGCCGTTCAATTCCGGGCTGGCCGATTCCAGCGAGATGAGCGCCACTTTGCCGAGCGAGGCCACCGCGCGGGTGGTGGTTCCCTGGGAAGTCGACGGCACGATGCGCGTCCCCTGCTTCTCCGGCGCGAAGCTGTTTTTGCTCCACACCGGAATCTTCTTTTCCGCCAGCGGCGCCAGGGTCCTGGGATGCAGCACTTTGGCCCCCGCATACGCCAGTTCGGCCGCCTCCGCGTAGGTGATCTCCGCCAGCACCGCGGCGTCGGGCACCAGCCGCGGATCGGCGCTCATGATGCCGTCCACATCGGTCCAGATCCACAACTCGGCGGCATCGAGCGCCGCCGCCACGATCGACGCCGAAAAGTCCGACCCGCCCCGTCCCAGCGTGGTCGGCCTGCCGTCCGCCGTGGCCCCGTTAAAGCCGGTGATCACCGGCAGGGTGCCCTGGCGCAACAGGGGCAACAGCCTGGCCCGGGCCTTTTCCCGCGTCGGCTCCATCAGCGGGGAAGCGTTGCCGAACACGGCGTCGGTGACCACCACTTCGCGCGCATCCACCCCCTCCGCCGCCGTCCCTTGCGCCTTCAGATATTCGGAAAGCAGCACCACGGAGAGCCGCTCGCCCGCCACCACGGCTTCGTCCACGGAGCGCGGCGGCCGCTCGCCCAGCATGGCCATGCCGTTGACGATGCGCTCGAATTCCTCGATCCGCTTGCCGATTTGCGCCTGCACCGCCGCCTGCCGCTCCTCCGGCAACAGCTCGCGGCACACCTGCTCATGGCGGCTCCGCAGTTGCGCCAGGTTGGCCGCCATTCCGGCGCGGTCCCCCGCCTCGGCGTGCCGCATGGTATCGAGCAGCAGGTCGGTGATCCTGGACATCGCCGAAACCACCACCGCCACCGGCCGCTTCCTGGCCTCTTCCACTACCAGGCGCGCCGCCGCGCGGAACCGTTCCGCCGAGCCCACGCTGGTCCCGCCGAATTTCATGATGAGCAGGTTCTTCAAGTCGACTCCCGGAGCTATCAGCTTTCAGCTTTCAGCTTTCAGCTTTCAGCTTTCAGCTTTCAGCTTTCAGCTATCAGCTTTCAGCTTTCAGCTTTCAGCCAGCGAGGCTGCGGCCACAGGCCTTAGAGGCACAGATTCACCGCCGAGCCGCAGTTGAGCC
>JADGNR010000104.1 GCA_017883415.1 Bryobacteraceae bacterium | reverse complement strand
CACCCCGATCGCCAGAATCTTCTCCGCCCCCAGGCGTATGATCGGGCTCAGAGGCTGTTGCAGGCGCGCGCAGCCGTCGCCGAAAAACGCCGTGCCGCGCGCGGTTTGCAGCCTTACCGGCTGAAAGACGAAAGGAATAGCGGCCGACGCGCAGATATGTTCGACGGTCATTTTAGTGGCCAGCGTCACTCGCCGGCTTCGGTTCCACATAGGGTGCCCTTTTTTCCCCTGGAGGAAAAGATAGCTCTTACCCGAGGCATAGTTAGTCGCGGAAATCGCGAGGGCGTAAAGATACCCCTTCTTGATATTAGCGTCGATCTTGTCGAAGGGCAGGTTCTTGCTGAGATAGCCTCGCAAAGGACTCGCATCTAATAGAGAGTGGGCGTTACCTCCTCCCAGAAAGCCTCCAAAAGAGAGATCCATGATCCAGGTAAGAGAATTACGAGCCTGCGACAGGCCATCGCACCGAAAGATATCCGAAGGCCTCAGATTCGACCAAAGGCGCGCCAGATTGCCGGTGGTCGACGAAAAATCGTCGCTGCCCGCGGCCACGGCGGAACCGTTAATTGCTCCCGCGGAAGCGCCTCCGACTATGGGAAAGGGATTGCCCTTGGCTTGCACCCGCTTGATTTCGCCAATCCGTTTGAGGACCCCGGCTTGATAGGCGCCACGAGCGCCTCCGCCGGTCATCACCAAGCCGATCATCTTGCCCATAATGTCTTATTATCGGCTTTCGAGAGGAGGGGCGTAGGATCTCACCGCCGAGGCGCCGAGCCGCCGAGCGAAACCATGTGAACCGAGTTTCGCGTGCCCGGCTGGCCTGGCGCCCGCACTCAATCCCGCGACAGGCTCCGCCGCCGGAACAGCCATACCCCCAGCAGGAAACAGACCAGCGCGTAATCGAGCCCGTAGGCCAGCGCGGTGGCGTGATCGGTCCACGGAGTTCCCCGCAGAGTGGCCTTGGTGATGGTCAGGAAGCGGATTTCCGAGAGCAGGGTGGTCGAGGGCAGCACGTGGTATAGCCCCGTCTTCAGCCACGCCGGCAGGAAGGTGGTGGCGGCCGACGGCGCCACAATCTGCGCCGCAATCGAGACGATCAGCACGAGTCCTATGGCGACCATGGGGTGCATCACCGTGACCAGGAATATGCCGATGGCGCTGTACAAGGCGTAGCGCACCAGCGGGTAGACCAGCAGCACCCAGGGCGCGGACTGAATGTGCGCGCCGCCGATCCACGCCAGCAGGTAGCTCAGTGAAAAGGTGCACAGGACGTAGACCACCATCAGCAGTTGCACGCCCAGGTACTTGCCGAGCAGAAACTCCCAGCGCCGCACCGGCCGCGCCATGACCGCCAGAATGGTGCCCGACCGCATTTCCCCCGCCACCGTGTCGGCCGCCGCCCACGCCGCCAGCAGGCTGCCGAAGCCGCTCACCAGCGCCATCATGGCCCCAATCAGCGGCAGCACCGCGGCCTGCATCTGCTCGGCGGTTTGCGTGGCGCGCATGGACCGCGTCATCAGCAACGGCGTCAGCAGCAACAGCAGGATGCAGAGGCAGCCCGCGCAGAGCAGGGCGATGACCTTATTGCGGACCAGGCCGGCAAACGTATTCCAGGCGATGGCGCGGACTTTCACTGGGCCCCCTGGCGATGGTCCACTTCCTTCAGAAACAGCTCTTCGAGGGTGTCTCTTACGGGATTCATGCTGACCACATCGCAGCCCGCGCTCCACAGCGCCTCGGCCGTTTCCCGTTTGCGCGCGGCATCCACCACGATGGCGGCTCCGTGCGCGCCGCGGGTCACGGCCGCGCCCTGCGTGACCAGCGCCTGCTCCGTTTCCACCGGCAGTTGGTCGACCACGATCGCCACCCGGTTGCCGCCCGCGAGCATCTCGTTCAGGCGGCCGGCGCGCACCAGGCGGCCGCGATCGATGATCACCACGCGGTCGCAGATCTGCTCCACCTCGGGCAGAATATGGGAGCTCAGGAAGACCGTTTTGCCCTGGGACTTCAACGCCGCCAGCAGATGCAGCACCTCTTTGCGGCCGGCCGGATCGAGCCCCGAGGTCGGCTCGTCCAGGATCACCAGTTGCGGGTCGCACAAAAGCGCCTGCGCGATTCCCAGGCGCTGCACCATGCCGCGCGAGTACTTCCCCACCTTGAGCTTCTCATAGCCGGTGAGCCGGACTATGGCGAGCATGTCGGCGATCCGTTGGCCATCGCCCGCGGTCTTTCTCCCGGCTAGGGCCAGGTGAAGGTGGAGCAGTTTGGGGGCGGTCAGGTACTTGTAGAAGGCGAAATTCTCCGGCAGGAATCCGATCTGCGCCTTGGCGCGGATGTCGCCCGGCCGGCAGCCGAGCACGCGGATCGAGCCCGAATCCGCGAAGAAGAAGCCCATCAGGATGGAGATGCTGGTGGTCTTGCCCGCGCCGTTGGGGCCCAGGAACGCGCACACTTCGCCCGGCGCGGCTTGGAAGGAGACATCGGACAGGGCCTCGACGCGCTCATCGCTGAAGAGCCGCTTGTACACCTTGGTCACGCGCTCGAATTCAATTGCCGCGGCCGGCATTGGGCGCTCCTGGTAGCATTCGCGGCGGGATTCCGAGTTGTTGGGCCAGGATCATCTCGGTACCGGGATCGAAGCCGGCCTTCCCCATTACCACCTTGCCTCCGGTGTCGATCACAAACAGGGTGGGAATGCTCTCCACATCGAAGGCGGCGGCGGCTTTTTGGGTGGGATCCAGAAGCACGGGAAACGGCATCTTCATTTGGGCGGCGAAGGCCGCGGCGGATGGGCGGTCGTCATCGATGCTGATGGCCACGATTTCGAAATCGGCGCCGGGCTTGTGGCCGCGCTGGTAGAGCGATTCGAGCACGGGCATCTCCGCGCGGCAAGGCCCGCACCAGCTCGCCCAGAAGGTCACCACCACTTTCTGCTTGCCCCGGAAATCGGCGAGCGCGACGGTGTGCCCGTCGAGCGAAGACAGCGAAAAATCGGGCGCGGGCTTACCGGCGAGCGTGATATTCCGGGCGTCGCGATCGAGGCCGCGCTCCACCGCCTTGGCCCGCCACGTGATCCAGACGGTGAATACCGCGAGAGCCGCGATGGCAAGCGCACCGGCAACGGTGGGCCGTGAGGGCATGTCCCGGTTATTATAGCGGCAAGCTACTGTCGTGTCCCGCGAGCGCAAGAGCGCGACCAGGGGGTCGCGCGCGGACGAGGGCGTCCGCCCTACTTCGGCGGCGGCGCGGGCGCCGCCCCAACACCGAAGCCCATGCTCATCATGAAGTGCTCCACCGCCTGCCAGCCCTCCGGGGAAAGCTTGCTTCTCATGTCCGCCAGACCCGCCTTCAGGATGGACAGACGGTCCTGCCACAGCGCCTCCTGCGACGGGCGATCGGGCAGCGCGCCGCGTAATCGCGCCGCGTTCATAATGTCCATGGAGCGCTGCTGGTTCCCGGCCAGCCGCGCGTTGGTCGCGGCCGCTACCTTCTGGAAGGTTTCGCGATCGACGGGGTTCAACTGCACCCCGTCGCCGCCTGGGCCCAGCACGCTTTGAAAGCGCACTTCCATGGGGACCTCAATGGCTGGCGCCGCCCCCACGGCGGCGCTGTAGCGGGCGGGCGGCACTACCGATGGCAGTTCCACCAGCTTGCCGATTTCGCCGCGATGCGCATCCCACCACCGCTGCCAGAAGGCGACGTCCTTTTGTGCCTCGGCGCTATCGTTCATAGGCGAGTGGTTGGGACAGTAGGCCGACATCTCCGGCTGCCAGAACTTTTGCGGCGGCGCCAGCAAACCGCACATCGACATCAGCGCGGCGTCGCGCGCCGAAAAAGCGGAGCTGCCCGCCATGGCCATCAGGTACGGCAGGAATTCCAGACTGTGGGTTGAGCCGACTTGCATGGCAAAAAGGCCGTCCATACCGGGAATGGTCTGCTCCGCCAGCGCCATGCGCGCCAGGGCATGGGCCGCCGGAAGATTCTTGCCGAGGTCCAGTCCCATCATCGAGGGCGAGATTCGCATGGCGCCGAAGCTCGCCGCCAGGCGCGTGAAATCCTTCTCCAGATCGAAGAGCGCGTTCACATCGCCCGCGGCCAACCGGCCGCGAATCCCCAGCAGCTTGAGATTCGCATCCGCCTGCCCCGAAAAATATTGAGATACTTCCGCGGCAGCCCGCTGGTCGAGAGAATCGAGCACCATGGACAGCGCGTCGAACCGCGTCCGCGTTTGTACCCACGCGGGGAACACGCCGGCCACCGGCGGTTCCGGCTGGTGCGGTCCCAGGTCCGCGGCATGGCGCGCCACCAGGTCCTCGATGGCCCACGCCACTTCGCGCGCAATGTTAGCCTGCAGCGGTTGATCGGCCGCATAGACAAACGCGGCCGGCGGGCCGGCCTCCGGGAGCTCGACGAAGACGCCGCCCATGGAAACGATCATGCCGGATGCCTGCAGCGGCTCAAACGCCCCCTCCGCCTTTTTCCGCAGGAACCAGAGCGCGCGTAGCGCCGGCACCTTGCTGGTGACCGCCGGGCTTTGGAAGGGCTGATATTGCCAAACGAGCGCCAGTTCCGCGCCCGGTTGTATGCCGCCCGCGAGCACGCGCACCACGCGCACGGCCGCTTTGACGCTCACTTGCGATCCGTTGTCCACCGCGGAGCCGCTGACGATGTCGGCCACCAGCACATCGGTCGCCGTCTCCATGGTGTCCGAAAAGTTCCACCCGCTATGCGACGAGAGCGTCTGCGCGCGGGCAAATCCGGCCAGAAGGAACAATCCGGCGAAAGCGTATCGTGGCTTCATCGGCTCTTGTTTAACAATAGCTCCGCATTCAGCGCGCCGTCGGGACTCTCTTCGTGCTTGAACATCAGGTAGAGATCGCGCCCCGCGGCCAGCAGCTCTTTGGCGCGCGCGGCGAGCGCGTCCACGTCCTCGACCGTGTACGACGGCTTGCGCAAGCGGTAGTACACGAAGTCGGCGGTCAGCACCTCCGGAACTTCCAGTTTCTCCGATTCGGCCACGCACAGCGAGACGTTGCGCCGCCGCAACTCCTGGTACACTTCGTCCACCAGCCACGACGGGTGGCGGAACTCGAAGGCGTAGCGCATGCCCTCCGGCAACAGCTCCAGGTAGCTGCGCAACAGGGCGACGTCGCACTTCATGGCCGGGGGCAACTGGAACAGGACGGGCCCCAGCCGGCGCGAAGTCCGCAGCGGATCGATCATCTTCAGAAACAGCTCCGTGGCCTCGACCGCGTTCTTCAGCCGCAGGATATGGGTGATGCGCATATTCGCTTTCACCGCGAACACGAAGCCGGGCGGCGTGGCCTGCACCCAGCTTGCCAGCGTGGATGCCGAGGGCAGGCGGCGGAACGTGTAGTTGATCTCCACGCAATTCAGCCGTTCGGCGTAGTGCTTCAGGAACTGCTTGGCCGGCAGCTTGGCCGGATAGAATCCCGGCTTCCAGGCCGGGTAGGCGAAACCGGAGGTTCCGGCATACAAAGTTGCCATGGCTTATCATTATCTCTGGCTGGAGGCGAAACATGCTGCTTCACATCCTGGTGAGCTGGTTGGTGAGCGCGCTGGCGCTATGGATTGTGGCGCAACTCATTCCGGGAATCCAGGTCCGCGGCTTTGGCGCGGCGCTGATTGCGACCGTGGTAATCGCCGTGGTGGACGCCACCATCGGCCCGGTGCTCAAGTTCCTCACCTTCCCGCTCACGATCCTGACGCTGGGGCTGTTTCTGCTGGTGATCAACGCATTTCTCCTGAAGCTCGCTTCGCTGATTACGCCGGGCTTTCGGGTGCGCGGCTTTCTTTCGGCGCTGGTGGGATCCCTGGTTTTGACCATCCTGACCGCCCTCCTGCGCCACCTGGTGTACGCCGCGTGAAGCCGCCGGAGACCCCCGAGGAACTCGCCGAGAGCATGCATCGGGCCGCGATGCATGAGCGCACCATCGCGCTGGCCGGCAATTCCACCAAGCGCTTGATGGCGGGGCCCATCGAACCGGCCGACGAGGCGATCTCCACCGCCGGCCTGCGGCGCGTGCTGGAGTACGAACCGCGGGACCTCACCATCAGCGTGGAGGCCGGGCTGCCCTGGTGCGAGCTGGTGAGCATGCTGGCGCAGAACCGGCAGATGGTTCCGCTCGATCCGCCCTTCGCCGGCCAGGCTACGGTGGGCGGGGTCATCGCCTCGAATTCGAGCGGGCCGCGGCGGCGGCTCTACGGCACGGCGCGCGACCTGGTGATCGGCATGCGGTTCGCCACCCTCGAGGGGAAGCTGGTGGCGTGCGGCGGCATGGTGGTCAAGAACGTCGCCGGCCTGGACATGGCCAAGCTGATGATCGGCTCCTTCGGCACGCTGGCCGCCATTGCGGTGGTGAATTTCAAGGTCCAGCCGGCGCCCGAAGTGGAGCGCAGCTTCCTGCTGCCATTCCGTTCCCTACCCGATGCCATCGCCGTGCGCAACGGCATCCTGACGAGCGCGCTCCAGCCCGCCGCCATCGACCTGCTGAACCCGGCGGGAGGCCTGAGCGTGGGCAACCGCACCTGGCTGCTGGCAGTGCGCGCCGGCGGGAATGCGGCCGCGGTGGATCGCTATGAACACGAACTGGCGGCGATGGCCGACGGCATGGCGTTCGAGGACTCCCGCCAGGCGGCCTTATGGCGGCACATGGAAAGCTTCACGCCGCGGTTCCTGGAAAAGCACGCCGATGGCACGGTGGTGCGCGCCTCGTGTACGCTGAAAGAGTTGGAAGCCGTCATGGCTTCGTTCGAGGGTCCGGCCCTGGCGCGCGCCGGTACGGGAGTGTGTTATGGGTACTTCGAACAGTCCGCAGCCGCCCAGGCATGGCTTCTGGAAGCCGGCCGGCGCGGCTGGAAGGCGGTCATCGAGTTCGCACCGGAAGAGCGCAAACGGTCGCTCGAGTTGTGGCCTTCTCCGGGGGGCGATTTTGAGATCATGCGGCGGATCAAGAATCTGTTTGATCCGGGGAACCTGTTGAACCGTGGCCGACTCTATAGCCGTATCTGAAAAAACCGCTCACGGGCCGCGCCAGTTCGATCTGGACCGCTGCGTGCACTGCGGCCTGTGCCTGAACGCGTGCCCGACCTATCGCGAGCTGGGCTTGGAGATGGATTCGCCGCGCGGGCGCATCTACCAGATGGTGCAGGTGGCCGGGGGCGCGCCCATTGCGCCCTCCTACGTGGAGCATATCGGGCTGTGCCTGGCCTGCCGCGGCTGCGAATCGGTCTGCCCTTCGGGAGTGCGCTACGGCCGCATGGTGGAGGATGCGCGGGCGGAAATCGAAGCCCACGTGCGGCGCGGATGGACGGCGCGCCTGCTGCGCCGTTTCGTGTTCGGGCACCTGCTGGAATCGCGCGCGGCCCTCACCGTCGTAGGAACCATGCTCTATCTTTACGAGGCCAGCGGCATGAAGGCGCTGGTGCGCGCCATGGGGTTCCTCAAAATGCTCGGCCGGTTGGGAGACATCGCCCAGTTGGCGCCGTCGGCCGAGCCGCCGTTTTTCTTCAGCCAGATCGGCCGCACGTTTCCCGCCGAAGGCCGCCGCGAACGCCGCGTCGCGTTCCTGGCCGGGTGCATCGCCAACATCTCCTTCGCGCGGCTGAATGAAGCCACCGTGCGGGTGCTGCAGCGGAATGGCTGCGAAGTGGTAGTGCCCGAGGGCCTGGGATGCTGCGGCGCCCTGCACGTCCACGCGGGTCTTCCGGAGGACGCGCGCCGGCTGGCCCGCCGCAATATCGATACCGTGCTCGCCGGCGGCTTCGATGCCGTGGTCACCAACGCCGCCGGGTGCGGTTCCACCTTGAAAGAGTATGGCGACCTGCTGGAAGGCGACCCGGAATACGCCGGCCGGGCGCGCGAGTTTGCCGCCCTGGTGCGCGACATCACCGAGTTCCTGGAGCAAACCGGACTGAACCCCGCCATGGGGCCGGTCAACGCCATCGTGACGTACCAGGACTCGTGCCACCTGGCGCATGGCCAGCGCATCCGCCAGGCCCCGCGCAAACTGCTGGCCGCCATTCCCGAGCTGAGCTTCCGCGAAATGCCCGCCTCGGACATCTGCTGCGGCAGCGCCGGCATCTACAACGTGGTCGAGAACGAGATGTCCATGCAGATTCTGGCCAAGAAGATGGAAGCGGTGAATGCCACCGGCGCCGCCATCATCGCCACCGCCAACCCCGGCTGCATGCTCCAGCTTCAGGCCGGCGTGCGCCTCCACGGCTCGGGCCAGCGCGTCATGCACGTGGTGGAACTGCTGGACCTGGCGTACCGGGCCGGCCGCTGACGATCCAGATCTGTGTAAGATGGAGTCCCGCCATGGGATACCCCCGAAATCAGGTATAATCACCTTAAAATGTCACTTACCGTGTGGGTGGGAACGGGCGGAACCCCGGCCCGCCAGCAGGCCGGCCCCACCCGGAGGCTCAGGCAGGCCGGCATGCGCTCCAGCGCGGTCTTCAGAAGCATGCGCCCCGTGTCTTCATTAGTGCCCGGCATTCTGTCCGGCCTGGCGGTAGTCGCTGCACGGGGCCGGTTGTCTCTGCCCGGCCTCGCCGCCGGCGCGGCGATGAGTGCATTGACGGCGTTCGGCTTTGTCGTGAACGACATTTTCGACTGCCACAAGGACCGCGCGGCCGGTATCCGCCGGCCCATCGCCGCTGGTGAGTTGACTATCCGCGGCGCAGCCTTGCTGGCCATTGCCTTACTCGTATGTGCGGGTCTACTGTCGTTGGCGGCGGGCGCCGGCGGGAAACTGCTGGTCTTGACCTGCGCCGCGCTGCTTCTGTACTCCCCGGTGGCGCAGCGCTTTCCTTTGACCAAGGGGATCTATGTCGCCGGTCTGTGCTGTGTCCCGCTTTTCTATGGTTCCGTGGTGGGAGGTACCCGGTACCCCTGGGTCGCTTACTTGCCGCTCATTGCCTTCGTGCTGGGACGCGAGGCATTGATGGATTCCGATGAAGCGCCGGGTGACAGCCGGTCCGGCATCCGGACGATTGCCGCGGTTCTCGGACCCGCACGCGCCAGGCAATTCGCGTTGGGGTTCATGCTCCTCGCGCTTGCCGGCACGGCCGCCATAGCCAGCGGTGTCGTCGGGGAGGTGGCGGCTGCTTCCGCGCTGGTATGTTGGCTCGCGGTGTTCACCTGGCCGGGCCTGGAAGAGAGCCTTCGCATTCGCCTGTCGCGCTATCCCATGTTGATCGGCGCCGTGGCCATCGCATGCAGCACTTAGTAACCGGGCCGGCGGAGTGCGCCGGCGCCGTTCACTACTCGAAAACGAGCGCGACACATGCCGGCGACAACCCGGCCTTCGAACTTACTAAGTGGTACGCGGACTGCACCGGCGAAGATGGCGACGCTCTAATCGTCTACCATGCGGAGCTTCGCTGGCGCGCGTTCCGGATGCACTACGCAAACTTGATGATGCGGCGCGCGGGAGAACCGGCCGGAAGCAGCTTCTCCTTGCGCCGCCAGTCGCCGCCGGGGGTCCTGGGCGATCGGATCGAGTGGCAGTCGTCGGAATGGAACGCGCACGGCGTGTGGCGGCAGCCGGACCACGACCTTCGGGAGATCCTGTTCGACTCGGCCGCTGGCGCTGTCCTGTGGCACTGTGTTGCGCCGCGGTCCCAGGCCGCCGTGTCCATCGGTTCCGGGCGTCCGTTTCGCGGGTGGGGCTATGTGGAGTGCCTGCGCCTGACCCTGGCTCCCTGGCGCTTGCCCATCCGCCGGCTGCGCTGGGGACGGTTCCTCAATGCGGCCGACGCGCTGGTATGGATCGACTGGGGCGGCGAGTACAACCGGCAAGTCCTGTACCACAACGGCGCGGCTGTACCCGCCGGCACGATTGGCGATCGGGAAATCGTGCTGGGCGACAGCCTCGGAGTTCTTAGTCTCGATCGGCGCGAGGTGCTGCGCGAGGGGACCCTGGGCGCCACGGCGCTATCCGCGCTTCCCTGCCGCCAACGCCTGCTCCTGGCGCGCACGCTTGGCATTCGTGAATGCAAGTGGCTCAGCCACGCGGTGCTGCGGCGTCCCGGTCACACCGACTCCACGGGGATGGCAATTCACGAGGTTGTCGAATGGCCCTGAACGTACTAGGCAAGCTGTTCTATGGAACGGCGTTTGCGCTGCTCTTGCCGATCGCGCTGGCAGCCTGGGCGTGGGCCACCGCCGGCAGCGTTTCCCTGCCGCTCACGGCCTCCGTCCCCTGGGGCCTGGCGATCGCGGCGGCCGGCAGCGTGGCGATGTTCCTTGGTGCGGCTCACCTCTGGATCTATGGCGGAGGGCTTCCCATGAACGCATACCCGCCTCCGCGCTACGTCGCCAGAGGGGTCTACCGCCTGCTTCCGCACCCTATCTACACCGGTTTTGCGATGCTGTGCGCCGGCCTTTCGATCGCCGCCGGCTCGGCCAGCGGATTGTGGCTCGTATCCCCGATGGTGGCGCTCGGCTGCGCCGCCCTGGTGCTGGCATATGAACGGCACGATCTGCGCGATCGATTTGGCTGCTCCCCGCGAAGCCTACTGCCCGCCGACGAACCGGCGCCCGCCTCGTTGCCCGATCGCCTGGCCTGCTACGCCTTCGTACTGCTGCCGTGGGTCGTTCTTTACGAAGCCATCGTGGCGTTGGGAACGCCGCCCGATGCGGTGTCCTCCGTGCTGCCCTTCGAACGGCGCCTGCCCGTGCTCGAATGGACAGAGATCCTTTACGCCAGCCCGTATGCCGCGATCGCGCTGGCGCCGCTGTTTGCCCCGACTCGCCGGGAGCTTCGCAAATTCTCGGTGCGCGCTCTGGCGGCCATGGCCGTCGTTTTTCCTTTCTTCGTAGCCATTCCGTTGATTGCCCCGGCCCGCCCGTTCGTGCCGCACACGGCCGCCGGCCGACTGCTGGCATGGGAGCGGACCCTCGACAGTCCCGCGGCCGCCTTCCCTTCCTTTCACGTGGTTTGGGCCGTGCTCGCGGCGGAGTTATTCGGCGGCCGCTGGCCCCGCATGCGTTGGTTATGCCGCGTGTGGGCAGTCCTGGTCGCCGCCAGTTGCGTGACTACCGGGCAGCATGGAGTGGTCGACGTGCTGGCAGGCTTCGCTACCGCCGGCCTCGTCATGCGCGGGCCCGCCTTGTGGGAGGCCATCCGCACGCGCGCCGAGGGCGTCGCCAACTCCTGGAAAGAGTGGAGATTCGGCCCTGTCCGCGTGATCAACCATGGCGCTTATGCCGGCCTCGGCGCGTTCCTGGCTCTGTGGATTGCCGGAATGCTGGCGGGCCCTCACCACGTGGCTCCTGTTTTCACCGCCGCATTCGCCGCCGTGATCGGTGCGGCCCTGTGGGCGCAGTTCGTCGAGGGATCGCCGCAACTCTTGCGGCCGTACGGCTTTTACGGAGGGTTGCTGGGCGGGACGCTGGGGTCTCTCGTCGCACCCCTCTTCGGGGCCAGCCCCTGGCTCGTGCTGGCCGCATTCTCCGCCGGCGGACCCTGGGCGCAAGCTATGGGCAGGTTGCGCTGCCTGGTGCAGGGATGCTGCCACGGACGGCCCGCGCCGCCCTCCATCGGGATTCGCTATACACACCCGCGATCGCGTGTCTGCCGCCTTTCGCCATTTGCCGGCATCCCCATTCACCCGACCCCCGTTTACTCGATCTTGTGGAACGCCGTGGTTGCCGTGGCGGTGACCCGCTTGTGGACCTTGCATGCCAGGCTGCACCTGATCGCCGGGTTCTACTTCATCCTCACGGGCCTGGGGCGGTTTGTCGAGGAAGCCTGGCGCGGCGAGCCGCAAACTCCGGTCCTGGCACGCCTGCGGCTCTACCAATGGGCCGCCGCCGCCAGCGTGCTCGCCGGCGCCCTGATGACGGCCCTGGGAAATTCGGGGTCCGCGCCGAATCCCCATTTCGATTGGCGGGCGATGTTGCCCGCGGCCGCTTTTGGCCTGGTGGTTTGGTTCGCCATGGGGGTGGATTTCCCCAAGTCCAACCGACGCTTTTCGCGGCTGGTCTGAACCGGAGCGCCCGGACGAACCTTCCCTGCCGCCAACCCCGGCTGCATGCTCCAGCTTCAGGCCGGGGTGCGCCTCCACGGCTCGGGCCAGCGCGTCATGCACGTAGTGCAGCTGCTGGACCTGGCGTACCGCGCGAAGTAGAGGCCGGCGGGGCGCTTGACCTTCGCGGCGTTACCTGGTGATCTGCCGCGCGCCGGTGCCGTCGGCGGCCATCGCCCAGATCTCCCAGCGCCCGGTGCGATTGCTTTGGAAGGCCAGACGCTTTCCATCGGGAAACCAGGAGGGCGTTTCATCCTGGTAAGGTTGCTCGTGCGCCGCCAGCTTGCGGGCGTCTCCCGTGGCGGCGTCCACCGTCCAGACGTGGGCCACGCTTTTCTGCGGCGTGTACACGCCCGCCTGGACGGCGATTTGACGGCCGTCCGGCGACCAGACCGGCCACTCCACGTGCCCTTCCCCGTCCGGTATGTGAGTCAACTGGCGTTGCTCGCTGCCGTCGGCGTTCATCAGCCAGATGTTGGTCTTCCGGTCCGGCCCGGAACGTACGAAGGCGATCCGCTTTCCGTCGGGCGACCAGGTTGCGTCGAACTCCAGGGCTACTCCGGTGGTAATCGGCTGCGCCGGTCCCTCCGCGGCCGCGAGGTAAATGCGGCGGTCCGCGTAGAGCACCGATTTGCCATCGGGTGAGACGGCGGGATTGCGGGCCGGAGCAGTGCCGATCTGGCGCTGGCCCTTGCCGTCCGCGTCGATCGCGTAGATGCGGCTCTGTCCGCCGGCCCAGGCCGAGAAGACGAGGTGCCGGCCGTGTGCCTCCCAGACCGGCGAGCTTCTCTGGTCGCTGCCCTCGGTGAGCTGCACTTCGCCGCTCCCGTCGGCGTGGACCAGGTAGAAGTTGGAGGCGCCTCCGCGGTCGGAGACGAAGGCGATGCGGGAGCCATCCGGGGAAACCGCCGGCGCTCCGCCGTGGACCTCGACATGGGGCCACTGCTGGCCGGCCATGCCGGGAGGCAGTCGTTTGAGGCGCTCGTCCAGAGCCTTCGCCACCCGGTCATGGCGCGCGGGCGTCAGCGACGTATCGTTGGGCAGCAGTGCCAGGGCCCGCTCGGCGGCGGTGCGCGCCTGCCCGGGCGTGCCGAAGCGCTCACTCGCCTCGGCGAGGCTGTCCTGGACGTTAGCCGACGACGGATACCGCGCCGCCGTCCATCCCAGCAGGTTCACCGCATCGCCGACCAGGCCGGCGCCCATCATCCGGTAGGCCAGTTGGTTCAGCGTCTCGACGTTCATGATGCCGGCGTCGGGCGAGCGTTTGACCACATCGTCCAGTGCCGCCGCGCCGGGGGCCCAACCTCCGGTGCGGATTTGTTCCATCAGTTTCGATGGCGTGATGGGCAGCGGCTCGAATCCGGGATTGAACGTGCGCAGGCGCTCGGCGGCGTCGTACAGCGGCGGATAGAACTGCACGAAGGTGTTCTCGACCGCCGTCTTCACGCCATGGCACGAGTAACAACCGGACTTGTGCGAGACCGCTTTGGCGCTTTCGACCGGCTGGCCCGGCGTGAGGTTGAAGCCGTAAAAATTCCATGGACCTTCGGGTGAGGAGGCGTCCTTTACCTCGGCCTCCACACCCACGATTTCCGTCTGGAAGCGGCCGCCGTTGTTGATGGAGGCGTGACTTTCCGATCGCCGCGCTTCCATGACGAGAACGGTCTTGTCCGGCCAGCGGCCGGTCTCAAGAAAGGCGCGGTAGGCCTCCGGGTTGACGAAGATGTTGTCGAACATGGGCGGCCCCCACTGTCCCTGCTCGGCAATCGGCCCGTAGGTCATGCCCACGCCGGAGCTGAGAAAGACCCACTCGCGATAGTTTGCGGGAAATTTGAGGCGGCCGTCGGCAGTGTACTCGGGACCATTCCTGGGGCCGGTAGCCCGCAGCGGCAGAAGCGCCAAAGCGCACAGAAGTAAGTTGGCAAGGCGTGACATGGTTGTTTTCCAGTATCGGGCGCAACTCCGGCCGCCGCCATACGGCTCCCTGCATGGCGGTGTGGTTTGGCTGCATTTCACTTCCCGGCGCGGCGGGGAAACGGTAGAGTGGAAAATGCGGAACCATGCGCCGGTATCGACATCAGGGGGTTTGGATTGCGGGCATCTGGCTGGCCATCGCGCTGGTGAATGCCACGCAGAATATCGTCGGGCTGCGCGGCGAGGGCGTGCGGCGGCCCCTGACGTATTACTTCGTCTACACGGCGTTGAGCTGGCTGGTGTGGGCGTGCGCGACGCCGCTGGTGCTCTGGATGGCGCATCGCTTTCCACCCGCGCGGAATGGCGGCGCGCGCCGGTGGCTGGCGCACCTTGCGGTCTGCCTGGCGGTCGCGCTGGCGTCCGCGGTGTGGGGCAATCTGTTGCTGCTGGTAATCCAGCCGTGGGGCCCGGAGGGCCACCCGCGCCCCTTCGCCGAAGCCCTGATGGGCCGCTTCCTGAGCCAGCTCCACCTGAACCTGATCTACTATGCCGGCATCGTGGCCGTGGGACACACCATCGAATCGCGGCGGCGCGCGGCGGAACTCACCGCGCAACTTTCGCAGGCGCAGTTGGACGCGCTGCGGCGGCAGTTGGAGCCGCACTTCCTGTTCAATACGCTCAATGCCATCGCCGGCCTGGTGCGCGACCAGAGGAACCAGGATGCGGTGTCGATGATCGCCGGGTTGAGCGACCTGCTGCGCCGCGTGGTGGAGGACTCCGGGCGGCAGCAGATCCTGCTCGGTGAAGAGATGGAGTTCCTCGAGCGATACCTCGAGATCCAACGGGCGCGGTTCGCCGAGCGCCTGCAGGTGACCATCGACATGCCCCCGGAGCTGCGCACGGCCCAGGTGCCCAGCCTGATCCTGCAGCCCCTGGTGGAGAATGCCATCCAGCACGGCATCGGCAAGAGGG
>JADGNR010000390.1 GCA_017883415.1 Bryobacteraceae bacterium | reverse complement strand
ACGGCGCTGCGGTCCCGCTTCAGCTTCCGGGCCAAGTCGCTGATGGAGGCAGGTGACTCCCTCACCTGCTTCATCAGGAGCACACGCTTCTCCGTGAGCACGTGAAGCAGAGACGCGACGTCCTCGAATGCGACCACCCTGCTGGGCGGAATCGGGCGGCGGCGGTCCGCCCTCCTTGCGAGCCTTCGCCCGCGTTCGAAGAACACGTCCACGGGTTCCACGCGGATCTCAGCCTTGCGCATGTCTTCGTCAAGGACGCAGTCATGGCGTTGGGGCGGAGTCCCCGGTCCGGGCCCAGACGGCACCCCGGCACCCTGGCCGGCCTTTGGCCGGAGGCCGACGGGGGCGTCGGCGTGCGGGCGACGGCGCCCGCCCCACCTGGGGGCTTCGCTCACTTTTCCACCCAGGGCAGATAGGCCGCGCCGTACAGTCCGGCTTCGTTGCCCAGCGTGGCTTGGGCGATGCGCGTTTCCGATTTGGTGGCGCGGTAGGTGAAGGAGCGGCGCTCGAGCGTTTCCATCATGTGCGGGGCGAAGAATTCCCAGGCGGGCAGCATGCCGCCCGAGAGTAAATACAGCGGGAAGTTGAAAATATTTACCAGCGTCGCCAGCGACATGCCCAGCGCCTCCCCCATGACGCGCCAGATGGTGCGCGCCTTTTCGCCCGCTTCGCCGCTCTGGCGGGCCAGCTCGTACACGTCCTTCGAGGTGAGGTTGTGGCCGAGCTGCATGAGCTGCGCCATGGCCGTGACGGCGGTTGCGGAAGCATGCTTCTCCAGGCAGCCCTGGTTGCCGCAGCCGCAGGGGTTGCCGTTGGTCACCACGGTGGTGTGGCCAATCTCGCCCGCCATGCCCACGAAACCGCGCAACACCCGTCCGCCGGAGACGATGCCGCCGCCGATGCCGGTGCCCAGGGTCAGGAGCACGAGATCGTCCACGCCGCGGCCGGCGCCCATCCATTGTTCGCCCAGCGCGGCGGCGTTGGCGTCGTTTTCGAGAATCACCGGCGCGGCCAGGCGGCGCGAGATCTCGTCGCGCACCGGGAAATTCTCCAGGTAGGGCAGGTTGTTGGAGCCGGTGATGAACCCTTCCTTCATGCGGATGAAGCCGGGCACGCCAACGCCGATGCCGGCCAGGCCGGCGGCGCCGCGTTTTTCGCGCAGCTTGACGATGGCCGCGACGATGTCGGCCAGCACGGCTTCGCGCCCTTCGGTGAAGTTGGTCGCCCCGGAGATGTGGTCGAGCATGACCCCCGAGCGGTCGATGGCCGCCGCGCGCAGGTTGGTACCGCCGAGATCGAGTCCGATGGCGTAGTCGGGCATAGATGGGGATGATAGCACGCGCGGCGGGAACGGGGCGGAGACTTTCCACCGCCGAGGCGCGAAGGCGCCGAGAACTTAGGATTCGCCGAGCCAGCCGAGCGCGGAGAACCCGATTGACTTAGTTTCGCTCGGCGTCTCGGCGCCTCGGCGGTGACCGTTTACCCTTCGTTTTTCTTGCGGATCTTGATGTCCAGGCGCTTGATTTTCTGGTTCAGGGTGGAGAGCGGGACGCTCAGGCCTTCGGCGGCGTCGGTCTGGCTCCAGTTGCACTGCTCGAGGCGCTCCATGATGATGCGCCGCTCGAAATCGTTGACGATCTCAAACAGGGAAGCGTTGGCCCCGAGCGGCGCGCCGTCTCCGCGGTGCAGGCGCACGCCGTTGGCCTGGAGCAGCGGGTCGGGCAGCACGTCGAGCGGCACCGACGCATCGGCGGTCAGCACCACGGCGCGCTCCACCACGTTCTCGAGCTCGCGCACGTTGCCCGGCCAGTTGTGCTCCATCAGCACCTGGATCGCCTCCGGCTGGAAACGGAGCATCGAGCGGCCGGCGGAGTCCAGGTACTTCTGGTTCTCGCGGCAGTAGTAGGTGAAGAAGTGATCGACCAGCAGCGGAATGTCTTCCTTGCGCTCGCGCAAGGCGGGCAGCGCGACGTTGATCACGTTCAGGCGGTAGTACAGGTCTTCGCGGAACTTGCCCTGCTTGACCAGCTCGTGCAGGTCGGCGTTGGTCGCCGCCAGAATGCGCACGTCCACTTTGACCGGGTCGGTGGCGCCCAGCGCGGTGAACTCCTTCTCCTGAATCACGCGCAGGAGCTTGATCTGGGTCTCGGGGCCGATGGTGCCGATCTCATCGAAGAAAATCGTGCCGCGGTCGGCGACTTCGAAGTATCCTTTCTTCGACTGGATGGCGCTGGTGAAGGCGCCCTTCACGTGCCCGAACAGGGTGGACTCCAGCAGGTCCTGGGGCAGCGATCCGCTGTTGACCGCCACGAACATGTGGTCGGCGCGCGGGGAGTTGGCGTGGATGGCCTTGGCGACGAGCTCTTTGCCCGTGCCGGTCTCGCCCGTGATCAGAATGGTGGAGCGGCTGGAAGAGACCTGGCTGACCAAATCGAGCATGCGCACCATGCGCTCGCTCTTGCCGATGATGTTGGGAAAGCTGTACCGCTGCTTGAGGGCGCGCTTGAGGTGCGTGTTTTCGAATTCCAGGCGCCGCCCCGCGATCATGCGGCCGATCTCGATGATCAGCTTTTCGTTGTCCCAGGGCTTGGAAAAGTAGTCGTTGGCCCCCAGCTTCAAGGCGTTGACGGCGGCCTCCACCGAGCCGTAGGCGGTGATCATGAAGATGGGCGTTTCGCGGTCGCGCCCGCGCACCTCTTCGAGCACCTCCATGCCGCTGCGGTCGGGCATCATCAGGTCGAGCAGCACGAGGTCGTAGCCGCGGGTCTCCATTTTGTGAAGCCCCTCGGTTCCGTTCTGGGCGAGGTCGACGGTGTAGCCCTCCAAGGTGAGCAGGAGCTCCAGGCCTTCGCGGATATCCGCCTCGTCGTCGACCACCAGCACGTTGCCTTTGGTTTCCCGGGACGTCTGCGGAGCGGTCATTTCAAGCGGCATTCACCGGGGTCCTCGCCGCGGCCCTGGCCAGCGGAAGCTCGAGGCGGAAGCGGGCGCCGCCGCCCGGCCGGTTGGAGACATCGATCGAACCACCATGTTCTTGAATGATACCGTAGGTCACCGACAGGCCGAGACCGGTGCCCTTGCGCGCGGCCTTGGTGGTGAAGAACGGATCGTAGATACGGTGGAGATGCTCCGGGGCGATGCCATGCCCGGTATCGCACACTTCGACCTTCACGCCCGCCGCATCCGACCAGCTGCGCACTTCCAGGGCGCCGCCCGACGACATGGCGTCGCGCGCGTTCAGGAACAGGTTGAGAAACACCTGTTGGAGCTTGCCGGTATTGCCGTGGACGGGGGGCAGGGCGGCATCGAAGTCGGTTGTGACCTGGACGCCCGATTTTTGCAGCTGGTGTTCCAGCAGCGAGAGCGTCTCCTGCACCACGCGGTTCAGATTGACGTCGCCGAAGGTAGTGGTGGAGGTGCGCGAGAAGTTGAGCAGGGAGTTGACGATCTCGCTGGCGCGGAAGGTCTGCTTGGCGATTTTATCGAGGATCATCGATTTCTGCGAATCGTCGGCCACCTGCTTGGCCAGCATCTGCGCGTACGTGGAGATCACCGCCAGCGGGGTGTTGACTTCGTGCGCCACGCCCGCCGCCAGCAGACCGATGCTCGAGAGCTTGTCGGCCTGCACCAGGCGCTGCTCCAGCTCGGCGCGGTCGGTCACATCGTCGAAAATAATGAGCCGGCCGATGCGCTCCTGGTCCTTGGAAACCAGCGGCGCGATGGCGATATTCAGCGTGGCTTCCCGGAAGCGCCCCGGCACCACGTTGCCATGGCCGTTGCCGTTCACCGCGGGCTTGAGCACGAACTTGTAGATGTGATGAATGCCGGTCTGGCCGTGTACGCGGTCGAACTGGGCGGCCAGCTCGGCGGGGAACAGCTCGGCCAGCTTGCGGCCCAGGGCATGCTCGCGGGTGACGCCGCTGAGCTGCTCGATCTGTGTGTTCCAGCTTTCCACGCGGTCGTCCAGATCGGCCGCCAGGATGCCCACGTTGATCGATTCGACGATGTTCTCGCTGAACTCCTTGAGCCGCTCGTATTCTTCCACCTTGCGCTGGAGCGAGCGGTAGAGCAGGGAATTCTCGATGGCGATGGCCACATTGCCGGCCAGCGTGAGCAGCAGCTCCACGTCCACGCTGGAAAGATACTGGCCATCGGCCGTGCGGCTCACGCCGATGTAGGCGATGGTCCGGCCGCGGACCTTGCAGGGCAGGTAGTAGGTGCAATCGAGATCGGCGATGGTCTGCCGCACGGTGGCCGGCCAGGAGCGCGAGACGGCGTCCAGCAGGTGCCGCGTACGCTCGAAGAACAAGTACGATTCCGGAGATTCCCAGTTCAGGAAACTGAGGTCCAGAGCGCTGTCGTCGACGCTGGCGAGCCGGGGGTTCATGCCCATGGCCTTCTTGGGCCGGAAGACCGTCCCTTGCGGCCCTTCCTCGGCCAGGAAGAACGTCAGGTGTTTGATGGAGAGCGTCTGCAGCAGCCGCTCGCCCACCGAAGCCAGCATGGCGTCGAGGTCCATCTCCGAGCTCAGCTCGCGGGCAAACTCGACCAGGGTGCGGCGATAATCGTAGCGGTCCTGGTAGAAGTACCGGTCGAGCCGCTCCTGGATCCAGTTGCGAATGGGCTGGAACAGGAAGGCGGTGATCAGCACCACGGTGATGAGCCCGGTATTGCCCAGGTCTTTGAAGTACTTCTGCACCTGGTTGCCGAGGGAAAATACGATGGCGTAAAATCCGGCCATTACGCACAGCGTAGCCAGGGTGTACGCATAGCCGCGGCGGAAGATGATCTCGACATCCATCAGGCGGTAGCGGACCACGGCGTAGGCGAGCGTCAGCGGTACCAGCACGACGGAAAGCACGGCCATCTTCTGGTACTCGTTGGGGACGGCCCCGAGCGAATACGGCAGCACATACAGCAGGGTAAAGGGGAGGATGCCGCAAAAGGCGCCGTTGCGCAGCCATTTGAGCTGCTGGCGGACAATCGGATCCTCGGCCTTGGCCTGCTCCGCGCTCAGCACCAGGCCGCCGACGATGTAGGGCACGGTGGCCAGCACCAGCCACACGCGGTCCAGCATCCAGCGCAACTCCACCAGCGGAATCGCCACCGAGAGCGCGCCCGAGGAGACCCCCAGGTAGGCGAGGTACAGCAGCGCCGCCGGGGCGTAAAGCAGGGCCACGCGGGCGTGTTTGTGGAACCATCCGCGCGGCTCCGGAAAGGTGAGGCAGAAGTGCAGAAAGACGGCCGGGGCCAGCAATCCCGCGCCCACATTGCCGAAATAGATTACCGTGTCGAGCGCGTTCAACTTCCCGGTGTAGTGAAAGCAGAAGAAGATGAACGAAGACAGGCACAGGATATAAAAGTGCAGGGACTTGTGCGCGCTGCCGCGCCGGAAATAGACGAACAGGCCGATGATCAGGTAGGTGAAGCCGACCACGTACTGGTACAGGATGGCGCGGTCGAGCGGGACCTCCCCGATAATGACCCCGGTCTCGACCGGCACTCCGCCGCGCGCCACTATGTAGGCGGCCTTTCGCCAGGACCCGATGGTGGGCAGAATCTGCGTTACATGGATCGCTTTTTCGATTCGTGCGCCGTCGATCCGCTC
>JADGNR010000389.1 GCA_017883415.1 Bryobacteraceae bacterium | reverse complement strand
ACTCCGTCGCTTGACCGAAGAGCTTCAAAGGATCGTGTTCCATCGACAGTATCGGAATGCCGAAAATTAGGAAGCCGCCGCCCTACTTCATGAAACATCTCGTTGGCCGCTTTCGTGAAGGCCGGATTTCGGTTGCCGATTTCGACGGGTGAAGGCGAAGTGCCCAAGACATTTCTCACATCGGGCATGGTTCCTCACGGCACGGAAGTCAAGTGAGGCGTTTCGGCTGTTGTCGTTGCCCGAAATACCGCCTCACGCTGCGCCGGCTCAGCGCATAGAGAAAGGCGCAAGAGATGGCCGTGCCCGAAGCGCTTCTCCAGAAATCCCAGGTGGCGAAAAAGCTCACTACGTCTCCGCAGGCCTGCACGGCGAACAAAATTACGGTGAACCACCAGGCCCACTTTCTGCCGTGCAACAGGCCCACGCCCGCCGCGCCCGCCGCCGCGCCGAGCAGTAACAGCAGGACGCCCGCCATCCAGCCCAAGGCGTGAAACAGCGCCGCCGCCGGACGGTTGAGCTCCCACAACCGGTCGAGCAGCGGGTTGCGAAACAGCAGCGACGCCCCAACCACGGCGGCAATCGCGGTGGCCGCGAACAGGAACGCTGCCACAACGGGAATGGTCTTCGGCCTCTGCTTCATGGCGAGCGGCTCAAAGGCAGTATAGAGGGAATTCCGGTTACGCCGAAATGTGGGAGCATGATGAGCATGCGTCGTTTCGCCGTTTCCACCGTCCTTCTTTGTGCGGTTGCGGCCGCGGCCGGTCCGTACCCGCCGGGCCTGTTCGACCAACTGCGCTGGCGGTCGATCGGGCCGTTTCGCGGCGGGCGCGTCATCGCGGTGAGCGGCGTCGAGGGCGATCCGCGCACGTTCTACGTGGGCTCGGTGGGCGGGGGCGTGTGGAAGACCACCGACGCGGGCACCGTGTGGCAGCCGGTTTTCGACCAGCAGCCCATCGCCTCCATCGGCGCCATCGCGGTGGCGCCGTCGGACGCCAACATCGTCTACGCGGGCTCGGGCGAAGCCGACATGCGCTCCCAAATCGGCTTCGGCGACGGCGTCTACAAATCGACCGACGCCGGCAACACCTGGCGCAACATGGGCCTCGGCGACACGCGCCAGATCGCGTGCATCCGGGTCGACCCCAATACCCCGGAGACGGTCTACGTGGCGGCGCTAGGCCATGCCTACGGGCCCAATGCGGAGCGCGGCGTCTTCCGCTCGACCGACGGCGGGCGCTCCTGGCGCAAAGTGCTCGATCGCGGCCCGGAGGTGGGCGCAGTGGACCTGGCCTTGGAGCCGGGCAATCCGAAAACGATCTACGCCACGGTCTGGAACGGACGCCGGCCGCCGTGGAGCCAGTACGCTCCGCTCGAAGGCCCAGGTAGCGGCATGTTCAAATCGACCGATGGCGGCGACCACTGGGCGCAACTGAGCGGCCATGGGCTGCCGGAAAGCGCTTGGGGGCGCGCCGGCGTGGCGGTGGCCGCCGGCGGGCGGCGGGTCTACGCCGTAATCGATGCCGCCGGCGCGGGCGGCCTCTACCGCTCCGACGATGCCGGCCAGACCTGGACGCGATCGAGCGCCGATACGCGCCTCGTCAGCCGCGCCTGGTATTTCGGCGGCATCACCGTCGATCCGAAAAATCCGGACGCCGTGTATGTGCCCAACGTGGCGTTGTATCGCTCCACCGACGGCGGCAAAACGTTCACCGTCCTCAAGGGCGCTCCCGGCGGCGACGATTATCACATCCTGTGGATCGACCCCGCCGACACCCGGCGTATGCTGCTCGGCTCCGACCAGGGCGCCAACATCAGCGTGGATGGCGGCACCACCTGGAGCACCTGGTACAACCAGCCCACCGCGCAGATGTATCACGCGATCGCCGACAACCAGTTCCCCTACGTGGTGTACGGGTCGCAGCAGGATAGCGGCACAGCGGCCGTGCCCAGCCGCACCAACCACGGCGAGATCGACGCGCGCGACTGGTTCTCCGTGGGCGGCGGCGAGAGCGGCACTATCGCCATCGACCAGAAGGACCCCAACATTTTCTACGTGGGCAACACCAACGGCGCCCTGAGCCGGTTTGACCGGCGCACGGGACAAGCGCAGAACATCACCCCGTGGCCCCTGCGCGGCGGCGGGCCGGGCGCGAGCATCGCCGCGCAGCAATATCGTTATCCGTGGACCGCGCCGCTGGTGGCGCCGGCCAACGAGCCGGACACCCTCTACTTCGGTTCGCAATACCTCATGAAGTCGACCGACGGCGGGTTGAGCTGGCGCGAAATCAGCCCCGATCTCACGGGCGATGCGCGTAAGGACAAGGCCGCCGCGCCGGGCGCCGCCGCGCCGGGCGCCGCCACGCCGGAAAACGCCCGGGCGCGCGGCTACGGCGTCGTCTACTCCATTGCGCCTTCGCCGGTGAAGGCCGGCACCATCTGGGTGGGCAGCGACACGGGCTTGATCCACCTCACGCGCGACGGCGGCCAGACGTGGTCCGACGTCACGCCCAAAGGCCTGGCGGACTGGAGCAAGGTGACGCACCTCGAGGCCTCGCACTTCGACCCGGCCGAAGCGTACGCCGCCGTGGACCGGCATCGCATGGAGGACTACAAACCGTACGTCTATCGCACGCGCGACTATGGCCAATCCTGGGCGCTGGTCACCGAAGGGCTGGCGGAGCCCGCGTACCTCAACGCGATTCGCGAGGACCCGGCGCGGCGGGGCCTGCTCTACGCCGCCACCGAGCTGGGCGTGGCGGTTTCCTTCGACGATGGCGACCACTGGCAACCGCTGCAACTCAATCTGCCGGCGTGCTCCGTGCGCGACCTGGTGATCCATGGCGACGACCTGGTGGCGGCCACGCACGGACGCGGCTTCTGGATTCTCGACGACATCGCGCCGCTGCGCCAGATCGACCAGCAGGTGGCGGCCGCGGATGTTTTCTTCTATAAACCGGCCACGGCGATTCGCCTGAACCCGGAGTCTTTTTTCGGCACGCCGTTCCCCGTGGAGGAACCCAAGGCCAAGAACCCGCCGGACGGCGCGATTCTGGACTATTTTCTGCGCGCTGTCCCGCCGGGCGAGGTGACTCTGGAAATACTCGATGGCCGGAACCAGACGATCGGCCGCTATTCGAGCGCGGAGCGCGCGGAGGCGCCGCGGCGGCCCGGAGCGGTGGCCGACGTGTGGATCGCCGCGCCGCCGCGCCTCACCGCGCGGGCGGGAATGAACCGTTTCGTATGGGATCTGCGCTATTCGGCGCCGGAGGCCGACGCGGGCGCCGAGGGCGGCTTCGGCCGTGCGACGATGGGGCCGCAAGTCGCTCCGGGAACGTATCAGGCGCGGCTGACCGTGGCCGGACGCAGCTACACGCAGCCGCTCGCGGTGGCGCTCGACCCGCGTTCCACGGCCACCGCGGCCGACCTCAGCCAGCAACAGACGCTGAGCCTTTTGGCGTGGCGCGGCATCGCGCTCGTCGGGGCGACGCTGCGCGATGTGCGCGGGCTGCGCCGCCAACTCGCCGACCGCCGGCAGGCGGCGGAGAGCGCGTCGAATGCGGCACTGGCCGCGAAGATCGCCGCCTTGGACGCGGAGGCCGCCAGAATCGCCGGCGGCGGGGGCAGGGGAGGCGGAGGCAGCGGCGGCGGGGCGAGCTTGAGCACGGTCGCGAGCGAGTTCAGCTCCGCACTGGGCGTGGCGCAGAGCGCCGACCGGGCGCCGCCGGCCGCCGCCTACCAGATCGCCGATCAGGCCACCCGCAATCTCGCCGCGCAACTGGCAAGCTGGAACGGCCTGCGCGGCGCCAGGCTCGCTGAGCTGAACAGCGAGTTGCAGCAGAACCGCATGCCGGCCATCGATCTGGGAACCCGGCGTCTGATAGACTACCGATAGACCAATGAACATCGAGCGCTTGAAGCGTATTACGGTCGAAGAAGGAAAGTGCGGCGGACGCCCTACGATTCGGGGCTTTCGTCTTCGCGTCAGCGACGTACTCGAGCTCTTGAGCGCCGGGGCCTCGATCGAGGAGATCCTGGCCGATTATACTTTCCTGGAACGCGAGGACGTCCTGGCCGCGATTGAATACGCTGCCCACCAAGCCGATCATCCGATTCTGAGAGCCTCATAGAGTCTTCGACCATTAACTTCCAGTCGCTCGCCCCGGTTCCCGTATAATCTTGTATGACCCCTTTGAAGTTCCTGGTCGATAACCAACTTCCAGGCGCACTGGCGCGGCTGCTTACTGCACAGGGCTTCGAATGCATTCATGTACTTGATCGGGGGCTGGCGCAGGCCCCAGATCTTCAAATCTGGCGTTACGTAGCCGAGCATGGAATGGTGCTCATCAGCAAAGACGAGGATTTCTTCCACATTGCTGGACGGCAAGACTCCACCGTTCAACTGGTATGGATACGATTGGGCAATTGCCGCAAGAAAGATCTGTTTGCGGCGATCGATCGCGTGTGGGCTCAAGTGCTGGAGCGCCTCGATGCCGGAGACCGCGTCATCGAAATCCGATAGAGCGACCCGCGGTGTGAGGGGCGCTTGCCCCTTCCTTGGAACTTCCCCGGCCCGATCCTCGTTGAACTCAACATGGGGACTTTTGCCGCCGACGTACGCTACGCCGTTCGCATGATGGTAAAGAACCCGGGGTTCACCGCCGTCGCCGTGGCGGCCCTGGCGCTCGGAATCGGCGCCAATACCGCCATCTTTACCGTCGTGAATGCGGTGCTGCTCGATCCTCTTCCTTACGCTCATGCGGAACGCATCATGCTGTTGGGCCGCCAGTTTCCCGATGGAGTCGGCTACTCCATCTCCATTCCGAAATACATGGTGTGGCGCCAGAACCAGGTGTTCGAGGCCATGGCGGTCTATGGCCAGGGGCCAGGCATGAAACTCGGCGCCGGCGACCGGCCCGAGCAGGTGAAAGCCGGTCAGGTCTCGCGGGACTACTTCAAAGTGTTCGCCGTCTCGCCCTCCATGGGCCGGACCTTCACGGCGGAGGAAGATGCGCCCAACGGGCCGAAGGTGACGGTCCTGAGCCACGCGCTCTGGCAGTCGCACTTTGGCGGCGATCCGCAGATCGTGGGCCGCGCCATTCCCCTGAACGGGGAACCGTACACTGTGGTCGGCATCCTGCCGGATGGTTTCCATCCCGAGCCGCCGGCGGACATCTGGGTTCCCCTCGCGGTCGATCCGCACAGCACCAACCAGGGACACTACCTGACCGTGGCGGGCCGTCTGAAGCCGGGCGTGAGCGTCCCGACGGCGCGGGCCGAGATGAAGCTGCGCGGCGAGCAGTTTCGCCGGGAGAATCCCAAGTGGATGGACCGTAGCGAGAGCGTGGGCGTAGTGCCCATGCGGGAAATGATGGTGCGCGACGTCAAACCGGCGCTGATGATTCTTCTCGCCGCGGTCGGCTTCGTGTTGCTGATCGCGTGCGCCAACGTGGCCAACCTGCTGCTGGCCCGGGCCGCGGTGCGGCAGCGCGAGTTCGCCATCCGCGCGGCTATCGGAGCCGGCCGCTGGCGCGTGGTGCGGCAACTGCTCACCGAGAGCGTCCTGCTGGCCGGTCTCGGGGGGCTGCTGGGATTCGCGCTCGGCGCCTGGGG
>JADGNR010000388.1 GCA_017883415.1 Bryobacteraceae bacterium | reverse complement strand
ACGCGCCTGCTCGCCTGCTACCCTGAAGTTGAAAAAAGGTTGCTCGCTCGCCGAGAGGCAACTCGTTCCGGAACCACGTTGGGGCACCAAAAACACCTGCGCAGGGGGTACAAGTCTCCATCAAAAACGTGGGACAACGTTCGTAAGGCGGCCATAGTGGCTTGTACTCCTCCGCGAGAGGAGAAAGGAACCGGTTCCTCCAGTCCCGGCACACTCCAACGTGCCGCATAGCAGAGCAATTTGTAAGAAACGAGCGAAACCCCCCGAATCCGGCCCCCGGCCCCTGGCCCCCGGCCCCTACTTCGCCCCCGTCCCCACAGCCTCGCGCCGGAACTCCATAGATCCGCGCGACACCACCGCCCCGCCGTTCCTCATCGCCGCCTGAAACCGCCACTCCCTGAACAGCGCGATCACCTCGCGCTCCCACTGCGGGTCCGATGAATTCTCCACGTGAATATTCGCGGGCATGCCTTGCTCATCCACATCGAAAGCCAGCGCCACGGATCCCTGCTCCGCCGTGCCGGAGGGCGTTGGGTAGGGAGCTTTCATCACCGCCGGCAGCGTCGCGCCTTCCGGCGCCGTGAAGGTGGCCCGCGCCAAATGCCACTCGCGTGCGCTCGCCATCATGCGAAAGTTGACCTCGATGTCGATCGCCACCGGCACCGGCTGGGCGTCCTTCGTCGCCGGTGTGAATCGCCAGTGGCTCACCGCCTCCAGCGCCTTTTCGTCCAGCCCCAGGCCGAGCGATCTCCTCACCCGCAGGTCGCGCGTCACCCCGTCCTCGCCCACCGTAACCGAAAGTAGGATGCTCCCTTGCAACTTCGCCAGGCGCGCCTCCTCCGAGTAATCCGGTTCCTGCTTCTCCAGCACGATCGGCGCCTTGACGCCACCGCCGACGCGGTAAACCGGTCCCTGCTGGCCCGCCGCACTCGCGCACCACAACGCCACGATTGCCCAACGCACCGATCTCATACCCCTTCCACTATATCCCCAGCCGCTTTTTCAGCTCCTGCACCCGGTCCCGCGCCACTTGCAGCTCCGTCCCTTTGGCGTCTTTCAGCCGCGCCAGCACGCGCCCGCCGAACCAGGCGTCCACTTCCCGTACCCAGGCCAGGTTGAGCAGCGTCGAGCGGTGAATCCGGCAGAACTGCCGCGGGCTCAGCTTCTGTTCGAGGTCCGATATGGTATGGTCCACCACGTAGTTCTTCGCCTCGGTGGCGGCGTACGTGAGCTTGTCGTGCGCGAAAAAGTGGCTGACCTTCGCCAGTTCCAGGATGTGCGTGCGCTCTCCCAGGCGCGAGGCGATGCGCTCCGGATACCCGCTTTCGGCAGCGCCTCCGCCCTGGCGCAGCGCCGTCCGAAGCTGCTCCAGCGCTTTGCTCCACTCCGCGGGCGCCGCCGCGCCGGCCCGCAGCCGTTCGATCTTGTCCAGCGCGCGCGCCAGGTGACGCTCCTCGATGGGCTTGAGCAGGTAATCGATCGAGTTCACTGCAAACGCCCGCAGCGCGTACGCGTCGTACGCCGTGGTGAAGACCACCAGCGGCTGCGGCTCCAGCATGCCCAGCATTTCGAAGCCGTTCATGCCCGGCATCTGGATATCGAGGAACAGCACATCCACGGGATGATCGCTCAGCGCCGCCAGCGCATCCACCGGATCGGTGCTCGATCCGGTCACGTTCACCCGCCCGGTCTCGCGCAACATGCGCGTCAGCCGCTTCACCGCCAGCGGCTCGTCGTCCACCACGAAGGCGGACATCATACCAGCACTCTTTTCTGGGGCACCGCCACGCGCACCACCGTGCGGCCGTCGCGGCGCGCAATCTCCAGACGCCCCGCGCCGTCGAACAACGCCGTCAGGCGGTCGCGCAGGTTTTCCAGGCCGTGGCCCGACTTGAGCGCGCGCAGGTCGAAGCCGGGGCCGTCGTCGCTTACTTCGAGCAGCAGTCCCTCCGCCGCCAGGCGCGCCGTCACGCCGATCTCGCCGCCTTGCCGATTCCCCGAAATGGCGTGCTTGATGCTGTTCTCCACCAGCGTCTGCACCGCCAGCGGCGGCACCTCCAGGTCCTCGATCTCCGCCGGCACATCCACCACATACCGCAGGCGGTCGCCGAACCGCGTCTTTTCGATTTCCAGGTAATCCCGCACGATGTGCAGCTCCTGCCGCAACGGCACCAGCCCCCCGGTGTTGGTATCGAGCGAGTAGCGGAGCAGCGCCGCCAGCCGCTCCACGGTGCGCTCGGCACGCGCCGGGTCCTCGCGGATCAGCGCGCTGATGGAGTTGAGCGTATTGAAGAGGAAGTGCGGGTGGATGCGCGATTCGAGCGACGAGAGGCGCGCCTCGCTGGCCGCCTGGCGCGCGCGCTCCTCCGCCAATTGCTGCGTGCGCAGCTCCAGCGTGGCGGCCTGCAGCCGGTGCGACATCGCCTCAAAACCCGACACGATGGTGCCGATGGCGATGGTGATTATGATGGCGGTCCACAGGCTGAAACGATACTCCGGCCAGAACTCCGCGGCCTGCACCCACCCCAGCCCCAGCAGAATCAGGCTGGCCGCCATCGAACCCACGATCGCCACCACGCCCAGCGCCACCCAATAAACCGCAAACCGGAAGACCCGCCGCAACCGGAATATGGGCGTGGCCAGGTGTTCCATAACCAGGAACGCCAGGGTGCCGATGCAATAGGCGAACACCAGGCTGAATTTCAAATACTGCCACACGTCCCCGACCGTGGAGCCGTGGCGGAAGGCCGTCATGAGCACGGCCGGCGCCACCGCCGCGGAGGTGTTCACCAGCACGACCAGCCCGATTTTGCGCAACCCCTTCATCGCACTTCCATGTTAGTTGGCGGCGTGGCAGCCCACGCAACTGGCCGTCCCTTGCAGTTTGCCGGTTTCCAGGTATGCGCGCGCCTGCTTCAGGTGCCCGTTTTCCGGATCGGTGACCGCGGCCAGCTTCGCGAACCACTCGTGCGCATGCGCCGGGTCGCCCTCCCGCAGATACCCTTCGGCCAGTCCGAACAGCAGCTCGCCGCGCGCGTGTCCCGACATCTGGTCGAAGTACGCGCTCTGTTTCCGGTAGACGTTTTCGTAATCCGCCAGGCCGGCCTTCAGCAACTCCTTGCCGTTCTCGCCGGGAATGCCGCGGCTGGCCGCCAGCAGCGTGGCGCCCCGCGGGATCACCACTCCCACATTGTCCGGCGCCAGCGCCACGGCCGCCGCCATCTCGTCCAGGCCGCGTTTGTACAACTCCGCCGACAGCGGATAATCCCCGCTGCGGGCCGCCTCGCCGCTGCGGAAAAACGTGCCGCTGCCGTGCCACACCATGGCCTCGGCGTCTTTGGGACGGACGGCCAGAATCCCTTCGCACTTTTTCATGCCGCGTTCCAGGGCCTCGCGGTTGCCGGCGAACCCGGCGAAAAAGTCGTCCCGCACCACCTTGTCGAAGCGCTCCTGCGCGAACAGTGCCGCGCCAGCCGCCAAGAACGTAAAGCATCGAATCGTCGTCAGCATTCCTGCCTCTCTTTCGATTCGAGGATACGGCCAATGGCGCGCGGGATCGCCCCATTTTCGACCAGCGGCGCGATTTTCCGACGAGCCGTCCCGTTCCGCCGACGAGCCGTTTGAAGACCCGCCTGGTAGGTGGGGCGGGGGGCCGGGCGGCGGGCGTCCTCGGCCGGCCGGGGGGCGGGTGACAGGCCAGGAGGCCTACCCCACCCAGCGTTTCCAGACGGGCCGCTTCTCCGCCGGGATGCCGAGCAGCTTCAGGAACGGTTCCGCTTCCTGGCCGCCGAGCGGTTGCGCGCCGCGCAGCAGTTCCACCACCTCGACCATCCGGCAGAAATGGTCGATGCAGTGCCAGCAGCGCGTGACGTGCTGCTCCATCTCTTCCCGGCCGCGCCAGGTTGCGCGGCCGTCCAGCACATCGAGGAATATTTTCGCCGCCAGACACTCCGCACCGCGCGCGGCCGCAGCCTCCCGGCCCAGCGCAGCGCCGTTGTCCGCCAGCATGGTGCGCCGCCACGCGTCCACTTTGCCGCGCACGAGTTCGGCCGCTTTCTCCCGAATCTTCTCCGCGGTGGCGGGCGCCATGCGCAGCAGCACCGCGGTCTCCTGCGGGGTGTAGGCCATCGTTTCGAGCCAGGCGGTTTGCTTTTCCACCAGCGTCAGCGGCTCGAGCGCGGCGGCAACCGTGGCCAGGTCGATTTCCATTACCGCCGCCGTCGACTCCAGTTGCCCCAGTACACTCTGCCGGAGCCCCGCTACAAACCAGCGCTCGGGGGCCGGATCGAGATGCTGAAACAGGGGCGAGTCCGGCTTTCGCAGGGCGACGAGGATACGCTCCAGCGCCGCGCCCCCGGCGGCGCTGCCGGGGCTGTAACGCGCCAGCAGTTTGCGGATCGCCGGGACATAATTGGCCACGAAATACCGCCAGCCCTCCGCGCGGTCGGCGCGGCAATCGCGGATCATTTCATAACACGTGTAAATCATGGGGCGCTACTTCCGTTGAAACCGTCCCATGTATTGCGCTTCGGCCAGCACGTGTCCCTTGAGGGCTTGCAGCAGTTCGCCGCGCCGGGCGCCGGCGGGGAGCCCGAGCGTGTGCACATCCAGGGCCGCCAGCTTGAAAAAGTAGCGGTGCGGCCCGCCTTTGGGAGGGCACGGGCCGCCATAACCCAGCTTTCCGAAATCGTTCATGCCGCTCACCCCCAGCGCCCCGGGCTTGTATCCCTGCGCCAGGTTGTGCAGTTTGGGCGCGATGTCGTACAGCAGCCAGTGGCACCACGTACCGGCCGGCGCGTCGGGATCCTCCACGATCAGGGCGAAGCTGCGCGCATCCGCCGGCTCGCCGCTCCATTCGAGCGAAGGCGAGAGATCCGCCCCCTGGCACGAGTGCAGCTCCGGGATCCACGCGCCCTCGGCAAATGCGCTGGAGAACAGCTTGAATGCCATAGATTCTCTCCGAGGCTTGATCGTAACGCAAAGGACCAGCCCCCGGCCAGCGCGGTGGCTGGCGCGGGGGCTGGCGGTGGCCGGCGGTGGCTGGCGCGGGGGCTGGCGGTGGCTGGCTTCGCTGTCCCAAGGCGCGCTTTCTGCGCCGCGTGGACCGCGTAGCCTGCCGCCGCTTTTGCCGCTCTCAGGGAACGCTTGCGGCGCGAGCCCGTCGGGAGTATGCTCCGGATAGAGGAGATTCCCATGAGGGTTATTCTGCGCATTGCTTTGTGTTGCCTGTTGGCCGGAGGCGCCATGGCCCAGCGGCGCGGCGGCGGAATGGGCGGAGGTGGTTTTCACGGCGGCGGCAGTTTCGGACATGGCGGATTCACGGGCGGGCGCGTAACCGGGGGGTTCGGCAATCGAGGCTTCAACGGCTTCGCGCACAACGGCTTTGCCGGCTCGGCGTTCCGCGGAAACAACGCTTTCTTCAATCGCTTCGGGTTCAACCGCGGCTTCCGATCTTTCGGCTTTAACAACTTCGGATTCGGATTCGGTTTCGGCGGCTTCGGGTACCCGGGATTCTACGGCTACCCCTACTATCCCTACGACTACGGCTATCCCGCGTACGGCTCCGGATATCCGGCGTACGACTCCAGCTACGGCTCCTCGCCGATCGCGGGCGGGTT
>JADGNR010000103.1 GCA_017883415.1 Bryobacteraceae bacterium | reverse complement strand
GAAGTTTTTCGATGTCGCCCAGTACGACAGCCGCCGCTTTCCGCCCCAGGAACTTCTCAACGTAATCCGCACCCACCCGGTGGTGATCTGGGATGGCACGGTCTGCGAGAATCTGCATGCCTCTCTGCCCGGCGAACAACTCGCGCCGTACCCGACCGCCCAGGAGGTGGAGCGCGTGCTGGCCAACCTCCGCGACCGTCAGTTGGCGGAAAACAGCTTGCGCGCCGAGTGTGGGACATGCCTGACCAAAATGGGGGCACTGCAGGCCCAAGCCGCGCACGCGCAGCAGATGGAAGCCCTCGGCCGCATGGCCGGCGGCATGGTGCACGAATTCCGTAACTTTCTTACCGTCATTATGGGATGCACCGAGTTGCTGCTCGACCGCCTGCAGGGAGATCCGCAGAGCGCCGACCTGGCGCGCCAGGTCTTCAGCGCCAGTCAGAACGCCGCCACGCTCACCAACCAGTTGCTGGCCTTCGGGCGTCCCCAGCAGGCTCGCTCCGAAGTGGTCGATCTCAATTCCGCAGTCTCCCAGATGGCCACCGTGCTCCGCTGTGCGCTCAGCAGCGGAACTTCCCTGCGCATCGTACCGGCGTCCTCCCCGTGCCCCGTCACCGTCGACCTGGGACAACTGAAGCAGGTGCTCCTCAACCTGGTCATCAACGCCCGCGACGCCATGCCCAAGGGAGGCGCCATCACTATTGCGATCGCAACCGACAACTTCGGCGCGGACCGCCTCGCCGCCCGGCCGGGCTTGGGCTCGGGCCAGTTTGTGACTCTCTCGGTCAGCGACACCGGACAAGGCATGGATGCCGCGACCCAGCAGCACATCTTCGAACCGTTTTTCACCACCAAAGAACCGGGCAAGGGCACCGGGCTGGGGCTCTCGGTGGTGTACGGCATCGTCCAAAAGCAGTTCGGCGGCACCATCTCGCTCGAAAGCAGCCCGGGATGCGGCGCCACATTCACTATTCACGTGCCGCGCACCGTGGCACGAGCGAATTAAATCGGACCCGATACTATTTAATCGAGGCCGTCCACTTGCAGTATACTGCCGGTAGGGAGGAGTCCCAGGATGTCCTCACCGGCTGACGAACGCATGGATGCGCTGAGCGACGCGCTCGCGCGCATGCTGCGCCGTCTGGACGTCATGGACCAGCGCCTGTTCCGCCTGGAGGCGGCGCAGTCGCCCAACGTGGGACAGACGCTTTCGTCTGTCAATCCCCCGCCCGTGAATGCCGCCCCGCCGCCCGCGCGCGAAGCCCCGCCGCCCCCGCTCCCCGTTCCCCGATTCGCCGAGCCGGTGAGCGAGCCGGAATCCCGCCTCGAGACGCGCGTCGGGCTCACCTGGATCAACCGCATCGGCGTGCTCACGCTGGTCCTGGCAGTGGGCTTCTTCTTCAAGTACGCGGTGGACAACCAATGGATCGGCGAGGCCGGCCGCGTCATGCTGGGCGTGGTGGCCGCATTCGCCACCCTCGGCCTGGCCGAATTCATGTGGCGGCGGGGCCATCGGACCTATGCGCAAGGCATCACGGGCGCCGGCATCGCCATTCTCTATCTTTCGTTTTACGCCTCCTTCGGCTTCTACAACCTGCTGCCGCAGAGCGTGGCCTTTCTGCTCATGGCGCTCACCACCGCCATGGCGGGAGCGCTGGCGATCCGCTACCGCGCCGCCGCCATCTCCGTGCTCGGCCTGATTGGCGGCTACCTCACACCGATCCTGTTGAGCACCCACGAGGACCGTCCCTGGGCGTTCTTCTCCTACCTGCTGCTGCTCAACGTGGGCGCGGTGGCGGTGGCCCGGAGCCAGCGGTGGCGGCCCCTGGAATACCTGGTCTTTGGCGGCACTACGCTGCTCTACGGCTCCTGGTTCGCGGACCGCTTCCAACCCGAGAAGCAATTGGTGGCCACCGTCTTCGCCCTGGCTTACTATGCGCTGTTCTGCCTGCTGGAGTCGCCCGCGCTGCCGGCCGCTGCCCAGCTACTGGCCAGCCTGGCGCTGCTGGCCATCTGGCCGGCGCCCCAACTTGCCTACCTGTTTCTGTCGCTCGCGCTGGCGGCCGCCGGGCTGGTCCTTTCCGAATGGCGCGGATGGCTCTTGGGACCGGCGGCGGCGTTCGGCGGATTCTGGGTCTGCTGCACGGTATGGCAGGCGAACCTGTGGAAGCCGCCCCAACTGGCCGCCATGGTAGCGGCCCTCACGGTGGGCTTTCTGCTGTTCCTGGGCTGGTCCGCATGGCGCATACTGGTGAAGCGCGCCCCGGCGCGGCAGCAGGACCTGGCGATCGTGGCGCTCAACGCCGCCGTTTACTTCGGCATCGGTTACCACCTGCTGCGGCCGGACTACAACGACTACCTGGGGCTATTCGCCGCGGCCCTGGCCGCCATCCATCTGGCGCTGGGCGTGCGGATCTGGAAAGCCGCCCGCGAGGCCGACCAGGATGTGCGGCCGGTGCTGCTCTATCTGGGCGTGGCGCTGTGCTTTCTGACTTTGGCTGTGCCTATCCAATTCTCCGGGTACCGGATTACCATGGCGTGGGCGCTGGAAGCCGCGGCGCTGGCCTGGATCGGGGTGCGCACCGAATCCAACGGCCTGGTGAAAGCCGCCATGCTGGTCTTCCTGCTGACCTTGGCCCGCCTGCACCTCCTCGACGCTGCGATTTATTCCGATCCCAACGAGTACCACGCCATTGCCAATGCCCGATTTCTGACATTCTTCGTCGCCGCCGTCTGCCTGTGGCTGGCCGCCCGCTGGGTTCGCTCCGGCACCCTGGCGGTCGCACCCTACGTGGCCGGCCACTATGTCCTGCTCTGGGCGCTCGCCATGGAGGTCCTCGGGTGGGCGGCGCGCAACGCGGCCGAGGGGAATGCCGCCAACGTCGCTACCGTCTCGCTTTCGGCGCTGATGGCCGCTTACGGCCTGGCCCTGGTGGTGCTCGGGGTCCTCACGCGCGCGGGCATCAACCGCATCCTCGGCCTGGGCCTGCTGGCCCTGGTGGTGCTCAAGCTCTATTTCTACGACGTCTGGCAGTTGGGGAAGATTTATCGCGTCATCGCGTTCGGGTTCCTGGGCGTGTTGCTGTTGATCACGTCGTTCCTGTACTCGCGGTACCGGACAACCATCGAAAACTGGTGGCGGGATGAGGAAATCCGCTCTTAGCCTGCTCGGTCTCGCTCTACTGGCGCGGGCCGATTTCTCCCCTGCGCGGTGGCCGTTGCTCCGCGCCCTCGCCATCGGGCAGGGGCAGGTAGTGCATGCTCTGACACTGGACCGGACCATTTACGCGGCCGCGCGGGCGGATCTTGCCGATCTGCGTCTGGTGCGGAACGGGTACGAGGTTCCCTATGTCCTCGAAACGCTGACCGGGAGCGTCGAGCAAAGCGAGTTGCGGCCCGAGATCCTGGACCGGTCCGTGGTGCCGGGCGCCGGTCTGGAACTCATGCTCGACGTCGGCACTGCGGCCAGGCACAACCGCCTGCGCATCGCCACCGCGGAGGCGAATTTCCGCATCCAGGTGCGCATCGAGACGTCGGCCGATGGCCGCTCATGGGCGGTAGCGCGTGACGATGGCTACCTATTCGATTTCTCCCAGGGCGGCCGCAGCGTGTCGGTGCTCACCGTGGATTATGCGCTCTCCACCCGGCGGTACCTGCGCGCCACCTTCTTCGGCTGGATGCGCACCGGCGCCGTCAAGGACGCCTGGCTGTCCTACTACCGCGAGCGCCCGTCGGTCTGGCAGACCCTCGCGCGCATCACACCGGCTCGTAGCGAGGAGGAGCGGAGCAGCCTGCTGGTGCTGGACCTCGGAGTGGCCAATCTGCCGCATAGCAGGCTGCGCGCGGAAACCGGCGGACCGCCCTTTCACCGCGCTTGTGACATCGAAACCAGCGCCAACGGGAAAGACTGGCGATACGTGGCCGGCGGAGTGCTCTACCGCTATCCCAACGAGGAAACCTCCATCCTGGAGTTCCCCGAACAGCACGAGCGTTATCTGCGCCTGCGCATCTTCAATGGCGACGACCGGCCCGTCCCCGTGGGCAGCGTGGTGGTGGAAGCGGTAGAGCGTCGGCTCAAGTTCCTCCCCGATGCTGTGGGCGAGTACGCGTTGTATTACGGCAACCCGCAGGCAAAGCCGCCGGCTTACGACCTGGCAGCCATCCTGTCGCAAAGAGCCCCCACGCCCGAGACACTCCTTGCCGCCGGCCCGGAACAGCCGAATCCCGCCTGGCAACCGCCGCCGCCTCCCCGCAAGCCTTGGAGCGAACGGCATCCCGAGCTCCTCTATGGCACGCTGGCCGCCGCCGTCCTGGGCATGGGTTACATCACCGTGCGGTTCCTGATCGATGCCCGGGACGCGGGCCGGGGAGGGCGGTAAGCTTGTGGGGCGGACCCCCTGGTCCGGGCCCAGAGGGCACCCCGGCCCCCTGGCCGGCCTTCGGCCGAAGGCCGACGAGGGCGTCGGCCGGACCCAGAGGGTACCCCCGAGGGCGCCCGCCCCACCTGCGGCTGTGCGGTCACTTTTTCGAGTGCGCCACCAGGCGCTCCAAGTCCAGCAAATGCTGCGGCCGATAGGTTTTCTTCGACCACCTCGTGGCGCCTTCGAACTGCACGCCAATGAAATATCCGATCTCGCGGTAAACGCAATACCGCACATAGCCCGAGAACTTCTGCCTGGGACTATCCCAGTGGATTACCACTCCCAACGGCAACGGCGTTTCCAGTTGCAGGCAAGCGCCGGACGCCGCGATGTCTTCCAACAGCGCCGTGGCCCGCCGGGCTTTGCCGGACTGGTCCTCCCACCGGACTTCCACCATGTCCGCGCATAACATTCGAACTTCCGATCGCCTCTCCTGCATACTTCTCATATCGGCGAATTCGGCGGAGATCTTTACCGGCCGGTGCGCCGCCGGTTACTCGTGCCGCAGGGCGATCATCGGATCGATGCGCGACGCCTTCCGCGCAGGCAAGTAGCCGGCCAGAAGCGCGGCCGCCAGCAGCGTTGCCATGGCCATCGCCATCGTCGCCGGATCGTTGGGTTTCAGCCCGAACAGGAAAGAGCCTACCAGCTTTGAGGCGGCCAGCGCCGCCGGCACGCTGATAGCGAGCCCCACGGCCGCCAGGATCAGGACCTCGCGCAGCACCATCCAGACCAGGCGGCCCCGCTGCGCCCCCACCGCCATGCGAATGCCGATTTCGCCGGTGCGGCGGGCGACGTTGTAGGCCACCGTGCCATACAGGCCTACGCAGGCGATCGCCAGCGCCAGAATGGCGAAGCCGCTGCACAACCCGGCGAAGGTGATCTCCTGGGCGATGGTCTGGTCGATGTCCGCCGCCTGGGTTCTCACCTCCGACACCGGCACGCGCGGGTCCGCCTGGCGGACGATTTCGCGCACCGGGTTGACATACCGGAGCGGGTCCCCCGACGTGCGCAGCGCATACACCATCTGATCCGGATGGGGGTAGCCTTGGTTATACGGCATATACACCAGCGGCGGGACGTCCCTGGTCAGGCTGCCATAGCGCGCGTTCCCCGCTACCCCGACAATCTCCATGTCGCGCGCGGGACGGTCGTCTTCCCACAGGGTCAGGTGCTGCCCCAGCGGATTCCGATCGCCGAAATTGGCCTGGGCAAACGCCTTGTTGATTACGGCGACGGCGGGTGAGCCGGGCCGGTCGCGCTCCTCGAAATCACGGCCGGCCAGGATCGGAATCTGCATGGTTTGGAAGAATGCCGGTCCCACGTTCAGAAGAAGTTCGCCATTGCCGGGCGGCGCGCCGGGCAGGCTGATGGGAAGTCCAGTCCCTGCCTGGATAAGCGAATCTTCCGAGAGGCTCGCATGGCGCACGCCCGCAATCGCGCTGAAGCGCGTGCGCAGGCCGCCGTAGAAGTCGGCAATCTCCGGATCTTTGTGTCCCGCCTTCCGGGCGTCCAACTGGAACAGCAGCACGTTCTCGCGATTGAAGCCGAGCTGGATCGATTCCAGGTTCGACAGCGTGCGTACAAAGAGCCCCGCCGCCACCAGCAGCAGCAGCGAGATGGCGATCTGCGACACCACCAGGATGCGGCTCAGGCTGACCTGCCGGAAAGCTCGCCGCGCCCCCGGCCCGCCCGCGCGTGCGGCTTTCAGGGCGGGCAGGATGTCCACCCGCGTAGCCTCGAGCGCTGGAGCAAGGCCGAACAGGATGCCCGTAAGAAGGGAAAGCGCGGCTGCCACCCCCAGCACATGCCAATTCAACTCCGCGTGCAGGGTGAAGTTCGCCCGGCCATTGGCCAGCAGCAGGGTAAGGAAACGCATCCCCCAGAGTGCGAACGCCACCCCGAGCGCACCGCCGAGCGCCGCCAGCAGGACGCTTTCGGTGAGCAGTTGCCGGACAATGCGCAGCCGGCCTGCGCCCACGCTCAGCCGCAGCGCCATTTCGCGCCTCCGGGCCGCGGCGCGCGCCAGCAGCAGATTGGCGACGTTGGCGCACGCCAGGGCCAGGATCAATCCCACCATCGCCATCAGCACGTAAAGCGGCTGCGAGTATCGCCGGCGCAAGCTGTCGAGGCCGCCCGCGCCTTCCTTGACCACCAGTGCGGGAAGGTGGGCCCGCTCCCGGTCATTGGCCGCGGTGGTGGCTACCCATTGCTGAAAGGCCGGGGCCAGCACGGCTTGGGCTTGCGCGAGGCTGACTCCGGGACGCAACCGGCCCATGACCTCGACCCAATAGTAGTTTCGATCGAGGTACCGCTCGGAGCGAAAGCCAAACTGATGGGCCGCTCCCATCGGTTCATTGGTGTGCATTGGAAGATAGACGTCGGGAGCCGATGCCGGATCGACGCCGAAAAACTCCGGCGGCGTAACCCCCACCACGGTAAAGGGCAAGTTGTCGATCAGCACCGGCTGGCCGGCCGCGTTGGCGGCCCCTCCGAAGCGCCTTTGGCTGAAGCCGTAGCTGACCACCGCCACCGCGGGAGCGCCCGGGCGGTCGTCGTCGGGAAGGATCAGCCGCCCGGCGGCCGGGGCAACGGCGAGTCCCCGAAAGAAGTCGCCCGACACGTACTCGCCGGTGGCAATGCCGGCCAAGCCTTTGACTGCCAGGTTCAGCCTCCTCACCTGCCAGGAAGGGTAGCGGGCGAACGCGAGGGAAAAGACGGCGTCGTTCTTCCGAAAAAGTTCGTACGCCGGGTAGGGGAAAATGTTGCTGGTGGTTCCCGATTGGTCATCGCCCCAGGTGCTCCCGCTCATGCCGTGCATGACGAAGTTGCGCCCTTGCCCTTCTTCGCCACGAGGTACGCCCGCCTTGACATGCCAGTTCAGGACGACCAGCGACTGGGGATCGGCGACCGGCAGCGAGCGCAGCAGGATCGCGTCCATGAAACTGTAGATCGCCGTATTGGCCCCGATTCCCAGCGCGAGGGACGCGACTGCCAGTGCGGTAAACAGCCGGTTCGTGGCCATGGTCCGGAAGGCGAAGCGCAGATCTTGCCCGAGTTGTTCCAGGAGGGTCCATCCCCACGTGGCGCGGGTGTTCTCCGCGACCAGCGCGAGGTTTCCCAGCTCGCGGCGTGCCGCCCATCGGGCCTGTTGCCGGGCCACCCCCTCTGCCTGGCGCTGTTCCGCTTCTTCATCGAGATGGAACTGGAGTTCCTCGCGCAGTTCGGCTTCCTTGTTACGCCGTTCGACCAACCAACGCAGCTTGCGAAAGAACGGGTTCATTGTCCTTCCTGATCGGCTGGCTTCAAGACCAATCCCATGGCGCGGGAGAACGCATCCCACTTCGACTGTTCGGCCGCGAGTTGCCTCCGCCCAGCCGGCGTGAGGCGATAGAATCTGGCGCGTTTGCCCTTATCGGACAGTTCCCACGAAGCCGCAATCCAGCCTTTCGCCTCCAGCCGGTGCAGCGCCGGATACAGAGAACCGGTCTCCACCTGCAGCAGGTCTTGTGAGGTCTGCTGGATGTGTTTGGCGATGGCGTGGCCGTGGGTGGGTCCTTGAAGCAGGGTACGGAGGATAAGGAGATCGAGCGTGCCTTGCAGCAGTTCGACGCGCGTGGGCGGCTGGCTCATTGTGTAGGCATTCTACCATGTTTTGTGTAGGGTGTCTACTAAAAAATTGCGGTGACCTCCGATTTGCGACGATCCCAGGCAACATGTCTTACCGTTTGCCATTCAATGCGAGACGGTATAATGGAGAAGTGATCCGCTCGTTCCGGTCGAAAGGTACGGCGAAGCTGTTCCGGCGGGAACAGACACGAAAGTACGCCGGTTTTGAAAACGTGGCCAAGCGAAAGCTGGATCATCTGAACGCTGTTGCTTCGCTGTCAGATCTCGCAGCGATTCCGGGGAACCATTTCGAGCCCCTATCTGGCGACCGTTTGGGGCAGTACAGCATTCGGATCAACGACCGCTGGCGCATCTGCTTCGAGTGGAAGGACCCGGATGCCTACTCGGTCGAGATCGTGGACTACCATTGAGGAAACCATGGCGAAGAAATCTGCAAAGCTCCCACCGATTCATCCGGGCGAAACGTTGCGCGAGGACTTCTTGAAGCCTCTCGGACTCAGCGCGAATCGTCTTGCGATAGAGCTCCATGTCCCGGTGACCAGGATCAACGACATCGCGCATTGCCGGCGGTCCATTTCGGCGGACACCGCCCTGCGTTTGGCGCGGTATTTCGGCACGAGCCCTCAGTTCTGGATCAATCTGCAGGCCAACTACGATCTCGAGGTGGCGCTGGATGCCTCAGCCGCGCTCGTCGAGAGTCAGGTGAAGCCACGCCGGGCCGCCTGATCGACTGGAACGAACCGGCGCGGGTATATGGGCTGCTGACCGGTCCGCCCGCTCATGGGATAATCGAGCCAATGGCATGAGGAAAGTCTTCGCCCTGGTGCTGGTGCTCGCGGCTTTGACCGGCTGCGGGCATAAGAAACACGCCCGGCGGGTTCCGCGGCCTCCTGCGCCTTCGGCCCCATCGGCCCCTGCTGCCCCATCGGTGCCTTCTACTGTCCCCCAGCCGGGATACACGGAAACCGGCGTGGCAAGCTGGTACGGCCACCCCTACCACGGCCGCCGCGCCGCCAATGGCGAAATCTACGATATGGAAACGCTGGTGGCGGCCCATCGGACCCTGCCCTTCGACACCTGGCTCCGTGTGGTAAATCTCAACAACGACAAGACCGTGGAAGTGCGGGTCATCGACCGCGGCCCCTTCATCGACGGCCGGATCATCGACCTCTCCCATGCCGCCGCCCGCGCCATCGAGCTGATCGGGCCGGGCATCGCCCAGGTCCGCATTGAGGTAATGAGCGCGCCCGCAGGGGTTGCGCCGGCCGTGTTCGCGGTCCAGGTGGGCGCCTTTCGCGACCGCGGCAACGCCGAACGCGTCCGCGCGCGGATGGCCTCCCTCTACGGCACCGCCCGCCTGGTCGAGCGGCCCGAGAACCCCGGCGTCTGGCGCGTCATGGTGGGCTCGGAACCTACCCAGGAGGACGCCCGTGCCCTTTCCCTGCGGATTCGTCAAGAATCAGGTGAGAGAAACACCTTCGTCGTCCGACTAGATTCTTAATCGGCCATGGAATCCACGCATCCGCACACGACGGAAGACCACCACGGCCTCGTGGGGCAATCGCCCTTGATCGTCTCCTTGCGGCGGCTGATCGAGAAGGCCTCCCGTGCCCGGCTGCCCGTCCTGCTGTTGGGCGAAACGGGCACCGGCAAGGAAGTCGTGGCGCGCGCCATCCATAATGCCAACCCGCGCGGCCAGTTCGTCCCCATAGACTGCGGGGCGCTGGTGGGCACGCTCATGGAGAGCGAGTTGTTCGGACACGTGAAGGGCTCCTTCAGCGGCGCCGCCGAGAACAAGAAGGGGCTGGTGGAACTGGCCGACGGCGGGACCGCCTTCTTCGACGAGATCGGCGACCTCCCGCTCGAAATGCAGGTCAAGCTGCTGCGCCTGCTCGAGGAACGCGAATTCCGCGCCGTCGGATCCTTGCAGTGGCGCAAGGTGGACCTACGCATTATCGCCGCCACCCATCGCGACCTGAAAGCCGAAGTTGCCGCCGGCCACTTTCGCCAGGACCTCTTCTACCGCCTCAACGTATTCGCCATCCATCTGCCCCCGCTGCGCGACCGCAAGGAAGACGTCCCCCGGCTTATCGGCCATTTCCTGGAGGCGGCCCACGCCTCCCACCTGGCGCCCGGCCCGGAAATCCTTGCCGCCTTTCTTTCCTACGACTGGCCCGGCAATGTGCGCGAGCTGAAACACTGCATCGACCGCATGGCCGCGCTCAACTCGCAAGGCGCGCTGCAGATGCAGGACATGCCCTCGGCCCTGCAGTACCACCTGGCGGCGGCCGGCCTGGGGCCACTGTCGGGCGCCGTCGACCGCCATCCCGAAGAGCAGTTTTACCCCGCGCCCAAATCCCCCGTCATCTCGATTCCCGACAGCACCAGGCAGGCCATCTGCAACGCCCTCACCGCCACCCACGGCGAACTCGGCAAAGCGGCCCGCATTTTGGGTATCGGCCGCACCACCCTTTATCGCAGAATGAAGGAATACAGAATCGAATCACCATCGCGCTCGACGCCACCTATGCCATCGGTGACCAACTCTCCGGCGTAGGCCTCTATTCGCGCGAGATTCTGCTGGGCCTGGCGGCGGCCCATCCGGAGGCGCGGTTCCTTTTCTGCTATCGCCCCCACCGCTACCTGCGCGCCTGGGCGGAGGCGCTGCCCCCCAACGCCCGGCGCCGCCTGCTGGTCGAGCCGGTTGTGCCGCGCGGCGCCCTCTTCCACGGATTGAACCAGCGGCTGCCGCGTGCCCGTCTCCCGCGCGCGGTGGCCACCTTCCACGACCTCTTCGTGATGACCGGCGAGTATTCCACACCCGAGTTCCGCGCGCGCTTCGCCGCCCAGGCGCGCGACGCCGCGGCACGCGCCAGCGCCATTATCGCCGTGTCCGCGTTCACCGCGCGCCAGGTGGTCTCGCTGCTCGGCGTACCGGAGTCTAAGGTGCGCGTGGTCCACCATGGCGTCCGCCACCTGGCCTACCCCGCCAACGCCCGGCGGGAGAAAATCATCCTCAACGTGGGCGCCATGCAGAAGCGCAAGAACATCGGGCGATTGGTGGAGGCATTCGAGACGGTCGACCCCTCCTGGCGGCTGGTGCTGGCCGGCGGCGCCGGCTACGGCTCGGCCGAAATCCTGGCCCGCATCGCCCGCAGCCCCGCCCGCGACCGCATCGCCACGCTGGGCTACGTGGCGCCCGCGGATCTGGCGGCGCGGTATGCCGGCGCGCAGATCTTCGCCTTTCCCTCACTCGACGAAGGATTCGGCATGCCCGTGCTCGAAGCCATGGCCGCCGGCACGCCCGTGGTCGCCTCCCGCAGCTCCGCCCTCCCCGAAGTAGCGGGCGATGCCGCCATCCTGGTGAATGCCGAGGACACGGCGGCGCTCGCCGAGGCGCTGCGCGGTTTAACCGCCAACGGCGATCTGCGGCAGGACCTCGCCCGCCGCGGCCGGGCGCGAGCGCGTCTGTTCACCTGGGAGAAAGCCGCCGGCGAAACCTGGGACGTTTACCGCATAGTGCTCGCGTGAGCCGCGGGGTGGGGCTCACTGCTCGCGCAGCGCCGCCGCCGGGTCGATTCGCAGACCGTCGCGAATGGCGCCATGAAAGGGCTCGGCGGCGCAACTCGCGCTGGAACGTCGCGGTGGCGGTCCATGGCTCGTCGAACCCGGCCGCGATCGCCGTGTCCGGCCGCAGCATGAGATCGGCCCCTGCCGCGCCGGGATCGCCCCGCCACCAAATCGGTGCTATTTCGACCTGGGCCGGACGACGATACCGCCGTCTCCGGGAAGGTGCTTCGGCATTCAGGGGCCGCCGGCCCTTTTCATTTCTGCGAGCCACTGTCCTTCGGATGTTTAAGGGTGAGGTTTCCTGGGCGCTGAAACTCCCCTATAATCTCTGTATGCAAAAGCTGGTTCCGCTCGTTCTATTGCTATCGACGATTAGCAGAACAGGAATGCTGGCGCAGGAGAAGAAAGCCGGAGATGCTCGACGAGGTCCCCGGCAGGTTGCTGAGGTGGTAGTCCCTGCCAACCTGGTGTTTCATGCCAAGACCGGCGACGTCACCTATGATCACACCGCGCATGCCAAACGGCAGAGGAACGGCTGCAACGTGTGCCATGACGCTCTGTGGCCGAAGAACGCCATGGCGCCGCTCAACTTCAAGTCGGCCATGCACAAGACGCAGGAGGACAAGAAAACCTCTTGTGGCTTCTGCCACAACGCGAGCGGGAGTGCCTTCGCGGCAAAAGGCAACTGCACCACCAAATGCCACGTGAAAGCCGCCGTGAAGAAGGGGTAGCTGCCTGGTCGGCAGGTCCCTTGTCGGCGACTGCCAGCGACCCCCCGTTGGCCCCCAACCTGCTAGGGTCCCTCCGTGGAAAACCGAACCGAGCCAAGGACCGCCAGGCAGTGGATTCGCTATATCGTTGTCGCCCTGATCGCGCTGTTCCTGGTGTGGTGGATGTTGCGCCAGTACGTACTTTGAGCCATAGCTCTTCCCCTCATCCCGCATTCCGGAATTGAGCCCCGCGCGCGCTCCGCAGGCAACGCCGTTCTCCCCCCGCACAGAAATCCACGGCGTAGTTCCTGAGGGCGCCAATGGCATCGACCGAGTGCGCCTGCTCCCTCCGCCTTCCTGTCTGGGACACAGACCCTTACACTCGAATCCGGAGTTTCGTCCGTGATGGTGCACAATCTTCCGGTGCAGGTGCAGAGTCGGCACCGGGAAGCCGGTTGCCAGAGCGCCTCAAACGCAGGGCACTCCTGATTTGGGAAGATTGGCCCCCCTCGTGCACACGAGATGAGAGTGGTATACGCTTCCACAGGAGGAAAGCCATGCACGAGGCGCACCGGAAGGCCGCCGAGCAGCACGAATTTGCGGCGCGGGCCCATCGCACCGCTGCCGAACATAACGAAAAAGGGAACTTCCCAGCGGCAGTTTGGCATGCGGAACGAGCGCTGGAGTACTCGGATCACGCTTACAGACTCGCAAGGGAAGCCCACAATAAATCAGCGGAGATCGTGAGCCTTTAAAATGTCCACTCGTTACAATAACGGATCACATTACGAAAACCATCAACGGGCTGCGGAGTTGCACGATGGTGCGGCCCACGCCCATCGTAGTGCTGCGGAAGCCCATGAGAAGCAAGACCACGAAACCGGACAGGAGCGCTCCCGGCGAGCTCTTGAGCATTCCCAACAGGCTCAACAGCATACCGAGCAGATGCGCCAGAACGCTGTGAATGAACACGGAATCGCAATTTTTGGGCACTCCGAGATCGCCGCACTGGCGCATAAGCTATGGCAAGCCAGAGGCTGTCCGGAAGGATCGCCGGAAGAGGACTGGTTCCATGCCGCGCAACAGTTGCGAGCCCGCGCGGAGGGGCACCCGGAGTGATTGCCGCGGCACGTGCGTTTCCCAGTGATCTGCCGAACCGATGCCAGTTTGGCTCTTTATGTCAAAACTAACCTACCGGGAAATCTGCCTGGCCTCCCGCCCCAGCGGGATTCCGACCGCCGCCAACTTCAAAGTGTTGTGGACCGCCTCGGAGCCACTAAGAGATCAAGAGGTGCTGGTTCGTAACCTCTTCATGTCGGTGGACCCGTACATGCGAGGCCGCATGAACGAAGGAAAGTCGTATGTACCTCCCTTCGAAATAGACAAGCCGCTCGAGGGCGGCGCGGTCGGCGATGTCATCGAATCGCGCGCTCCGGAAGTCAAGCCGGGCGACGTTGTCATTTCCAACCTCGGCTGGCGAGAATACTTCACTGCTTCGCCCAAGGACTTGCATCTCGTCAGCCGTGACATTCATCCGCTCTCGGCTTATCTCGGCGCCCTCGGCATGACCGGAATGACCGCATGGGCAGGGCTAAATCTGGTGCACGTCAAAGCCGGCGACGTTATTTTCATTTCCGGAGCCGCCGGCGCCGTCGGCAATGTGGCTGGGCAACTGGCGAAGCTGCGCGGGTGTCGTGTCATTGGATCCGCCGGCTCGGCGGAAAAGGTTCGGTTCCTCCGGGAGGAATGCGGATTCGATGCCGCCTTCAATTACAAAGCCGGCTCGGTCCTGGGACAATTGAATCGGGAAGCGCCGGACGGGATCGATGTCTACTTCGACAACGTAGGCGGCGAAACGCTAGAGGCGGCGCTCACCGCGCTACGCCTGCATGGCCGAATCATCGCCTGTGGAAGTATCTCCGGCTACAACGCGGAAAAGCCGCGCCCCGGCCCCTCCAACTTATTCAACATCATCACCAAGCGGCTCACGATGAAGGGTCTCATAGTTTCGGATTGGCTGGATCGTCGAGCCGAATTCGAAAAAGAGGTCGGCGGCTATTTCCAAGCGGGCCAATTGAAGAACCATGAGACGGTGGAGAAGGGAATCGATCAGGCGGTGGGCGCTTTCATCGGCCTCTTCCAAGGGCGAAATGTCGGCAAGATGGTCGTCGAGTTGGCTTGACGCCCAATGAGCGCTGCTCCTCGCGCATCCTCGCCTAATCTGGCTTGAGGTATTCGGAGGGCACATCGTCCTCGTTGACTTGTTTGGTGTGAACTTCAGACACATCTGCGTCGGGTGCATCCTCCACGCCGGTGATTACTTCCGCTTCGAACGCCTGGCCTTCTTCGACCAGTTCTTCAACGCTCTCCGGGCCCGCCTCTGCGACATCCGACAATCCCTGATTGTCCCCAGACTGGCCGGCGGAATCCGGGCCCATCCCTTTCTCTGTGGTCAAGACTTTACGGTAGGTGCGAACTCCTTCGTCGGCTGGCTTCTTCATGCCTTTTCGGCAGCACTTGGCCTGCCATACTTTTGCGCCTCCAGAATTCCATACGGTTAGGCGAGGATACGCTGTCGACACACGTTCCGACCACAACTCCGGCCGGCAGTTCCTCCCGGGTCCGTGCGGCATGCGCCATGGTGGTTGACGTGGTGGCTCGCGGCCGGCCGAGTTCCTCGAACCGCAAGCGCTCGTGGCGGCGGTCGC